>NZ_JAUNHR010000126.1:2275-3918 GCF_030523875.1 Micrococcus sp. | reverse complement strand
GCGTTGTGACCACCCCCCCGGGGGTGCACCACACCCGCCCCCCCCGGGGCCCCGGTGGGGGGCCCCCGCCCGGCCCACCGGGGGGGGGGCCCCTCCTGGTCTCGCCCCGAGCGGGGCGGGCGGGCGTCAGGCCTTCTTGCGCAGCTTGGCGAGCTCCTCGCGGGCGGCGCGCAGCGCCTTGGTCTGCTCGTCGCGGGCGGCGAAGATGGCGGCGACCTTCTCGTCCTTGGCCTCGCGGATGGCCTGCACCTTGGCCTCGCGGGCCTCGGCGATGCGGTTCGCGCGCTTCTTGGCGGCCTTGCGGCGCTTGCCCGGGCGGTTGGTCACGGAGTCGGCGGCGATGGCCAGGCCGGAGCCGAGCAGGAAGACGTCCTTGGCCACGGCGGTGCCGTCCTGGGACGGGCGCACGCCGTCGTCCTCGGTCATCTCCGGGGTGTTGAGGTACATGGACATCAGGCCGCCGGAGAAGGCGGTCAGGGCCGAGCCGGCCAGCCAGCCCGGCACGAAGGGGGCCAGCAGGGCCGCGCCGGTGCCCACCTCGGAGGCCACGATGAAGGCCTTGAACTGGGACGGGGTGAGCTTCGACAGCGCGGGGACGCCCTTGACGGCCATGCCCTGCAGGTAGGCGGCCTGCTCCTCGCCGAGCTTGCGCTTGCCCAGGCCGGAGTTGAGGATGAACGCGCCGGAGGTCAGGCGCAGCGGAATCTGGATGATGCTCATGGAGTCTTCCTTCCAGTGGAGCCCGCGGCACGTCACGGCGTGTGTGTGGCGCGAACGATCGGTCGAGCGGTCAGCGTCACCACCCTACCAACCGCCGTCCAGCCGGGGCGATGGTGGACAATGGAGACCATGATGTCGAGTTCCGCCCCCTGGGCCCTGTCCGCCGCCGCCGCGCAGCCCGCCGACTACGGCTGGCTGGGCAACGTCGTCGTGTCGATCATGGAGGCCGTCGGCCCCGTGGGCGTGGGCCTGGCCGTGTTCGCGGAGAACATCTTCCCGCCGATCCCCTCCGAGGTGATCCTGCCCCTGGCCGGGTTCACCGCCGCCGGCGGGGCCTTCAGCCCCCATGCCGCCCTGATCTGGGCCACGGTGGGCTCCGTCGTCGGCGCGCTCGTGCTCTACGGCGTCGGCGCGGCCCTGGGCCGGCGCCGAATGTACCGGATCGCGGACCGCATGCCGCTCGTGGACGTCGACGACGTCGAGCGCACGGAGAAGTGGTTCGCCCGCTACGGCTACTGGACCGTGTTCTTCGGGCGCATGGTGCCCGTGTTCCGCTCCCTGATCTCCATCCCGGCGGGCATCGAGCGCATGAACCTGGCGAAGTTCACCCTCTTCACCACGCTCGGCTCCCTGATCTGGAACGCCATCTTCGTCTACGGCGGGTACGCCCTCGGCGAGAACTTCCACCTCATCGCGGACTACGCGGACATGTTCTCCAACATCGTCATGGTCCTCATCCTCGGGTTCCTCGCGGTGTGGGTCCTGCTGCGGCTGCGGCGCAACCGCACCCAGGCTCACGACGGCACCCGCCAGCACGAGTCCCCGGACGCCGCCGCCGCCCGCGTCGAGGCGGAGATCCAGTCCCTCCACCGCCGGAAGTGAACACCATGTCCTCCTCCCGCCCCCTCCTGACCGCCCGCGCC
>NZ_JAUNHR010000126.1:0-2175 GCF_030523875.1 Micrococcus sp. | reverse complement strand
GCGCCGGCGCAGGCCTGCTCGTGGCCGGGCTGCTGGCCCTGACGGCCTGCGGCCGCGACGACGCCGAGCCGGTGCCCGCGCCGTCGATGGCCGCCGCCACCGAGGCCCTGCCCTCGATGGACATGACCCCCTTCACCCTGGACGTCCCCTCCCTGGACCTGGACAAGGTCCCCGGCGCGTCCCTCGCCGTGCTCGAGGGCGAGGACCCCGAGTACCACGCGGCGTGGCTGAGCGTGCCCGGCGCCCCCGCCTGGACCTCCGCCATGGACCGCGCCGTCCGGGACCACGTGGCCGCCTACGAGCGGGACACGGACCGGGCCGCCGACCCCGTCCTGGACGTCCAGCCGCGCCTGGCGGTGGCGGGCCCGGACGCGGCCGCCACCCGCCTGCTCGCCACCGAGCGCCGCGGGGACCGGTCCGTGTCCACCGTGCAGACCGTCTGGTACTCGGCCCGCGAGGACCGGGTGGCCTCCACCCGGGACCTGTTCACGGACCGCGGCTGGGAGGCCTTACGGAAGGAGGTCCGCGACCGTATGACCACGGACCCGGCGATCGTGCAGGACCGTCTGACCTCCGCCGTCGAGCAGCCCGACCAGGTGGAGAACGCCCGCATCTGGGACGCCCTCGTGTTCCTGCCGGACGGCAGCGCCCTGCTCGAGGTGGACCAGGCCGCGATGGCCCCCGCCGACGCCGGCGTGCTCACCGCCCGCATCCCGGCGGACACGGTGCGCCCGTGGCTGGCCGAGATCGGCCTGGCCGCGCAGGACGCCGCGCGCACGCCCGGCACCCTGCGCCTGCCCGAGCGGGCCGCCCCCGCCTCCTCCGCCGGCACGCCCGGCAGCACCCCGGGCGGCGTGGCCCCGGCCCCCGGGACGGTCCCCGGCACCCCGGGCGGGCCGGCCGGCTCCGACACCCCCGGCTCCCCCACGGGTCCGGGCTCCTCCTCGGCCTCCGGTCCCGCGTCGGACTCCTCGGCCCCGTCCGCCACGGGCGGGACCGACACCTCCGCCCCGGCCGCCCCGCCGGCCCCCTCCTCGTCCGCGGGCTCCCCGGGCGGATCGTCCGGCGCGCCCGGCGGGTCGACCCGACCGGCCCCGGCGCCCGCTCCGAGCGGCGTCTCCCCGATCTCGGTCCCCGTGCCGGCCCCCTCCTCGGGCCCGGTGCAGGACCCCGCCCCGACCGTCCCGGGCCGTCCTCCGTCCCCCGCGCCGACCTCCTCGGCCCCGACGACGGCCCCCGCGCCGGCACCCTCCCCGGAGCCCACGCCCACCACCTCCCAGGTGCCCGCGCCGACGACGGCGCCCGTCCCCATGCCGGAGCCCGGGGAGCCCTCGACGCCCGCTCCGCCGCCGTCGGACGCCGCCCCCACGGCCCCGGCCGAGCCCACCGCCACGACCACGACGTCCCGCTCGGAGGCCCGGTCCGGCACCCAGGGCCGGCCGACGGACCCGCCGGTGGGCGGTCCCGCCGCCGAGCGCCGGGCCAGCCCGAAGGCCACGGAGCCCACGGCCGCCCCGGAGGCCGAGACGTCCGCGTCGTCCGCCGCTGCCGAGGAGACCGCGGGCACCCTCGGCTGAGACCCGGCCCGCCGCCGGAGACGGGAACGTGGCCGACGGGGCGGGTGATCGTGCCCGCATCGTGACCTCGCGCGGCCAGGACGGCGGGGGCACGGATGGGAGGATGGGGGCGCGGCCCGCACGGAACGCGCCCCCCCCCTGCCCGTTTGCCCCCAGGAGCACGCCCACATGACCCCCTCCTCCCGTCACCGCCTCCCGCTCGGCCTCGCGGCCCTCGCCCTGGCCCTCACCGCATGCGGCGGAGCGGATCCGGAGGAGCCCCCGACGACGGCGCCCGCCCCGGTGAGCTCCACCCCGGCCCCGTCCTCGAGCGCGGTCTCCCGCTCGGCCGCGCCGACGGCCTCGTCCGCGACGTGGACCCCTGCCCCGTCCTCCACCTCCGCCGTCCCGGTGGACGAGGGGACCCCCTCGGCGGACGGGACCTCCTCCGAGGAGGAGGCCGCGGCCGGGGAGACCTCCGACGAGGACGCCGCCGCCACCGAGGAGTCGGACGCGGACGGCACCGCGGGCTCGCCCCGCTCCACCGCGCCCGCCGCCGGCGCGCCGGAGGAGGAGCCCGCGGCCGCCGGCCGCCCCTCGCGTGAGGCGCCCTCGACCC
>NZ_JAUNHR010000030.1 GCF_030523875.1 Micrococcus sp. | reverse complement strand
GGCTGCGGCGTCGCCGGGCCGGCCCCCGCGCCGGGGACCTCCGGCTCCGACGGCCTGGCCGCCGCGTCGTCGTCCGCGTCCGAGCCGGCGCCGTCCGCCTCCGCCGGGGCGCCGTCCTCGGCCGCGTCGGCGTTGCCGACGGCGCTGCCCGCCGGCCACGCCCTCTACCCCTGCACGGGCTACGGCAAGCTCACCCGGGACAACACGGTGGAGACCAACGCGCGGGGGCAGTTCGTCTGGCACGTCTTCGACGCCGTCCAGGTGGCCGACGCCGACGGGGACGTGGACTGGACCCTCGACCCCTACGAGGACGAGGCGTGGCGGCTGTGGCTCGCGTCCCTGCGCTGGATCGGCCCCAGCATCGAGGCGGCCCGGGAGGGCGACGACGCCGCGTACGCCGTCGCGGAGCGGATCGTGCGGGACTGGGACCGGGACCACGCCGAGGGCTGGGCCGACGACCATGACGACTTGGAAGCCAACACGCACCGGCTCAACGTGCTGCTGTGCCTGCGCGAGGTCACCGCGCTGCGCGCCGGGGGCGAGCCGCCGGCGTCGGCCGCATGGCTCGACCGGCTGATCGTCCGCCATGCGGAGCAGAACATGGCGCGGTACTCCGCGCGGCACAACCACGGGTCCATGGAGAACCGGGCGCTGCTCGGGGCGGGCTGCGTGCTCGACCGCCCCGAGTGGCGCCGGCACGCCATGGCCCGCGCGGAGGAGGACATCCCGTACCAGGTGGACGAGGAGGGGATGAGCAGCGAGGCCGCCCCGCACTACGCGCGGTTCAACCACGACCTGTTCCGCGACATCGACACGCTCGCGCGCACGTGCGGCGAGGAGTCGGACGTGTTCGCCGAGCGGGTGGAGCGGATGGCGCAGGTCCTGCCGCACATGGTCGACTCCACGGGCCACTTCTGGCAGTACGGGGACAGCTCCGTCTACCCGGTGACCACGCGGGCGGAGGACGGCGCCGAGCTGCGCTACGCGGCCTCGGACGGTGCGGAGGGCACCGCTCCGGCCGAGCGGATCCGCGCGTTCCAGGCCGGCCCGGTCTTCGGCCGCTCCTCCTGGGGCGACCCGGAGGGCGGCTTCGCGGACGAGGCGTCGTGGATGCTGCGCGGGGGCACGGGCACGGAGGTCAAGGCCCACCGCGGGGACCTGATGCAGCTCTTGTACACGGCGCGCGGGCGCCAGGTGGTGGTCGACGGCGGCCACCCCGGCTCCGTGAAGGACTCCTGGCGGGGGTGGGCGGACGGGCCCACGGCGCACAACGTGATCCACATCCCCACCCTGGAGGAGTTCCCCGGCGAGGGCCCCGCCGTGCTGTCCCGGCTCGAGGAGTCCCCGGACGCCCGCGCCGACCTCGTGGCCATGACCCAGCCGCTGGCGGCCGGCGGCGAGCGCAGCCGCTCCGTCCTGGTCCTCACCGGCCCGGACGCCGCCGTCGTGGTGGACCGCACCCGGATCGAGGGCGAGCCGGTGCGGGGGGCCGAGCATGTGGTGGAGAGCCTGTGGACGCTGCCGCCCTCCTACGCCGCCGAGCGCACGGCGCCGGACACGGTCCGCGGCGTGGACGCGGCGGCGGGGGAGGCCACCACCCTCGTCCAGGTCCGGCTCGACGGCGCCTCCGTGGGGGAGGACGGCGTGGCCCTGCACCGCGGCGAGCTCGACCCGCGGGAGGGCGGCCACCTGCACCGCGGCCACCACTACCCCGACTCCCATGAGCGGGAGGACGCGACCCAGGTGGCGTTCCGCAGCGAGGGTGCGACGGCCGGCGTCGTCTCGGTGCTGGTGCCCTCGGGCGCGCAGGACGAGGCGGGCGTGGACGCCGAGCGCCGCGCGGACGGCTCCACCGTGCTGACGGTGCGCGGCGCCGAGGGCGTGGCGCGGGTGCTGGTGCCCGCGGAGGGCGACCCCTCCCGCCTGGACTGAGCCGCCCGGCCGTCGGGGGAGGGCCGGGGCGGGGCCCCGGGCCCTGGACAGGGGGCCTGTGGGAGACTGGGCACGTGGAAATCGTGCTCATCATCTCCCTGGTCCTGGCCCTGCTGCTCGGCGCCGTGCTGGTCGGTCTGCTCGACCGCCCCGTCGCCCCGCCGAAGGGCACCTACACCGAGCTGCGCGACGACGACGACCCGGCGCCGACCCCGGGCGGCCTCGTGGCCGACCCGGCCTCCGCCGACGCCCCCTCGTCCCGCCCCGCGCCCCGCCACGCCGCCGAGGCCCCCGCGGTCGAGGAGGAGGCCCCGGCGGCGGAGGTCGTGGAGACCGCCCCGCAGCTGGACCGCCCGGAGGCTGCCGGCACGCGCCTGCAGCGTCTGCGCGCCCGCCTGCTGAAGTCCAACAACGTCTTCGGCCAGGGCCTGCTGGCCCTGCTCTCCCGTGACCGGATCGACGACGACGTCTGGGACGAGATCGAGGAGAACCTCCTCATGGCGGACCTCGGCACCGAGCCCACCATGGAGCTCGTGGACCGCCTCAAGGCCCGCGTCACCGTGGACGGCACGCGCGACCCCGACGCCCTGCGCGCCCTGCTGCGCGAAGAGCTGCTCGCCATGGTCGACCCGTCCATGGACCGCCGCCTGGCCGCCACCCGCAAGGACGGCAAGCCGGCCGTCACCCTCGTGGTGGGCGTCAACGGCGTGGGCAAGACCACCACCGTGGGCAAGCTCGCCCGCGTGCTCGTGGCCGAGGACCGCGAGGTCGTCCTCGGCGCCGCGGACACCTTCCGCGCCGCCGCCGCCGAGCAGCTGGCCACGTGGGGCGCCCGCGTGGGCGTGGTCACCGTCCGCTCCGAGACGGAGGGCGCGGACCCGGCGTCGGTGGCCTTCGAGGCCGTCAGGACCGGCATCGAGGAGGAGGCGGACGTGGTCCTCGTGGACACCGCCGGCCGCCTGCAGAACAAGGCCAACCTCATGGACGAGCTGGGCAAGATCAAGCGCGTCATCGAGAAGCAGGCCGCCGTGGACGAGGTCCTGCTGGTCCTGGACGCCACCACCGGCCAGAACGGCCTGATGCAGGCCAAGGTCTTCGCCGAGGTCGTGGACGTCACCGGCATCGTGCTGACCAAGCTGGACGGCACCGCCAAGGGCGGCATCGTGGTGGCCATCCAGCGCCAGCTCGGCGTGCCGGTCAAGCTGATCGGCCTGGGCGAGGGCGCCGACGACCTCGCCCCGTTCTCCGCCGAGGGCTTCGTGGACGCGCTCCTGGCCGAGTGATCCCCGCCGGGCCCGTCCGGGCCCCGGCACCCGCACGACGACGGGCCGTCCCCCTGCCGAGGGGGGCGGCCCGTCGTCGTCGGGAGAGGCGGCGTGACAGGACCGCAACGCGCGTTCACACGACGGAAACACCGGGGCACCGTGACAGGAAACACGTCCCGGGCAGACTCGGCGGCACCGACGCCCCCATGCCGGGCGGGCGTCACGACGAGTGGAGGACCACCCCATGGACCCGCAGCTGACTCCCCTGGACGCCGGGGCGGTGTGGACGATGGTCTGCGCCGGCCTCGTCCTCCTGATGACCCCCGGCCTGGCCTTCTTCTACGGCGGCATGACCCGGGCCAAGGCGTCCGTGAACATGATGATGATGTCCTTCGCCGCGATGGGCCTGGTGGCCGTGGTGTGGGTGCTGTGGGGCTACAACATGACCGCCGGGGACGGCTGGCTCGGCGTCGTGGGCACCCCGCTGTCCGACCCGGGCCTGTTCCAGGCCGTGGGGACGCCGGACATGGCCGCGATCGGCTTCGGCGCCACCTTCGCGATCATCTCGGTGGCCCTGATCTCCGGGGCCGTGGCCGACCGTGCGAAGTTCACCACCTGGTGCGTCTTCGTGCCCGTGTGGACCACGCTCGTGTACTGCCCCATGGCGTTCATGGTCTGGGGCGGCGGCCTGCTCTCGGCGGACGGCGCGATCGGCTCCGCGGTGGGCGAGGCCGTGGACTTCGCGGGCGGCCTGGTGGTCCACACCGCCGCCGGCGTGGCCGCGCTGGTGCTGGCCGTGATGATGGGCAAGCGTGAGGGCTTCGGCACGGATCCGGGCCACCGTCCGCACAACATCCCCTTCGTGATGCTCGGCGCCGCCCTGCTGTGGTTCGGCTGGTTCGGCTTCAACGGCGGCGCCGCCGCGGACGTGGAGACCGCGGGGCTCATCTGGGTGAACACCCTGGCCGCGCCGGCGGCCGCCATGCTCAGCTGGATGCTCGTGGAGGTCGTCCGGCACGGCCGGCCCACCTCGATCGGCACCGCCTCCGGGATCATCTCCGGCCTCGTGGCCATCACCCCCGCGTGCGCCTTCGTGGACCCGGTCGGCGCCGTCCTGATCGGCCTCGTGGCCGGCGTGGTCGCCTCCCTCGCCGTGAACCTCAAGTTCAAGCTCGGCTTCGACGACTCGCTCGACGTCGTCGGCGTGCACCTGGTGGCCGGCGTGGTCGGCACCGTGCTGATCGGCCTGTTCGGCCGTCCCGAGCTCCTGACCGAGGAGGGCATGGCCGGCCTGTTCTACGGCGGCGGCCCCCGGCTGCTGCTGGCCCAGGTCGTGGCGACCGTCTTCACCGTGGTGTTCGCCGGCGTCGTGACCGCCCTGGTCGCCCTGGCCCTGAGGGCGACCATGGGGCTGCGCGTCTCCGCCGAGGACGAGCTGCGCGGCGTGGACCGCGCCCTCCACGCCGAGTCCGCGTACGACTACGGGCTGGGCACCGCGTACGGCGACGAGCCGCAGGACGCGGACCGGCACCGGGGGGAGGCCCGGCCCGTCCGCTGAGCGGTCGCCGGTCGGTTGCTAGTCTGGGGAGGCGCCGCCGTCGGCGGGACGGCCCTGCGGGGCGTCCTCGAGCCGCGGTGACGCCGACCCAGCGACCTCCTCTTCGCGAAGGATCCCACCCGCCGTGTTCACCTCCCTGTCCGACCGTCTCACAGCCACGTTCCGCAACCTCAAGGGCAAGGGACGGCTCACCGAGGCGGACATCGACGCCACCGCACGCGAGATCCGCCGCGCCCTCCTCGATGCGGACGTCGCCGTCCCCGTGGTCCGCCAGTTCATCGCCCAGATCAAGGAGCGCGCCCTCGGGGAAGAGGTCTCGCAGGCCCTGAACCCGGGCCAGCAGGTCGTCAAGATCGTCAACGAGGAGCTCGTGCAGATCCTCGGCGGCGAGACTCGGCGCATCCAGCACGCCAAGACCGGCACCACCGTGATCATGCTGGTGGGCCTGCAGGGCGCCGGCAAGACCACCCTCGCCGGCAAGCTCGCCCGCCTGCTGAAGTCCCAGGGCCACACCCCGCTGCTCGTGGCCTGCGACCTCCAGCGCCCCAACGCGGTCAAGCAGCTGCAGGTGGGCGGCGAGCGCGCCGGCGTGCCGGTGTTCGCCCCGCACCCCGGCGTCTCCTCCGAGTTCGAGGCCGCCACGGGCGACCCCGTGGAGGTGGCCCAGGCGGGCGTCCGCGAGGCCAACACCAAGTACCACGACGTCGTCATCATCGACACCGCCGGCCGCCTCGGCGTGGACCACGAGCTCATGCAGCAGGCCGCGGACATCCGCGCCGCGGTGCAGCCGGACGAGGTCCTGTTCGTGATCGACGCGATGATCGGCCAGGACGCCGTCGCCACCGCGCAGGCCTTCAACGAGGGCGTGGGGTTCACGGGCGTGGTCCTGACCAAGCTCGACGGCGACGCCCGCGGCGGCGCCGCGCTGTCCGTCCGCCACGTCACCGGCAAGCCGATCATGTTCGCCTCCACGGGCGAGGGCCTGAAGGACTTCGAGGTCTTCCATCCGGACCGCATGGCCTCGCGCATCCTCGACATGGGCGACGTCCTGTCCCTGATCGAGCAGGCCGAGCAGAGCTGGGACCGCGCCGAGGCCGAGAAGATGGCCCAGAAGTTCGCGGACCAGGAGGACTTCACCCTCGACGACTTCCTCCAGCAGATGCAGCAGCTCAAGAAGATGGGCTCGCTGAAGAAGATGCTGATGATGATGCCGGGCGCCCAGGGCATGCGGCAGCAGCTCGAGCAGTTCGACGAGTCCTCGATCGGTCGCGTGGAGGCGATCATCCACTCGATGACCCCGCACGAGCGCGTGGCCCCGAAGATCATCAACGGCTCGCGCCGTGCGCGCATCGCCCGCGGCTCGGGCGTGCAGGTGACCGAGGTCAACCAGCTGCTCGAGCGCTTCGCCGAGGCCCAGAAGATGATGAAGAAGCTCGCCTCCGGCGGCGGCATGCCGGGCATGCCCGGGATGGGCCACGGTGGCACCTCGCGCAAGGCCAAGGGCAAGAACGCGAAGAAGGGGAAGGTCAAGTCCGGCAACCCGGCCAAGGCCGCCGCGGAGCGCAAGGCGCTCGAGGAGCGTCAGGCCCGCGCGGGCGGCGGCGTGTTCGGCCCGGGCGGCATGCCGGACCTGTCCGACTTCGACCCCTCGCAGCTGGACCTGCCGGCCGGCTTCGAGAAGTACCTCAAGGACCGCTGAGCTCTCCGGGCGTCCCCTCCCGGTCCTGGACGGCCCCGCCCGCGCGCCGAGGTGCGAGCGGGCGGGGCCGTCTGGCAGAATGGGCGGGCACTGAGCGTGAGCCCGGACGACCCTCTATCCTCCGCGCGCTCCGTTCCGTTCGTCGGACTGCCGGCCCGCTGCCCCCACGCGTGGCCGTCGCCCGACCCCCTGATCCCCTGAAGGAGAACCACACACGTGGCTGTCAAGATCCGTCTGAAGCGCTTCGGCAAGATCCGCGCCCCCTACTACCGCGTCGTCGTCATGGACTCGCGCACCCGCCGCGATGGCCGTGCCATCGAGGAGATCGGCAAGTACCACCCGACCGAGGAGCCCTCGTTCATCGAGATCGACTCCGAGCGCGCGCAGTACTGGCTCTCCGTCGGCGCCCAGCCGACCGAGCAGGTCACGGCCCTCCTGAAGGTCACCGGCGACTGGCAGAAGTTCAAGGGCGAGGCCGGCGCCGAGGGCACCCTGAAGACCAAGGGCGAGAAGGAGGCCTTCGTGGCCCCGGACAAGGGCTCGGTCATCCTGCCCGAGGAGCCCAAGAAGGAGGAGGCCCCGGCCGAGTCCGCCGAGGCCCCCGCCGCCGAGGAGACCGCCGAGGCCGAGACCCCGGCCGAGGACGCCGAGAAGGCCGAGTGAGCATGCTGGCCGAGGCCCTCGAGCACCTCGTCCGCGGCATCGTGGACACCCCGGACGCCGTCCGTGTCGACGCGCGCCCCCAGCGGCGCGGGGAGATGCTGGAGGTCCGGGTGGCGCCCGAGGACCTCGGCCGCGTGATCGGCCGCCAGGGCCGCACGGCCACCGCGCTGCGCACGGTGCTCGACGGCCTGGCCGGCCACCCCGTCCGCGTGGACGTCGTGGAGACCGACCGCGGCCGCTGAGCCGCCGGCCACCCCCGCGCACCCCGTCGAGAACGGCCCGCCGCCCGCACAGGTCGGCGGGCCGTTCCCGTCCCGCCCCCACCCCAGGAGAGCCCATGAGCCCCGCACCCCAGCCCGCCGAGACCGAGGGCCTGGTCCGCGTCGCCCGCATCGGCAAGCCCCACGGCATCCGCGGCGAGGTCACCGTCCAGGTGTTCACGGACGACCCCGACGCGCGGTTCGCGCCGGGGGAGTCCCTCGAGCTGCGCGGCGGCCCGGCCGGCGCCCCCGCCGAGCTCATCGTGGCCCGGTCCCGGTGGAACAAGACCGTGCTCGTGGTGGCGTTCGAGTCCGTGGCCGACCGCAACGCCGCCGAGGCCCTGCGCGGCGCCCAGCTCTTCGCCGCCCCCTCCGCCCCGGTCGACGACGACGCCTGGTACGAGGACGACCTGCTCGGCCTGGCCGTCCACGTGGACGGGGCCCGCGTGGGGGAGGTGACGGGCCTGACCACCGGCACGGTGCAGGACCTGCTCGTGGTGCGCCTGGACGGCGCCGACCGGGACGCGCTCGTGCCGTTCGTCGAGGAGATCGTCCCCGAGGTGGACCAGGAGGCCGGCGTCGTGGTCCTGACCCCGCCGCCGGGCCTGCTCGAGCTCGCCGCGGACGAGCCGGGCGCCCCCGAGGGTCCGGAGACCCCCGCGGACCTCGGCCCGGAGGCGCTCGAGCGCCCCACGGGCGCGGGCGGGGGGCGCTGAGCGGTGCGCTTCGACGTCGTCACGATCTTCCCGGAGTACATGGGCGTCCTGGACGTGTCCCTGCTGGGGCGCGCCCGGCGCGAGGGCCTCGTGGACGTGCACGTGCACGACCTGCGGGACTTCACCTCGGACCGGCACCGCACGGTGGACGACACCCCCTACGGCGGCGGGGCCGGCATGGTCATGAAGCCCGAGCCGTGGGCCCTGGCCCTCGAGCAGGTCGCCGGGCTCGGCTCCGCCGCCGCCTCCGGCCGGCCCGTGCTCATGGTCCCCACCCCCTCCGGCACGCCGTTCACGCAGGCCACGGCCCGGGAGCTGGCGCAGGAGGAGCACGTGGTCTTCGCGTGCGGCAGGTACGAGGGCATCGACGAGCGCGTGTTCGGCTGGGCGGAGGAGCTCTACGACGTCCGTCTCTTCTCCCTCGGCGACTACGTGCTCAACGGCGGCGAGGTGGCGGCGCTGGCCGTGATCGAGGCCGTCGGGCGCCTCGTGCCGGGCGTGGTGGGCAATCCCGCCTCCCTCGTGGAGGAGTCCCACGAGGACGGCCTGCTCGAGTACCCCGTCTACACCAAGCCCTCCGTGTGGCGGGAGCGCGAGGTCCCGCCCGTGCTGCTCTCCGGCGACCACGGCCGCGTGGCCGCGTGGCGCCGCGCCCAGCAGGAGGAGCGCACCCGCGCCCGCCGCCCCGACCTCTGGGCCGCCCACGCCGGGCGCGCCGAGGGGGCCTGAGCCCCGGCTCCCCGCCGGATGTGGCATGATGGACCCTCGTGTCCACCGGACGCGCGGCCTGCCACAGGGGGCGCGCGTCGACGGCACGGACCACCGGACCCCGCGCTCGCGGCCGTGTCCGGCTCACGCTTCGGGGCCCGGCGTCCCGCTCCGCCCGTCACGGGCGGGGCACGCCGTGCCCGCCGACCACGTGGATGACCTGTGGCGTCCACCAGGAGATCAGAGCATGCACATCCTCGATTCCTTCGACAAGGCCACCCTGCGCGACGACGTGCCGGACTTCGGCCCCGGCGACACCGTCAAGGTGCACGTCAACATCATCGAGGGCAAGACCGCCCGTGTGCAGGTCTTCCAGGGCTTCGTCATGGGCCGTCAGGGCCACGGCGTGCGCGAGACCTTCCGCGTCCGCAAGGTGTCCTTCGGCGTGGGCGTGGAGCGCGTCTTTCCGGTGCACTCCCCGGTGATCGACAAGATCGAGGTCGTCACCAAGGGTGACGTCCGCCGCGCGAAGCTGTACTACATGCGCGACCGCCACGGCAAGGCCGCTCGCATCCGCGAGAAGCGCGCCGACGTCAAGTGATCGCCGGTCGGCCCCGCGCCGACCGCTGACCGCCCATGCGCGCCCCGGAGCCCCGTGACCCCCGTCGGTCACGGGGCTCCGTCGCGCGCGGGGTGCGTCCCGCGGACGGACCCCGCTGGTGGCCCCTGTTGCTGCTGACGCTGGCGGGCGCCGTCGTCGCCGCGGCGGTGCTGCGCGCCCTCACCGGCCCCGTCCTGCTGGTGCCCTCCGGCTCCATGGAGCCCACGCTGCGCCCGGGCGAGCGCATCCTCGTGGACGAGGCCGCCGCGGGCGGGGCGGGGCTGGCCCACGGGGACGTGGTGGTGTTCGACGGCGTCGGCAGCCTCGCCCCCTACCGCGCCCGCACCGCGCTCGAGCGCGGCCTGGCGGACGTGGCGGCGTGGTGGGGCGTCGGCGGGACCGGGGACGTGTACGTCAAGCGCGTGCTGGCCCTGCCGGGGGACACCCTCGCGTGCTGCGCCCCGGACGGGCGCCTGCTGCGGGACGGCACCCCGGTGGACGAGCCGTACCTCGGCCGGCCCGTGACCGCCGCCGAGCCGGCCTCCGCCTCGCGCTGGGAGTTCGCGGTCCCGGAGGGGCGCATGGTGGTGCTGGGGGACAACCGGGGCGCCTCGCGCGACTCGCGGGACCTGCTCGGCGCCCCCGGCGGCGGGCTCATCCCGCTGGAGTCCGTCACGGGCACCGCGGAGCAGGTGGTGTGGCCGCTCGGCGCGCGCCGGCCGCTGGAGAGCGCCGATGGCTGAGCCCGCCGATCCGGGCGCCTCCGCCGCGCCCTCCGGGGCCGGGTCCCACGCCGGTCCCGCCGCCTCGGCGTCCGCCGCGGCGGGCGTCCGCCCCCCTCACGACGCCGGCCCCCACCCGGGGCGCGTCGCCGCCCTGGCCATGGCCCTCACCCTGGCCCTGCTGGTGCTGGCCCAGGTGTTCCTCGTGCGCATGTTCCACGTCCCCTCGGCCTCGATGGAGCCGACCCTGCTCCCCGGCGACCGCGTGGCGGTGGGCCTGTGGGCGCCCGGGCCGCTGGCGCTCGAGCGGGGGGACGTCGTCGTCTTCGAGGACACCCAGGCCTGGCTCACGGGGGCCGAGGCGCTCCAGGCGGACCCGCTGCACGCCGCGCTGCAGCTCGTCTCCCCGGGCGCCGGGGACGGCCACCTCGTCAAGCGCGTGGTCGGGCTGCCCGGGGACACCGTGGCCTGGCGGCCGGGCTGGGAGCACCTGCAGGTGGACGGCTGGCCCCTGCCGGAGCCGTACCTGGCCGGCGAGCCCGCCGAGGAGGCGTTCGAGGTGACCGTGCCCGAGGGCCGGCTCTTCGTCCTCGGCGACCACCGCGCCGCCTCCCAGGACTCCCGCCAGCACCGGGACGGGCCCGGTGGCGGCTTCGTGGCGGTCGACGACGTGGTGGGCCGGGTGGAGGCCGTGGTGTGGCCGCCCGCGCGCATCGGCGGCCTCGACGACGCCGCGCCGGAGGGCACGGACCTCGCGGAGGATCCGGGGGAGGGCCGGTGAGCCCGCGGGGACCGGCGGTGCGCGCCGGGCTGGACGTGGAGGCCGCCCTGGCCGCCGAGGTGCTCGGCGTCCCGGGGGAGCCCGCCGCGCCCGCCCTCGTGGCCGGCATGGACGAGGTGGGCCGCGGGGCGCTGGCGGGGCCCGTCGTCGTGGGGGTGTGCGCGGCCCGCGTGCCCGCCGAGGGGCCGATCCCGGCCGTGCGGGACTCCAAGGCGATCACCGGCCGGCGTCGCCGCCTGCTGGTGCCCGAGATCCGCGAGTGGGCCGCCGGGCACGCCCTGGGCGAGTCCGGCCCGGACGAGGTGGACCGCCACGGGATCACCGGAGCCCTCGCGCTCGCGGGGGCACGGGCGTGGACGGCGCTGGTCGCAGAGCTGGGCGAGGCGCCCGTCGCCCTGATCCTGGACGGTTCCGACGACTGGCTCCGGCATGCCCGCTCCGGAGCGGTGGCGGGGCTGGTCCCCGGGCCTGTGCCGCCCGCGCCGCACCTGATGGTCAAGGCCGAGGACCGGTGCGCCACCGTGGCGGCGGCGTCCATCCTGGCCAAGGTGGGCCGCGACGACACGATGACCGCCCTCGACGCCGAGAACCCGGCCTACGGCTGGGCCGGCAACAAGGGCTACGGGGCCGCGGCCCACCGGCGGGCGATCCTCGAGCTCGGCGCGACGGAGCACCACCGCCGCTCGTGGAACCTGGGGCTGCCCGCGCCGACGGAGGCGGTCCCGGCAGAGGACGCGCCGCCCACGCTCTTCGACTGAGCCAGGCGCCCGCGCGTTCGACGCCGGGGCGTGCGCGGGGCAGGATGGTCCGGTGCCCCGGCGAGCGCCGGGGCCGCGCCCACGGGACAGGAGAGCCAGCGCATGAGCACGGACGACGTCGAGGACTTCGAGGCCGAGTCGGAGCTGCTCCTGTACCGGGAGTACCGGGACGTCGTCGGCCTGTTCCGGTACGTGGTGGAGACCGAGCGGCGCTTCTACCTGGCCAACGCCGTCTCCCTCACCCCGCATCAGACCGACGGCGAGGTGTTCTTCGAGCTGACCCTCGAGGACGCGTGGGTGTGGGACGTCTACCGCACCCAGCGCTTCATCAAGCGGGTGCGCGTGCTCACCTTCAAGGACGTGAACATCGAGGAGCTGCCGCGGGACGAGCTGCAGGTCCCCGAGGGTGACGCCCTGGGCGGCTGACCCCGCGATCCGGCCCGGACGGCTCCTGCCCGGACCTCTCCTGCACAGGGGACAGCCGCCCGGACCGTCCCCCACATCCGACCCGCCGTGCCCCGCCGGGCCGGCTCCGACCTCCACCCTGGGTCCAGGAGGTGGTCGGCATGGACCAGAGGACAGAGGCGCGCACGGAGACGACGGGCCGGCGCGGCAGCACGGCCCACACGGCCCTGGGCCGGTACGGGGAGGACGCGGCGGCCCGATGGCTGGCCGCCCGCGGCTACGAGATCGTGGACCGCAACTGGCGCGGGGAGGGCGGCGAGCTGGACCTCGTGGCCCGGCAGGACGGCTGGTGGGTCGGGATCGAGGTGAAGACCCGCTCCTCCCTGGCGTACGGGGACCCCCTCGAGGCCATCGGCCGGCGCAAGCTGCTGCGCCTGCACCGGCTCACCCGCGCCTGGGTGGGGGAGCGGGCCCGTGCCGCGCAGCGCCCGGCGCACCGCGAGCCGTGGCGCGTGGACGCGGTCGCGGTGCTGGTGCCCCGCACCGGCGGGGTGCGGTTCGACCTCGTGCAGGACGTGCGGCCGTGACCGGCATCGGGCGCACGCGCTCCATCTCGCTGGCCGGGCTGCGCGGGGATGTGGTGGACGTGGAGGCGGACATCGCCCAGTCCCTGCCCGGGTTCACCCTGCTGGGCCTGCCGGATCAGGCGCTGCAGGAGAGCCGGGACCGGATCCGCTCGGCCGCCCGCAACGCGGGCCTGCCCCTGACGCGGCGCCACCTGACCGTCAACCTGCTGCCTGCGGGCGTGCAGAAGCGCGGTGCCGCCCACGACCTGGCGATCGTCCTCGCCGCGTACGCGGCCGCGGGCCAGGTGCGCGGCGTGCACGGCCCCGTCTTCCTCGCCGAGCTCGGCCTGGACGGGACCCTGCACCGCGCCCCCGAGACCGTGGCCATGGTGCTGGCCGCAGTCGACGCAGGCCACCCGCGCGTCGTGGTGGCCGAGGCGGCCGTCGAGGAGGCGCGCCTGGTCCCGGGCGCCGAGGTGCGCGGCTTCGCGCACCTGCACGAGGTCATCTTGGCCTTCGGCGGGCGCCCGGACGGGCCCGCGCCCGTCCCGGACGCCGCCCGCGTGCTCGGCGCGGGCGTCGGCTCCGAGGACGCGGAGGAGCCGCCCGGGCCCCGCGTCGCCCCGGACCTGTCCGAGGTGGCCGGGCAGGCCCAGGCCCGCTTCGCCCTCGAGGTGGCGGCCGCCGGGGGACACCACCTGCTCCTGAGCGGGCCGCCCGGGGCGGGCAAGACGATGCTCGCCGAGCGCCTGCCCGGCATCCTGCCGCCCATGGACCGGCGGACCGCGCTGGAGACCGCGGCGCTGCGCTCCCTGCGGCGCCTGCGTCCGGGCGTCGGCACGCTGGACCGCACGCCCCCGTTCGAGGCGCCGCACCACTCCGCCTCCATGTCCGCGCTCGTGGGCGGCGGCTCCGGTCTCGCCCGGCCCGGAGCGGTGTCCCTCGCCCACGGCGGGGTGCTGTTCCTGGACGAGGCCCCCGAGTTCGAGCGTCGCGCCCTCGAGGCGCTGCGCCAGCCCCTCGAGGCGGGCCAGGTGGTGCTCCACCGGGCACAGGGGGCCGTGACCTATCCCGCCCGGTTCCAGCTCGTGCTCGCCGCCAATCCGTGCCCCTGCGGGCTCGGCGACGGCACCGGCCACCGCTGCCGCTGCACGTCCCTGCAGCGCCGCCGCTACGCCGAGCGCCTCTCCGGGCCGCTGCTGGACCGCGTGGACGTGCAGGTGACCGTGCGGCCGGTGGAGGCCCGCCACCTCACGGGGGCGCCCGCCGCGGAGTCGACCGCGGCCGTCGCCGCCCGCGTGCGGGCGGCCGTGGAGCGCCAGCAGGAGCGCTGGGGGGCCGCCGCCGCGGCCGGGCTGGTCCCGGCGGGGGTGCTGCGCAACGCCCACGTCCCCGCACCGGTGCTGCGTCACGGACCGCATGCCGTCCCCGCCGCCGCCCGGGCGGCGGCCGACGCCGCCGTGGACGCCGGCGAGCTCAGCGCCCGCGGGCACGCCCGCGTCCTGCGCCTGGCCTGGACCCTCGCCGACCTGCGCGGCGCCGCTCGGCCCGCGCACCAGGACGTGGAGACGGCCCTGCAGCTGCGCACCCGCCACGAGGAGGACCGATGACCGCCCCGCACCCGCGCCCTGACGGCGCCCGGCTGGCCCGCGCCGCCCTCACCCGCCTCGTGGAGCCCGGGGACGAGCTGGCCGTGCAGACCGTCGCCGCCCTGGGGCCCGAGCGCGCCCTGGCCCTGCTCACGGGCCGGGACCGGCTCCAACCCGCCGAACGCGACCTGCTGGCCGACCACGCCGGCTCCGGCGCCGCGCTGGGGCGGCGCTGGAGTGCGGGCCTGACGCGGTGGGCGCCGCGGGCCGAGCGGCTGGACCCCGCCCGGGACCTCGTGGCCCTCCACCGCCTCGGTGGCGGGCTGCTCATCCCGGAGGACGACGCATGGCCCGCGGCGCTGGACGACCTCGGCCCCGCCGCGCCGCTCGGCCTGTGGTTCCGCGGCGCCGGGACGGTCCCCGCTGCCGCCCGGGCCCTCGCCGTGATCGGCAGCCGCGAGGCCACCGCCTACGGACGGCAGGTCACGTCCGCCGTCGCCTCCCGCGCCGTGCGCGCCGGGGCATGCGTGGTCTCCGGCGGGGCCTACGGCATCGACGGCGCCGCCCACCGTGCCGCCCTCGACGCCGCCCCGCACCCCCCGCCTGGGGACGGCGTCCCCGCCGGACCCGTCCCCACCGTGGCCGTGCTCGCCGGCGGTCTGGACCGGTTCTACCCCGCCGGCCACGAGGAGCTGCTGCGGGCCGTCATGGCGGCGGGGCTGCTGCTGTCCGAGATGCCGCCGGGCGCCTCGCCCACCCGCTACCGGTTCCTGCACCGCAACCGCCTGATCGCCGCGCTGTCCGGCGCGGTCGTGGTGGTCGAGGCCCGGTGGCGCTCCGGCGCCCAGAACACCGCCGGACACGCCCTGGCCCTGGGGCGGGAGGTCGGCGTGGTGCCGGGGCCGATCACCTCGCCCTCCTCCGCCGGGTGCCACCGGCTCCTCCAGGAGGCTCCCGTGCGGCTGGTGGCCGACCCTGCCCAGGCCCTCGACCTGCTGCCGCGGACCGGGGGCGCCGACGGTGTCCCGACCCGCTCGGACGGCGGCGCCGGTGCTCCGGCGACCGCGTCGACCGAGCCTCCGCCCGGGGCGACGGCGCGCCCCACCGACGGCCTGAGCGTGGAGGAGCTGCTGGTGTGCGAGGCCCTGCCCGTCCGCCGTGCTGTGGACGTGGACGCGCTCACGGTCAGCGCGGGCCTGTCCCTGCCCACCGTCCTGGCCGTGCTCACCCGGCTGGCCCGGCGGGGACTCGCCGAACGAGTGGACGACCGGTGGCGCCGCACGGCGGGCTGACGGGAGCGCACGGGGCCTGGCCGGTGGCAGAGTGGAGGGATGAGTCCTGCCTCTCCGCCCCGCCGCCGCGGCGCCGTGCCCCCGGCCTCCGCCCGGGATGAGGCCTGGCTCGAGGCGTTCGCCGACCACCTGCGCCACGGCCTCGGCCGCAGCCCGCGCACGGTCACGGCCTACCTCACGGACCTGCGCCACCTGGCCGCCCACGCCGCCGGGGCCGGGGAGGACGTGTCCGCGGACGCGTTCGCCGAGGTGGACACCGAGGACCTGCGGCGCTGGCTCGCCGCGATGCGGGAGGACGGCCTCGCCCGCGCCACCCTGGCCCGCCGGGTGGCGGCGGCCCGGACCTTCCTGGCCTGGCTCGTGCGTGAGGGGCTGCGCTCCACGGACCCCGCCCTGCGGCTGAGCGCCCCGACCCCCGACGCCCGGCTGCCGCACGTGCTGCATCGCGCCCAGGCCGACCGGCTGATCGCGCGGGCCGAGGAGCGGGTCCACGCCGCCCGCGCCGCACGGGACCGCCCCGGTGCGGCCGCCGCGGCCCGGGACGTCGCCGTCCTCGAGCTGCTGTACGCCACCGGCGCCCGCGTCGCCGAGGTCGCCGCCCTGGATGTGGATGACGTGGACCTGGACCGCCGCACCGCGCTGCTCACCGGCAAGGGCGACCGCCAGCGCACCGTCCCGTTCGGCGCCCCGGCCGCCGCCGCCCTGGAGCGGTGGCTGCGGGTGGCCCGCCCGATCCTCGTCGGCGACGACAGCGGTGCCGCCCTGTTCCTCGGCGTGCGCGGGGGGCGGATGGGGGTGCGGCAGGTGCGCGCCGTCGTCGACGCCGGCCTCGAGGCCCTCGGCGACACCGCCGCGCGCGGCCCCCACGCCCTGCGGCACACGGCCGCCACCCACCTGCTCGACGGCGGCGCCGACCTGCGCACCGTCCAGGACATGCTCGGCCACGCCTCCCTGCGGACCACGCAGGTGTACACGCACGTCTCCATCGACCGGCTCCGCGAGGGCTACCGTCAGGCCCATCCACGGGCCTGAGCGCGGCCTCGGGCGACACGCGCCACTGCGGCCCGGCGTGTCGGACGGGTCCGCGTTGCCCGGACCCGGGCCCCGGGGGACAATGGCCCCACTGCGGGCCGCGCCCATCGGCACCGTCCCGCGGACGTCCGACCGGACGCCGCCGTCCGCCTCCGAGAGGTCCCGATGCCCACCGTCACCACCCGCGGCATGGTCCACGTGCTCTCCGCGCCCACCGCGCTGTGCCCGCACGTGGAATGGGCCCTGCGCTCGGTCCTGGGCGCCGCGGCGGACGTGCAGTGGGTCGCCCAGCCCGCCGAGCCGGGCCAGCACCGCACCGAGGTGCACTGGACGGCGGAGCAGGGCACCGGCGCACGGTTGGCGTCGTCGCTGCGCGGCTGGCCCCACCTGCGCTTCGAGATCACGGAGGAGCCCTCCGCCGGAGCGGACGGCTCCCGCTGGTCGCACACGCCCGGCCTGGGCATCTTCCACGCCACCACGGACGTCTCCGGCAACATCATGGTCTCGGAGGACCGCATCCGGTACGCGTACGAGTCCGGCGACGGCGACCCCTCCGTCCTGATCCACGAGCTCTCCCTCGCCCTGGGCGAGGCGTGGGACGAGGAGCTCGAGCCGTTCCGCCGCGCGGCCGAGGGCGCGCCCGTGCGGTGGATCCACCGCACGGGCTGAGGCCGGAGCCGGGGCCAGCCGGGCTCAGCGGCCCACGAACACCGCCACGGCGTTGTGCCCGCCGAAGCCGAAGGAGTTCTTCAGCGCCACGCGGCGGCCCTCGGGCAGCTCGCCGGGCCGCCCGGCGACCACGTTGAGCGGGATCTCCGGGTCCTGGTTGTCCAGGTTGATGGTCACGGGGGTGCGGCCGTGGTGCACGGCCAGGACCGCGAGGATCGACTCGATCGCCCCGGACGCGCCCAGCAGGTGGCCGGTCTGGGACTTGGTGGCGGAGACCTGCACGTCGTCGAGGTGGTCGCCGAACACCGCGCGCATCGCCAGGTACTCGGGGGCGTCCCCCTTGGGGGTGGAGGTGGCGTGCGCGTTCACGTGGGACACGTCCTCGGGGCGAAGGCCGGCGTCCTCGAGGGCGCGGCGCATCGCGCGGGTCGCCCCGAGGCCCTCGGGCTCGGGGGCCGTGATGTGGTGCGAGTCGGAGGTCACGCCCGTGCCCACCAGCTCGGCGTACACGCGGGCGCCGCGGGCGGCGGCGTGCTCCTCGGACTCCACGATCATCACGCCCGCGCCCTCGCCGAGCACGAACCCATCGCGGTCCACGTCGTAGGGACGCGAGGCGGCCTGCGGGTCGTCGTTGCGCTTGGACAGGGCCTGCATCGCGGAGAAGCCGGCCATGGGCAGCGGATGCACGGCGGCCTCGGTGGAGCCGCACATCACGACGTCGGCCCGGCCGGAGCGGATGAGCTCCAGCGCCGTCTCGAGGGCCTCGGTGCCGGAGGCGCACGCGGACACCACGGTCCGGGCGCCGGCGCGGGCGCCGAACTCGAGGGAGAGGGCCCCGGCGGCGCCGTTGGGCATGAGCATCGGGATGGTCATCGGCATGACGCGGCGGGGGCCGCGCTCGCGCAGCGTGTCCCAGCCGTCCAGGAGGGTCCACACGCCGCCGATGCCGGTGCCGAAGGCCACGGCGAACCGGTCGCCGTCGACCTCGGCCTCGTCCAGGCCGGCGTCCTTCCAGGCCTCGCGGGCGGCCACGGTGGCCATCTGCGTGGCGGGGTCCTGCCGCTTGGTCTCCACCTTGGTCAGGACCTCGGAGGTGGGCACCGCCAGCTCGGCGGCGAAGGTGACGGGCAGCTCGTGGCGCTCGACCCAGTCGTGCTCCAGGGTGGCGGCGCCGGAGACGCCCTTCAGGGCGTTCTCCCAGAACGTGGGGACGTCGCCGCCGATGGGGGTGGTGGCGCCGAGTCCGGTGATCACTGCGGTGCGGGTCATGGATCCTGCCTTCTTGGCCCGGGGCGGGCGGTCGGCGGCGGAGGCTCAGGCCTGCCCGCCGGGCTCGGGGTGCACGCCGGTCGTCGGCGGTGCGGGACGTCGTCGTCCGCCGCGTTCAGGCGGCGGGAGGTCGGGCCGCGCCCCTTGGCGGGGCGGCGGCAGCGCGGGCCGGGGAGCGGCGGCGGGAGGCTCTCCCGCCGCCCGATGCTCCCCGGCGCGGCGCCGGGGACGACACGCGGGGCGCGCCGTCGGGGTGGATCAGGCCTGGGCCTGGTCGATGAAGTCGACCGCGTCCTGGACGGTCTTGAGGTTCTTGACCTCCTCGTCCGGGATCTTCACGCCGAAGCGGTCCTCGGCGTTGACGACGATGGTCATCATCGAGATCGAGTCGATGTCCAGGTCGTCGGTGAAGGACTTCTCCGGCTGGACGTCGGAGGTCTCGAGGCCGGTCTCCTCGTTCACGATCTCGGCCAGGCCGGCGAGGATCTCTTCCTTGGAAGCCATGGGGCGTCTCCTTCTCTCGGGGTTGCAGGGTGTACGGGTGTACGTGGTCAGTGAATCAGACCGGCGGGGCCTCAGGGGAGGCGCACCACCTGGGCGCCGTAGACCAGCCCGGCGCCGAAGCCGATCTGCAGGGCGAGTCCGCCGGAGAGCGACGGGTCCTCCTGCAGCAGTCTGTGCATGGCCAGCGGGATCGACGCGGCCGACGTGTTGCCGGCATCGGCGATGTCCCGCGCCACGGTGACGGTCTCCGGCAGCTTCAGCTGCTTGGCGAACTCGTCGATGATCCGCATGTTGGCCTGGTGGGGGATGAAGGCCGCCAGGTCCTCGGGGGCGACCCCCGCGGTCTCCAGGGCCTCCCGGGCCACCTTCGCCATGGACCACACGGCCCAGCGGAAGACGGAGGGCCCGTCCTGGCGGAGCGTGGGCCACCGCATCTCCCCGTGCCCGACGATCGCGGAGGCGTCGCCGCCGGTGCGGGCGCCCTCCACCTCGTCGCGCAGCTCGAGCATCGAGCGGGTCATGGAGATGGTCTCCCAGCGCTCGCCGTCGGAGCCCCACACGGAGGGGGAGATGCCGGGCTCGTCCGCGGCGGACACCACGACGGCGCCCGCGCCGTCGCCGAGGAGGAAGGAGATGGAGCGGTCCGAGGGGTCGACGAAGTCGGACAGTCGCTCCACGCCGACCACGAGCACGTGGCGGGCGGTGCCGGCACGCACCAGGGCGTCGGCCTGGGCCACGCCGTAGCAGTAGCCGGCGCACGCGGCGGAGACGTCGTAGGCCGGCGCGGGCGTGGCACCCAGCTCGTGGGCCACGGCGGCGGCGGCCGACGGCGTGGCGTACGGGAAGGTCACGGTGGAGACGACCACGGCGCCCAGGTCCGCCCCGTCGAGGCCGGCGCGCTCGAGGGCCTCGCGGCCGGCCGCGACGGCCATGGACACCACGGTGTCCCCCTCGCCCGCGCGCTGGCGGGTCACGATCCCGGTGCGTTGACGGATCCACTCGTCGGAGGAGTCGATCGGGCCCACGAGCTCCTCGTTGGGGACGAGCCGTTCGGGGCGGTACGCGCCCACGGCGGCGATCCGGCTGCCGGCGTGGGGCTGGTGCTGCTTCAGGGTGACGGTCATGGTGCTCATCTCTGCGTGGGGGCGGGCGTCGACCGGGTCAGGCCGTGTGCTCGGCGATGAACGCGCGGGCCGCGTCGAGGTCCTCGGGGGTCTTCACCGCCAGCGTGGGGGTGCCCTTCAGGCTGCGCTTGGCGAGTCCGGTCAGGGTACCGCCGGGCAGCAGCTCGAGGACCCCCGTCGTCCCCCGGTCGGCGAGGGACGCCATGCACAGGTCCCATCGGACCGGTCGGGTCACCTGCTCCACGATGCGGGAGAGGGCGTCGGCGCCGTCGGCCACCGCGGCGCCGTCCCGGTTGGAGAGCAGGACCGTGCGGGGATCCTGCGGGGTCAGGCCGGCCACGTGGTCGGCCAGGCCGGCGACCGCGGGCGCCATGTGGGAGGTGTGGAACGCACCGGCCACCTTCAGCGGGATGACGCGGGCGCGGGCCGGGGGCTGCGCGGCGAGGGCCTCCAGCTGCTTCTGCGTGCCGGCGGCCACCACCTGGCCGCCGCCGTTGACGTTCGCCGGGGTCAGTCCGGCGCCCTCGATCGCGGCCAGCACCTCGTCCTGGTCCCCGCCCACGACGGCGGCCATGCCGGAGGGCGTGACGGCCGCGGCCTCCGCCATGCCGTCGGCGCGCACGCGGACGAGCTCGAGGGCCTGGGCGGGGGAGAGCACTCCCGCCAGGGCGGCGGCGGTGATCTCGCCGACGGAGTGGCCGGCGAGGACGGTGCCCTCGGGGGCGGCCGTGCTCACCGCGAGTGCGGACCCGGAGACGAGCCCGGCCGCCACGATCAGCGGCTGCGCGACCGCCGTGTCCTTGATGGTCTCCTCGTCCGACGCGGTGCCGTGGCGGACCAGGTCCGTGCCGGCGGCCTCCGAGAGCCCGCCGAGGAGGTCACGGACCCCGTCCAGCTCGAGCCAGGGGGCGAGGAAGCCGGGGGTCTGGGAGCCCTGTCCGGGGCAGACGATCGCAAGCATGCGTCCCACTCTGGCAGGTGGACACGCCACCCCCGCCCGGTCAGTGCGACGATTCCCCCGCCGGGATTGTGTGGGATTCCTACAAAGGCGGGGGCGAGGTGTCTGCCGCGCTCAGTCGTGCGCCGGCCCGCCGCCGCGTGCGGGGGAGAGCCGTCCCAGCGCCACGGCCGTCTGCAGGACGTAGGCGTCGCGGGGCCGCAGCGGGTCCCAGCCGGTGATCTCGGCGACGCGCCGCAGCCGGTAGCGGACCGTGTTCGCGTGGATGTACAGCGCCCGGGCGGTGCCCTCGAGCGAGTGCCCGCCGGCGGTGAAGGCGTCGACGGTCTCCAGCAGGGCGGGCCCGGCGTCGGCGAGGGGCGCGTGGATCCCGTCCACGAGGGCCTCCCGGGCGGAGGGGTCGCCGAGCAGGGCGCGCTCCGGGAGGAGGTCCGCACTGGAGGTGGGTCGCGGGGCCCTCGGGTGCGCCGGGGCGGCGGAGAGCCCGGCGAGGGCGTGCCGCGCGGACTGGTGGGCCTCCACGAGGGACTCCACCACGGGGCCGACGATCACGGGTCCGTCCGCGAACCACGGCACCAGGGCCTCGGCCACCGCCGGCCCGTCCGTCACGGAGCCCACCACCAGCACCAGTCGCTCGGCCTGGACGCCCACGAGCAGGTCGCACTCGAGGCAGGCGGCCGCCCGTCGCAGCTCGGGGATGAAGGACGGCTGCGCCCCGCTCGGGGCGAGCCCGGCGATCACCGCCACGCCGCATCCGCTCTTCCATCCCAGGGCGGTGGCGCGGTGCTGGATCTCGTCCGGCTCCTGCCCGCGCAGCACGGCGTCCAGGAGGACGGCCTCCAGGCGGGAGTCCATGGCGCCGCGCTGCTCGGCGGCGCGGGCGTAGACGTCCGCGAGGGCGAACGCGATCTCCCGGGAGTAGTGCAGGATGTGCTCGCGCAGCACGGCCTGGTCACGCTCCTGGACGACCTCCGGCACCCGGGACTCCACCACGTCCACCATGGTCCGGATCAGCTGCAGTGCCCGCTGGAGGGAGATCGCGCGCGTCAGCTCGGTGGGGGACTCCCCGAACACCTCGCGCAGGACGTGCACGGTGGTCGTGGCCGGCCGCTCGAACCAGGACACGAACCCCTGCAGGGCACGCTGGGCCACCATCCCGAGGGCGCTGCGCTCGTCCGGGGTCAGCTCCCGGTACCAGGGCAGGGTGGCGTCCAGCCGCTGCAGCATGGCCGTGTTCAGCGCGCCCAGGTGCGCCCGCAGCCGGGCGAGCCCCTCGGGGCTGACCGGACGGGGGGCGGCGGTGCGGGGCTCGGGCATGGGGCACATCCTAGGCCCGCGTTGTCGGATCCCCACGAACCCCCTGCCCGTCCCGTGCACGACGACGGCCGGCCGCCTCCGCAGGGGAGGCGACCGGCCGTCGTCGTGGGCCGCGGGTCAGACCCGGCGGCGCGGTGTCAGGCGTCGCCGCCGGCGTTGCCGGTGCTGCCCGCCGTGACCTCGTTCAGGCGGTACTTCTCGTGCGCCTTCGCCGCGGTGCCGGACTCGACCTCCCCGTCCTGCTCGAGCAGCTGCAGCGCGCGGACCACCATCGAGTGCGTGTCGATGTGGAAGTAGCGCCGCGCGGCCGAGCGGGTGTCGGCGAAGCCGAACTCGTCGGCGCCCAGGGCGCTGAACCGGTTCGGCACGAACGGCCGGATCTGGTTCGGCCACGAGGTGGTGTAGTCCGAGGTGGCCACCACGGGGCCCTCCGCGTTGGCCAGCGCCTGCGTCACGTACGGCACGCGCGGCTCGGCGGTCGGGTCCTTGAGCGCGTCCTTCTCGGCCGCCACCGCGTCGCGGTACAGCTCGTTGTAGGAGGTCACGGACCACACGTCGGCGGACACGCCCCAGTCCTCGGCCAGCAGGCGCTGGGCGTCCACCGCCCATGGCAGGGCCACGCCCGAGCCCATGAGCTGGACCCTCGGGCCGTCGCCCTCGCCCTGCTTGAACCGGTACATGCCCTTGAGCAGACCCTCGACGTCGAGGTCCTCCGGCTCGTCCGCGTGCACGATCGGCTCGTTGTACACCGTCAGGTAGTAGATGACGTTGCGGCGGACGTCGCCGTCCTCGTGGTCGCCGTACATGTCCTCCAGGCCCTGGCGGACGATGTGCGCGATCTCGTAGGAGTACGCGGGGTCGTAGTGCTTGACCGCCGGGTTGGTGGAGGCGAGCACGGGCGAGTGGCCGTCCATGTGCTGCGTGCCCTCGCCGGCCAGCGTGGTGCGGCCGGCGGTGGCGCCGATGTAGAAGCCGCGCGCCAGCTGGTCCGCGCCAGCCCAGATGTTGTCGGCCGTCCGCTGGAACCCGAACATCGAGTAGAAGATGTAGATCGGGATCATCGGCTCGCCGTGCGTGGAGTACGCGGTGCCGAGCGCGTTGAAGGCGGCGGTGGCGCCGTCCTCGTTGATGCCCACGTGGTAGAT
This sequence comes from Micrococcus sp., assembly GCF_030523875.1. GTDB lineage: Bacteria > Actinomycetota > Actinomycetes > Actinomycetales > Micrococcaceae > Micrococcus. The sequence goes on along the minus strand of NZ_JAUNHR010000030.1, from coordinate 2,949 downwards.
CTTGCCCTGCGGGGACTCCTTGTAGGACAGGAAGAGCTCCCGGTCCACGGAGAGGTAGTTCTGGCCCTTGGGGTTGTAGATCTTCGCGGTGGGGAAGAACGAGTCCATGCCGAAGGTGCGGGCCTCGTCCGGGATGATCGGCACGAAGCGCGAGCCCATGTTCTTGTCCCGCATGAGGTCCTTGAGCAGGCGGACGAACGCCATCGTGGTGGCGGCCTGCTGCTTGCCCGAGCCCTTCCGGGCCTGCTTGTAGGCGGACTCCGGCGGCAGCGGGATGGCGTGGTGGGTCGACCGCCGCTCCGGCACGAACCCGCCGAGCTCCTTGCGGCGCTCCATCATGTACGTGATCTCCGGGGCATCCTCGCCCGGGTGGTAGTACGGGATGTCGTACGGGTCGTTGTCGATCTGCTCGTCCGTCACCGGGATCCGGTGGCGGTCGCGGAACACCTTGAGGTCGTCCGCGGTGAGCTTCTTCATCTGGTGCGTGGCGTTGCGTCCCTCGAAGGACTTGCCCAGGCCGTAGCCCTTGATGGTGTGCGCCAGGATCACCGTGGGCTGGCCCTTGTGCTCCATGGCCGCCTTGTACGCGGCGTAGACCTTCTTGTAGTCGTGGCCGCCGCGCTTGAGGCCCCAGATCTCGTCGTCGGACATGTCCGCCACCATCTCCTTGGTGACGGAGGACCGGCCGAAGAAGTGCTCGCGCACGAACGCGCCGGACTCGGCCTTGTAGGTCTGGTAGTCGCCGTCGAGGGTCTCGTTCATGATCCGGACGAGCTCGCCCTCGTCGTCGGCCTCGAGGAGCGGGTCCCACTCGCGGCCCCAGAGGACCTTGATGACGTTCCAGCCGGCGCCGCGGAAGTAGGACTCCAGCTCCTGCACGATCTTGCCGTTGCCGCGCACGGGGCCGTCGAGGCGCTGCAGGTTGCAGTTGATCACGAAGGTCAGGTTGTCCAGCTTGTCGTTGGCCGCGATGTGCAGCTGGCCGCGCGACTCGGGCTCGTCCATCTCGCCGTCGCCGAGGAAGGCCCACACGTGCTGGTCGGACGTGTCCTTGATGCCGTTGTTCTGCAGGTAGCGGTTGGTCTGCGCCTGGAAGATGGCGTTCATGGGACCCAGGCCCATGGAGACCGTGGGGAACTGCCAGAAGTGCGGCATCATCCGCGGGTGCGGGTAGGAGGACAGGGCGTGGCCCTCCTTCGACTTCTCCTGGCGGAAGCCGTCGAGGTCCTCCTCGGTGAGGCGCCCCTCGAGGAAGGCGCGGGCGTAGTTGCCGGGGGAGGAGTGGCCCTGGAAGAAGATGTGGTCTCCGCCGCCCGGGTGGTCCTGGCCGCGGAAGAAGTGGTTCATGCCCACCTCGTACAGGGTGGCCTGACCGGCGTAGGACGAGATGTGGCCGCCCACGCCGACGCCGTCGCGCTGGGCGCGCTGGACGGTCGCCATGGCGTTCCACCGCAGGTAGTTGCGGTAGCGGCGCTCGAGCTCCTCGTCGCCCGGGTACTCCGGCTCCTGGTCCGCGGGGATCGTGTTGACGTAGTCGGTGGTGGTGACGTGGGGCAGCGCCACGGACTGCGCGCCCGCGCGCTGCATCAGCGTGCGCATGATGTACTGCGCGCGCTCCGTCCCGCGCTCGTCCACGAGCCCGTCGAAGGACTCGATCCACTCCGCGGTCTCCTGCGGGTCCTTGTCGGGGAGCTGGCTGGTCAGACCGCTGACGATCTGGGAGCTCTCTTCCGCTGCGCTCACGGTGCCTCCTTGGTGTCGGTGCGGAGGGGTGCTCCGCGGTGTCCTGCGGGGGCCGGCGATCGCCCGGGCGCCCCGCCGCGCCGTCGGCGGGTGGCCGACGTCGGGCGCGTCTGCCCGCCAGCCTACTGGGGCGGGGCGGGTCCAGGCCCGGGCTCGAGCCCCGATGTCGCCAGGCGCACCGCGTATGGTGTGCTGTGTCACCACATCGCCGGACGGCCGGGCCCGGAGGCCCGCAGCCGTCCCCGCACTCGAGGAGGAGCGCACACATGGAGGCAGGGTCGGAGAGGACCTCGTCGCACACGGAGCTGCTGGACGCGTTCGGCCTGAAGGCCGGCGACCTGGTCCAGGAGTGGGGCTACGACGACGACATCGACTTCGCCTTCCGCGACGCCCTGGAGGACGCGCTCGGCGAGGAGCTGCTCACCGAGGAGGACCAGGAGCCGGCGGACGCCGTGCTGCTGTGGTGGCGGGCCGACGACGGCGACGTGACGGACCTCACCGACCAGCTCGTGGACGTCCAGCGCTCCCTCGACCGCGGCCCGGTGTGGGTCATGACCCCGCGCAAGGGCCGGGACGGCTACGTCAATCCGGCGGACGTCGCCGAGGCCGCCTCCACGGGCGGCCTGCACGTGACCACCAGCGCCGGCGGGTCGGAGGACTGGCTGGCCTCCCGCCTCGAGCAGAAGCGCGGTGCCTGAGACCCCCGCGCTGCGGGACGTCCACGGGACCCCCTGGCCCTGGCCGCCTCTCGCCCCGGTGGAGCGCGGCGCGTGGCTCGTCTTCCTGCCGGGCGCCTTCACCCCCGTGTGCACGGGGGAGCTGGAGTGGCTCGGCCCCCTCGCGACGGAGCTCGCGGCCGACGGCGTCGGGGTGCGGGTGATCTCGTGCGACGCCGCCCCCGTGCTGCGGGAGGTGGCGGAGCGGACGGGCCTGCCGGAGGCGTGCGTCCTGCTCTCCGACTTCTGGCCCCACGGCGCCGCCGCCGCCCGGCTCGGGCTGCTGGACGAGGCCACCGGACGCCCCCGTCGCGTGTCCGTCCTGATCGACGCCGACGGCGCCGAGGTCGCGCGGGTGGCCCCCGCGACCCCCGGCGGGGCGCGGACCCCGCAGGACCACCGCGACGCCGTCGCGCGCCTGCCCTGAGCGGCCGGCTCCGGACCGGCGGTAGGGTGGGGGCGCGTCAGGACCCATAGCTCAGCTGGTCAG
>NZ_JAUNHR010000029.1:9065-26491 GCF_030523875.1 Micrococcus sp. | reverse complement strand
CGCGCACCCGGTCCACGCCGCCGAAGGCGTCCGCGGTGAGCTTGGTGGTCACGAACACCTCGTCCCGCGGCAGACCGGAGGCCCGCAGCGCCGCCCCCACCTCGGCCTCGTTGCCGTACGCCTGGGCGGTGTCCAGGTGGCGGTAGCCCAGGGCGAGGGCGTGCTCGATCGCGGCCTGCCCCTCGGCGCCAGTCAGCTTGTACGTGCCGAGCCCGAGCGGCGGGAGCGCGGACGGCCGGGTGCTGGGGGTGGGTTCCTGAGCCACGCGGCCACTGTAGGCGGCCCCGCGGATCACTCCTCCGGCAGCTCCCAGTCCTTCACGGCGCCGGTCGGGTTGCCGTCGGCGTCGTAGGTGTAGAAGCCGCGGCCGTCGGCGATGCCCGAGTGCCCCTTGTCGATGGACTCCTGGATCATCTCCGCGAACCGGACCTGGTCCGGGTCCCCGGAGGCGCGGGCGACGTGGGAGGCGACCCCGAAGCCCACCAGGTCGTAGGTCTGGAAGGGCCCGCGCCGGTTGCCGGTGGCGGTGCGCCAGGTGCGGTCGATCTCCTCCGGGTTGGCCACGCCGTTGACGTACAGCGCCGCGCCCGCCTTGAGCCACGGGATGAGCAGGGAGTTCAGGATGTAGCCCGGGACCTCCTTGCGCACGTGCACCGGGACCATGCCGGTCTCCTCGGCGTACTGCAGGGCGCCGTCGACGGCCTCCTGCGAGCTCTGCGCCGTGCCCATCACCTCGGCGGTGTTCTGCTTCCAGATGCGGTTGGCGTAGTGGAGGGTCACGAACTTCTCCGGGTGGCCGGAGGCGTCGGCGAAGTCCGAGGGCAGCAGGGAGGAGGTGTTCGTGGTGAACAGCGTCTTCTCCGCGGCCTTCTCGCCGACCTCCTTCCAGACCTTCTTCTTCAGGTCCAGGTCCTCCGGGACGGCCTCGATGACGATGTCCGCGTCCCCGACGGCCTCGGCCAGGTCGGAGGTCGGGTGGATGCGCTCGATCGCCTCGTCGAAGCGCTGCTCGTCGTAGTCGTCCCCGAAGTCCTCCTGGTACCCGGCGCGGATCCACTCCCAGCGCTTGGGCAGGGCCTCGAGCGCCTCCGCGAACGCGTCGAAGGCGTACACCTCCTTGCCGTGGTAGGCCGCCTGGAAGATGATCTGGCTGCCGAGCACGCCGGTGCCGAGGACGGCGACCTTGTCGAACGTGGTGAACGCGGTCATGACGGGTTCCTCTCTGCGTGGGGCCGCCTCGTGCGGACGGTCCGCTGTTCCTGTGCTGACGCGGCCGACCCTACTCCTGATCGTTCGGATTTGAAATACCCGGGCGCACTGCCCCTGCCGCCACCGGGGCCGGCCGATGCGGCGATCAGTCCTCCTCGCCGGCGGCGAGCTGGCCGCAGGCCCCGTCGATCTCCTTGCCGCGGGTGTCCCGCAGCGTCGTGGGGATGCCGGCGGCGTTGAGCCGGTCCACGAACTCGCGGGTGACGTCCGACTCGGAGGAGGTCCAGATGGAGCCGGGCGTCGGGTTGAGCGGGATGGGGTTGACGTGCACCCAGCCCTTGCCGCGGGCATTGAGCTTCTTGGCCAGCAGGTCCGCGCGCCAGGCGTGGTCGTTCATGTCCTTGATGAGCGCGTACTCGATGGACACGCGGCGGCCGGTGGCGGCGAAGTAGTCGTAGGCGGCGTCGATGGCCTCGTCCGCCTTCCACCGCGAGTTCACCGGGATCAGCTCGTCGCGGAGCTCATCGTCCGGGGCGTGCAGGGACAGCGCGAAGGTGAGCGGGATGCCCTCCTCCGTGAGCTTCCGGATGGCCGGCACCAGACCGACCGTGGAGAGCGTGATGTGCCGCGCGGACATCCCGAGGCCCTCGGGCGCCGGGTCCACCATGCGGTGCACGGACGCGATCACGCGCTTGTAGTTGGCCAGCGGCTCGCCCATGCCCATGAACACCACGTTGGTGACGCGGTCGGCGTCGTGCCCGCCGTCCTTCCGGGTGCCGCCGAGCTCGCCGGCGGCGATCGCCTGGTTGGCGCGGACCACCTGCTCCACGATCTCCGCGGTGGACATGTTGCGGGTGAGGCCGTTCTGGCCGGTGGCGCAGAACGGGCAGTTCATGCCGCAGCCGGCCTGGCTGGACACGCACAGGGTCACGCGGCCGGGGTAGCGCATCAGCACGGACTCCACGAGGGCGCCGTCGAACAGCCGCCAGAGGAACTTGACGGTGTCCCCGCGGTCCGTGGTGAGCCGGCGGACCTCGGTGAGCAGCGGCGGGAAGAACGCCTCGGCGATCGCCTCGCGCTTGTCCTTGGGCAGGTCCGTCATCTGCTCCGGGTCCGTGGTGAAGTGCTCGAAGTAGTGCACGGAGAGCTGCTTGGCGCGGAATGCGGGCAGGCCGATCTCCTTCGCCTTCTCCTGGCGCTCGGCCAGGGTCAGGTCCGCCAGGTGCGTGGGCGGCTGGGAGACGCGGGGCTGCTTGAACTGCAGCAGGGGGCGGCCCTCGGCGTCGGCCTTCTGGGTCCAGCCCTCGGCCTTGGGCATGACCTGGGGCCGGGCCTCCTCCTTCGGCTCACGGCGGGACGGGGCGGAGAGCGGGTGTGCGACGCCGGCGCGGCGCATCCGCTCGCGGTCCTCCGCGAGCTGGCGGGCCTCGGACTCGTCGATCATGCCGCGGCGCGGGCGTCCCAGGGCGGGCTTGCCCGCGCGGTCCTTCTGGCGGGAGGGGGCGGGACGGGAGCCGGGGCGGCGGGGGGTGTAGTCAGACATCCCCGCCATTGTCCCATCCGCGGCCCCGGCCCCGGCGCGGCGCCCGGTCAGGACGACGTCGGCAGGCCCCGCACCGTCCACGCGGCCACCGCGCCGCGCACCCGGCGGGGCAGCCGCGGGTAGACGGCGCACACGAGGGCCCAGAGCCTGGCCTCGCGGCGGGAGTCCCGACCGGTCCAGGACCAGCCGAGCCCGGCCCGCACCCGCGGGGGCAGCAGCCCGGCGGTGACGAACCGCGCCAGGGGCAGCGCCGCCCGCAGCGCCGCAGGCAGACCCTGGCCGGAGAAGAGGTCGGCGGCGATCGACCGCGCGTCGTCCGTGACCTCGAGCCGGGCGACGGCGTCGTCCCAGTAGGCGGCGAAGGCGGCCCGGTCCGCGGGCCAGTCCCCCGCGGGGACGCCCAGGGCGGTGGCCAGCGGGGCGTACTCCTGCAGGAGGCGCTCGGCGTCGGCCGGGTCGAGGGCGCCCCAGATCCGGCGCCGGACCTGCTCGCCCGCCCAGTAGAGGGTGGCGGCCACCCAGAGCTGCGCGTCGGGGTCGTCGGCGCTGTAGGGCTGTCCTCCGCCGTCCACGCCGCGCACGCGCGCGTGCTGCCGATCCACCAGGGACACGACGGCGTCGCGGACGTGGGCGGCCTCGGGCAGGGTCACGGCGTACACGTAGGCCAGGGTGTGCCGCAGCCGCCGCAGGGGGTCCTCGGTGAAGCGGGAGTGGGCGGCCACGCCGGCGCCGACGCGGCGGTGCGCCACCTGGAGCAGGATCGCGGCGCCCGCACCGGCCAGGATCGCGGCCTCGCGGGCCACCTCGGCGGCCCGGACGGGGCCGCGGACGGGGATGGACGACATGGTGGGGACCTCCTGCCCGGACCCTATCCGCGCGTCCGGCCCCGCCACCGTCGCGTTCACGATCCGTTCACCTGACGGCCCCGTGACGCTCACCTCTCGCGGGGGCGCATACCCCTGTGGGTGCAGGATCGCCCAGGATCCCGGGGGTCTTCCGCCTGACGATCCAGAGGACCCGCCTTGCCTTTCCGGCAGAACCGGGTATCTTGGTTAACAAGTTGTTCACCTTCCGTTCACCTAGCGGGGCGGAAGGGGACACCACAGACCCTGCGGGCCCGGCCCGCATCCGCACCGACGAGGCCCCGGCCTCGAGAGGACCAGGTGATCACGGTGACCATCCCCCTGACCGACCACCACATGCCCACCACCCCCAGCCCCCTCATGCAGCGCCACGTCCTGGCCCGCATCACGGACACCCTCGTCCGCCGCTTCGACGGCGCCGTGGCCCCGGCCGAGGTCCGCGCCACCGTGGAGCAGGCCTACGCCGACCTCAAGGCCGGCGCCCGCATCACCACCTACCTGCTGGCCCTGACCGAGCACGAGGCCACCCGCCGCCTCCAGGCCGCGGCCCACGCCCCGGCCCGCGTGACGCTCGCCGCCGCTTGAGCCCTCCGGGGCGGCCCGCACGGCCACCCCGCACCGCGGACACGCCGCGCACGACGACGGCCGGTCACCCTCCCGGGTGACCGGCCGTCGTCGTCGCGTGCGGACGCCCGTCCCCGCTCGGGCTCAGGCGAGCCCGAGCGCGCGGCGCATGGGCAGGAGCTTGGCCGCCACCTCGGCGACCTCCTCCTCCGGCACCGCACCGGGCACGATGCCCCCGCCGGCCTGCAGGCGGACCCCGCCGGGCACCTGCTGGCCGCAGCGCAGGGCCAGGGCGACCTCTCCGTCGCCGGTCTCGTCCAGCCAGCCCACCGGCCCGGCGTACCGGCCGCGGTCCACGGGCTCCACGTCCCGGATCACCGCGAGCGCCGCCGCCCGCGGGGTGCCGCCGACCGCCGCGGTGGGGTGCAGGGGCGCCACGACGTCCAGGACGGTGCCCTCGGCGGAGCGCAGCCGGCCGCGCACGGACGTGGAGAGGTGGTGGACGTTGGGCAGGGTGAGGACCTCGGGGGCGGGGTCCGGGTCCTCGAGCTCGACGACGGGCGCGAGGGCCTCGACCACGGAGCGGGCGGCCCAGCGGTGCTCGGCGGCCAGGCGCGGGTCGGCGGCCAGGTGCTCCCGATGCCGGGCGTCCTCGGCCGCGTCCGTGCCGCGGGGGGCGGAGCCGGCCAGGACGCGGGAGGTCACCTCGCCGCGTCGGCGCGTGGCCAGCATCTCGGGGGTGGCGCCCACGAGCCCACCGACGGCGAACGTCCACGTCTGCGGGTACTGCGCCCGGAGCGCCTCGACGGACCCCCACAGGGCGGCGTCGTCCGCGGGGACGGTGTCCGTGCGGCTGACCACCACCTTGCCGAGCGCCCCGTCCGAGGCCGCCATGCGCTCCAGGACCTCGCGCACCCCGGCCGCGTAGCCGGCGTCGTCCCAGGCGACGGCGGGGTCCTCGGGCAGGAGGGGGACGTCGCCGTCGGGCATCAGGCGGGCGCGCACGTCCCGGGCGACGGCGGCGCGCAGGGCCTGCTCCGTCATGCGCGTGGGCACCTCGAGGGGCGCGGCGCCCCCCGCGCCGGTCTCGAGGACGCGCGCGGGCACGCGCAGCACGGCGGGCGCGGGCGAGGCCTCGTCGAAGACGGAGGAGACCCAGGCCAGCGCGGGGGCGGCCGGGTCCGGCCGGGCGGCGACGGCGGCGCGCCAGATCGCGGAGAGCCGCTCCAGGCGGCGGGGGCCGGTGAGCAGCACGGTCCAGCCCCCCACGCCCACCCGCATGCGCCCCTCGCGGGCCCACACCACGGCGCGGGCGACGGCGGGGGCGGTGCCGTCGGGTCGGTCCGAGGCGCGGGCGGCGAGCGCGGCGGCGCTCGGGGAGGGGGCGGACATGGCCCCCATTGTCTCCCACGGCCCCACCGGGGCGACTACCGTGGTGGTCCCGGCGCGGCCCCACGCGCCCCCGATCCGCAGGAGCACGCATGGCGCCCCTTCCCGCTGACCCCTCCTCCTCCGCGGACGTCCCGCCGGACCCGACCGGGGCCGTGCCCGCGGCGCCCGAGGGGATGACGGCGCGCGTCCTGGAGCGGGAGGCGGACCGCCTGCACGCCCGCTACCCCGAGCTCGGGGACCGCGAGTCCGTCCACGCCCTGCTGCTGGACTCCTACGCCCGGCTGGCCCGGACCAGCCGCCACCCGGAGATGCTCGCCTCCACCGCCGCCAACGACGCCGCCGCGCGCCTGCGCGCGAGGGCGATCGCCACGGGCACGCTCGAGTCGCGTCATCCCCGGGTGCTGTTCGTGTGCCACGGCAACGCCGGCCGCTCCCAGATGGCCGCGGCCCTGCTGGAGAACCGCTCCGACGGCGCGGTGAAGGCCCGCTCGGCCGGCACCTCCCCCGCGGGGTCCGTGCTTCCCTTGGCCCTGGACGCGATGAGCGAGATCGGCCTGCCGCTGCACCACGCCTTCCCCAAGGGCGTGGACCCGGACGTCCTGCGGGTGGCCCAGATCGTGGTGCTCTTCGACGGCGCGGAGCCGTTCGACGTCCCCGAGCACGTGGAGGTCCAGCGCTGGTCCGTGCCCTCGATCCGCGGCATGGGGATCGAGCAGGTGCGCGGCGTGCGCGAGGCCCTCGACCTGCAGGTGCGCGGCCTGATCGCCGAGCTGCAGGAGCAGGGGCCCGGCGCCGCCTGAGACCCGGTGACAGGGTACCCCCCAGGGGTATATGGTCCGAGGCATGGAGCACGACCAGCACGCCAGCCACGGTTACTCCCCCCAGCGCGAGGCCTACCTCAAGCGGCTCAAGCGCATCGAGGGGCAGGTCCGCGGCATCCACCGCATGGTGGAGGAGGACGTGTACTGCATCGACGTCCTCACCCAGGTGGCCGCGGCCACCAAGGCCCTGCAGGCCGTGAGCCTGGGCCTGGTGGAGGACCACCTGCGGCACTGCGTGGCGGACGCCGCCGTGCAGGCCGACCAGGAGGGCCGCCAGGAGCTCGTGGACGCCAAGGTGGCCGAGGCCGCCGCCGCGATCGCCCGTCTCCTGCGCTGACCGGCTCCTCCGCGGGCCCCCGCCCGCCCCCGCCCATCCCGTTCGAGAGGACCCCCCGATGACCACCACCACCCTGAAGATCGACGGCATGACCTGCGGTCACTGCGTCTCCTCCGTGCAGGAGGAGATCGGCGAGATCGAGGGCGTCACCGCCGTGGACGTGGACCTGACCGCCGGCGGCGTCTCCACCGCCACCGTCACCTCCGAGGCCGAGCTGGACCCCGCGCGGCTGCGCGCCGCCGTCGAGGAGGCCGGCTACCGCACGGTGGAGGGCTGAGCCGTGGCCGAGCCCGCTCCCCGCACCGCACCCGACGCGACCGCCGGCCCCGGGGCCCCCGCCCCGACGGCCACGCGCCGCGTGGACCTCGACATCACCGGCATGACCTGCGCGTCCTGCGTGGGGCGCGTGGAGCGCAGGCTCGGCAGGATCGAGGGCGTCACGGCCTCCGTGAACCTGCCCCTCGAGCAGGCCGCCGTCACCGTCCCCGAGGGCGTGTCCGACGAGGACGTGGTGGCCGCCGTCGAGAAGGCCGGATACGGCGCCACGGTGCGCCGCCCGGCCGCCTCCCCGGCCCGCCCCGCGCACGACGACGGCGCCGGAGCCCCCGGCGGGGACCGCGCGCCCGCGGAGGCTCCCGAGGGGGACGGCCCGGAGGCCCACGGCCTCGACCACCACGGCGCCGGCGAGGGCCACGACCACCTGGCCCACGGCCCGCGTGAGGACGTCCTGCGGCCGCGGCTGATCGGGGCGGTGCTGCTCACGGTGCCGCTCGTGCTCCTCTCCATGGTCCCGGCGCTGCAGTTCCCGCACTGGGGCTGGGCGGCGTTCGCGCTGGCCACCCCGGTCGTGACCTGGGCGGCGTGGCCGTTCCACACGGCCGCGTTCCGCGCGGCCCGCCACGGCTCCTCCACCATGGACACCCTGGTGTCCGTGGGCGTGCTCGTGGCGTACCTGTACTCGGCGGTCGAGCTGGTGCTGGACCCGGGCATGACGGCCCACGTGGGCGGCGGCATGGCGGACATGGCGCACCACAGCCTGTACTTCGAGACGGCGGCCGTGATCACCACGTTCCTGCTGCTGGGCCGCTTCCTCGAGGCCCGCGCCAAGCGGGAGGCCGGCGCCGCGCTGCGCGCCCTGCTGGACCTCGGCGCCGCGCAGGCCACCCTCTACGACCCGGCCACCCGCGCCGAGCGCACGGTGCCCGCCGAGTCCCTGGCCCCAGGCGACGTCGTGCTCATCCGCCCCGGCGAGAAGGTCCCCGCGGACGCCGAGGTGCTCGAGGGCCGATCCGCGGTGGACGCCTCCCTGCTCACGGGCGAGTCCGTCCCGGAGGAGGTGGGCCCCGGCGACGCGATCACCGGCGCCACCCTCAACACCTCCGGCCGCCTGGTGGCCCGCGCCACCCGCGTGGGCTCCGAGACCACGCTGGCGCAGATGGGCCGGCTCGTGGCCGACGCCCAGACCGGCAAGGCCCGCGTGGCCCGGCTGGCGGACCGCATCTCCGCGGTGTTCGTGCCGGTCGTCCTGGGCATCGCGGTGCTGACCTTCGTGGTCTGGCTGCTGGTGACCGGGGACGTCGCCCCCGCCCTGCGCGCCGGCGTGGCCGTGCTGGTGATCGCCTGCCCGTGCGCGCTCGGCCTGGCCACCCCCGTGGGCCTGCTCGCGGGCACCGGCCGCGCCTCCCAGCTGGGCATCCTCATCCGCGGCCCCGAGGTCCTCGAGGACTCCCGCACGGTGGACACGATCGTGCTCGACAAGACCGGCACCGTCACCGAGGGCCGGATGCGCCTCACCGCCGTCACCGCTTTCGCTGACGCAACGGGGACCCCCCGGCCCGCTTCCGCTGACGCGACACGCCCGCCGCACACCGCTTCCGCTGACGCCGACGACGCCGCTCCGCCCCTCTCCGAGGACGCCCTCCTCGCGCTCGCCGCGGCGGTGGAGGCCGGCTCGGAGCACCCGATCGCCCGCGCGATCGTGGACGGGGCCCGCGAGCGCGGCCTCGACGTGCCCGACGTGGCGGACTTCTCCTCCACGGCCGGCGGCGGCGTGCGCGGCACGGTGACCCTGGAGGGGGCCGGCGCCCCGGATGGCGCGTCCGCCCGCCGCGTGGCCGTGGGCCGCACCTCCTTCCTCGAGGAGGAGCTCGGCGCGGACGTCCTCACGGACGCCCACCGCGCCGCCCTCACCGAGGCCGAGCAGGCCGGCGCCACCGCCGTGTGGGTCGCCGTGGACGGCCGCCCCGTCGCGGTGCTCTCGGTGCAGGACACCGTGAAGCCGTCCTCGGCCGCCGCGATCGCCCGCCTGCGCGAGCTCGCGCTGCGCCCGCTGCTGGTGACCGGGGACAACGCCGCGGTGGCCGCGCAGGTGGGCGCCGCAGTCGGGATCGCCCCGGAGGACGTGGTCGCCGGCGTGCGCCCCGAGGACAAGGTGGACGTGGTCCGTCGGCTCCAGGGCGAGGGCGCCGTCGTCGCGATGGTGGGCGACGGCGTCAACGACGCCCCGGCCCTGGCCGCCGCGGACGTGGGGATCGCGATGGGCTCCGGCACGGACGTGGCGCGGCAGGCCGCGCAGATCACCGTGATGGGCTCGGATCTGGACCAGGTGGTGCAGGCCCTGGACCTGTCCCGGCGGACGCTGCACATCATCCGCACCAACCTGTTCTGGGCGTTCGCGTACAACACGCTCGGCATCCCCGTGGCAGCGCTGGGCCTGCTCAACCCGATGATCGCCGGCGGCGCGATGGCCGCCTCCTCGGTGCTCGTGGTGCTCAACTCGCTGCGGCTCACCCGCTACGGGCGCTGAGCCCGCCGACGACGACGGCCCCGGACCTGCGCAGGTCCGGGGCCGTCGTCGTGATGGGGGCGGGAGGTCAGTCCGGCAGGCCCTCGTCCTGGGAGACGCGGGCCCACTCCTCGCGCTCGCCGGCCTCGTTCCACAGCCCGTAGAGCTCGGAGGCGGCCGGATCGTGCACGGTCACCCCGATCAGCTCGCGCAGGGTCGCCAGGTCCTCGTCCGTGAACTGCGCCAGGAAGTCGGCCAGGTCCAGCTCGTCCGTGCCGGCGATCTCGTGCAGCGCGGCCGCGGCCGGGGACTCCGCGTCCTGGGCCACGCGGACCACGGCGCCGAGGGCGATCAGCTCGGCCCCGGAGGCGGCGTCGATGTACCCGTCCTCCTCGGAGCGGAACGTGCCGCGGCGCTCGTCCAGGCGGAAGGTGCCGTCCAGGATCTGGTCCACCAGGTCCTGGGCGTCGTCGTTCTCGAAGACGTGGATTCCCCATGCGCTCATGGGCTCACCCTAGACCGCCCGCGTCGCCGCTGTCTCCGAGGCGGGACCGGCCCTAGGGTGTGCGCATGGACATCCCCTCCTCCGCCTCGCCCCGCCCCTCCGAGCCCCGGGACGCCGACGCCTCCCGCCCGTCCGCCGCGAAGCAGGCCGGCTGGCCGGAGAGGGTCGACGCCGGCCCGCACCGCGTGGCCTACCGGCACACCGTGGCCGCGCCCGCCGACGAGCTCTGGGCGCTGCTGGCCGACCCGCACCGCCACCACGAGGTGGACGGCTCCGGGACGGTGCAGGCGACGGTGAGCGGCCCCCACCGCCTGGCGGCGGGCGACCGGTTCACGACGCACATGCGGAAGTTCGGGGTGCCGTACCGGATGACCAACACGGTCACGGAGGCCGAGCCCAGCCGCGTGATCGAGTGGCGCCACCCGGCCGGGCACCGCTGGCGCTGGGAGTTCCTCGACGCCGGCGACGGCGTCACGGAGGTCACCGAGACCTTCGACTACTCCCACCTGGCCAAGGCCGCGATGCGCGCCCACGAGCTCGCCCGCACCCCGCAGGGCAACGCCCGCGGCATCCGGGCCTCCCTCACGCGCCTGGCGTCCCTGCACCTCTGAGCGGGCGCCGGACCGCGGAGCGGCGGAGCCGCGATCGAGTCGATCCGCGCCGAATCGGACGTTCCGACCGCTATAGCCCGTCCATAGCGGTCCGAAGGTCCGACTCGGCACGCGGGAGGCGTGCCGAGGGGGTCTCGACGGAGTCCTGACGGGGCTCCGAGGCCGTCAGGCCTGGGACAGCACGTCCGTCCAGTGCGTGGCCTCGGGGGTCTTCACCAGGTGCGGGGAGACCAGCGCGCGCCACGCGGGGAACGCCGGGGAGTTGCGGAACCCCTCGGTGTGGTCCTCGATCCGCGGCCAGCCGACGAGCAGGCGGTAGTGCTGAGGCTGCTCGACCTGGCGGAGCAGTCGGAACGACGTCGCCCCGTGCTCGCGGAACAGCGGCGCGGCCTCGGCGACGGCGGCCTCGAAGGCCTCCTCGGCGCCCTCGGCCACGTGCAGGCGCACGGACTCCATGACGGGTCCGGTGGGGGTGGACTGCTCGGGTGCGGCGGTCATGGGGGTTCCTCTCCGGGGATGGGACGGCGGATCAGCGGCGGGGGCTGGTGGCCTGGCCGGTGAAGTAGGCGACGAGCTCGTCATCGGCGGTGACGCGGACCTCGATCACGCGGTCCCGGCCGAACTCGGCGTTCTCGCGGGCCGTGGCGGTCAGGCGCGTGCCCAGCCGCGCCGGGGCCACGTAGGTGATGTCCGCGCGCCGGGTGACGGGGGTGTCCCCGAAGGTGGCCACGCAGTACGCCAGGGCCGAGTCGGCGAGGTGGAACAGGAAGCCGCCGTGGCAGATCTCGTGGGAGTTCACCATGTCCTCGGTGACGTCCCGGTGCAGGGTCACGTGGCCGTCGGCGGCCTCGCCCAGGGTGATGCCGTGCGCGCGCACGGCCGGGTCCACGGCGTAGATCGCCTCGAGGCGGGCGCGGATCTCGTCCCGGCTCTGGCCGGACGAGCTCTGGGGGGTCTCAGTCATGGGCCCATTGTGTCGCAGGTCGCGCCGCCCCGCGCCTAGGGTGGCGGCGTGACGCAGACCACCTCCACCCCCGTGCGCCTCCGCGCCCGCGACGGCTTCGTGCTCGCGGCCCGCCACGTCGCCCCCACGACGACGCCCCCGGCCCGGCCCGCCGGCGCGGTGGTGATCGCCTCGGCGACCGGGGTGAAGGCCACGTACTACCGGCGCTACGCCGAATTCCTGGCCGGCCACGGGTTCCACGCGGTCACGTTCGACTACCGGGGCGTCGGGGACTCCCGCGAGCCGTTCGCCGTGGCCCGGCGGGCGCGGTGGGCGGACTGGGGCGCCCTCGACGCGGACGCCGTGCTCGGCTGGGCCCGGACGCACCTGCCCGGCCCCCTCCTGACGGTGGGCCACAGCTACGGCGGGTTCGGCATCGGGCTCGCGGAGGAGGCGCGTCACGTGGCCCGGCACGTGGCCGTCGGCGGGCAGCACGCCCACTGGCGGGACTACCGGGCGCGGCCGGGGCGAGCGCGGATGTGGGCGCAGTGGCACGTGGCGATGCCGGCGATCACGCTGGCCCGCGGGCACTTCCCGGGGCGGCGGCTCGGCTGGCTCGAGGACCTGCCGCGCGGGGTCGCCCTGGACTGGGCGCGCAGCCGCCGCGACTTCACCGCGAGCGCCCGCACCGGCGCCGGCCGGGACGAGCTGCGCCGCCGTCTGGCCGCGTTCACGGCGGACGCGCTGATCGTGGCGCCCGTGGACGACGACTTCGGCACCGACGCCGCCCTCGATCGCGCGGACGCCTACTCGCCAGGTCGGCGGACGGTGCGCTGGCGGGTGCGGCCGGAGGAGCTCGGTGCCGCGGAGATCGGCCACTTCGGGCTGTTCCACGCGCGGTTCGCATCGACCTTCTGGCCGGCCACGCTGGAGTGGCTGCGCGACGGCGTCGCCCCGGACGCGGCCCGCTGAGGCTCGGGCGTCGGGCGCGCTGCGCCCGCCCCGTCCCCGCGACGACGACGGCGGCTGCCCCGGCCCGGATCTCCGGGCGGGACGACCGCCGTCGCACTGGTGCGTGTGATGTTTCGACACTACCCCGCGCCCAGCCGACGCCCAGGCGACACGTCAGTCCTGCATCGCGTAGTCGATGACGACGCGGCCCTCGATCTTGCCGTGGCGCATCTCCTCGAACACGTCGTTGATCTCGGTGAGCGGACGGGTGTGGAACGTCGGGTGGATCTTCCCGGCCGCATAGAACTCGAGCGCCTCGACCATGTCCTGACGGGTGCCCACGATCGAGCCGCGGATGGTGAGGCCCTTGAGGACGATGTCGAAGATCGGCGCGGGGAAGTCGCCCGGGGGCAGGCCGTTGAACACGATGGTGCCGCCGCGGCGGGTCATCGCGATGGCCTGGCCGAACGCCTGCGGGTGCACGGCCGTGACGAGCACGCCGTGGGCGCCGCCGATCTTCTCCTGGATCTCCACGGAGGGGTCCGCGACGTTCGCGTTCACGGTCAGCTCCGCGCCGTGCCGGGAGGCGAGCGCCAGCTTGTCGTCCGCGACGTCCACGGCCACCACGCGCATGCCCATCGCCACGGCGTACTGCACCGCGATGTGCCCCAGGCCACCGATGCCGGAGATCACGACCCACTGCCCGGGCCGCACCTCGGTCTGCTTCAGCCCCTTGTACACCGTGACGCCGGCGCACAGGATCGGGCCGACCTCCATCGGGTCCGCGCCCTCGGGGAGCAGGGGCGCGTAGCGGGCGTCCACGAGCATGTACTCGCCGAAGGATCCGTTCATGGAGTAACCGCCGTTGATCTGCTCCTCGCACAGGGTCTCCCACCCGGTGCGGCAGTACTGGCAGTGGCCGCACGCGCCCCACAGCCATGCGTTGCCGACCATGTCCCCGACCTTGAGGTTCTCGACGTCGGGTCCGACCTCCTCGACGATGCCCACGCCCTCGTGGCCCGGGATGAACGGTGGGGTCGGCTTCACCGGCCAGTCGCCCTCCATCGCGTGCAGGTCCGTGTGACAGACGCCCGAGGAGATGAGCTTCACGAGCGCTTGGTGCTGGCCGGGCGTCGGGCGCTCGACCTCCGTGACGTCGGCCTCTGTGCCGAACTGGGTGACGACGGCTGCCTTCATCGTAGTCATGGGGGATCACCTTTCGTGGGATGGGGAGGGGGGTCGTGCGGTGCCGGCGTCGGCTCAGAAGAACCCGAGCTTGTCCTCGGAGTAGGAGACGAGCAGGTTCTTGGTCTGCTGGTAGTGGTCGAGCATCATCAGGTGGTTCTCGCGGCCGATGCCGGAGGACTTGTACCCGCCGAACGCGGCGTGGGCCGGGTAGGCGTGGTAGTTGTTCACCCACACGCGGCCGGCCTGGATCGCCCGGCCCGCGCGGTAGGCGGTGTTGCCGTTCCGGGACCACACGCCGGCGCCGAGCCCGTAGAGCGTGTCGTTGGCGATCCGCATGGCGTCGTCGAAGTCGGTGAACGTGGTCGTCGAGACCACCGGCCCGAAGATCTCCTCCTGGAAGATGCGCATCGAGTTGTCCCCGCGGAAGATCGTGGGCTGCACGTAGTAGCCGCCGGCCAGCTCGCCCTCCATCTCGGCGCGGGCGCCGCCGATCAGCACCTCGGCGCCCTCCTGACGGCCGATGTCCAGGTAGGACGTGATCTTCTCGAGCTGGTCGTTGGAGGCCTGGGCACCCATCATCACGTCCGTGTCGAGGGGGTTGCCGGTGACGATGCGCGAGGTCCGCTCCACGACGGCGTCGAGGAACTTCTCCGCGATCGACTCCTGCACGAGCGCACGCGACGGGCACGTGCAGACCTCGCCCTGGTTCAGCGCGAACAGGGTGAAGCCCTCCTGCGCCTTGTCCCAGTAGGCGTCGTCGGCCGCCATGACGTCCTCGAAGAAGACGTTGGGCGACTTGCCGCCGAGCTCGAGGGTCACCGGGATGATGTTCTCGGAGGCGTACTGCATGATCAGCCGGCCCGTCGTCGTCTCACCCGTGAACGCGATCTTGCGGATGCGCGGCGACTGCGCGAGCGGCTTGCCGGCCTCCAGCCCGAACCCGTTGACCACGTTCACGACGCCGGGCGGCAGCAGGTCCGCGATCAGCTCGATGAACACCATGATCGAGGCGGGCGTCTGCTCGGCGGGCTTGATCACGACGGCGTTGCCCGCCGCGAGCGCCGGGGCCAGCTTCCACACGCCCATCAGCAGCGGGAAGTTCCAGGGGATGATCTGGCCGACCACGCCGAGCGGCTCGTGGAAGTGGTAGGCGGTGGTGTCCTCGTCGATCTGGGACAGGCCGCCCTCCTGGGCGCGGATGGCGCCGGCGAAGTAGCGGAAGTGGTCGATGGCCAGCGGCACGTCCGCGTTGAGGGTCTCCCGAACGGCCTTGCCGTTGTCCCACGTCTCCGCGACCGCCAGCATCTCGAGGTTCTCCTCCATGCGGTCCGCGATGCGGTGCAGCACGAGCGCCCGCTCGGCCGCCGAGGCGGCGCCCCAGGCCGGGGCGGCCTTCCAGGCGGCGTCGAGGGCGGCGTCGATGTCCTCGGCCGTGCCGCGGGCGACCTCGCAGAACACCTTGCCCGTCACGGGCGTGACGTTCTCGAAGTACTGGCCCTTGACCGGAGGTGTCCACTCTCCGCCGATGAAGTGCTCGTAGCGGGACTTGAACTCGACCTTGGCTCCCTCGGTGCCCGGGAGTGCGTAGACGGTCATGGTGCTGGCTCCTTTGCCTGCGGTTGCCTCGGCGCCGGGTGGCGCCTTGCCGTGGCTGTGACCCTAGTCACAAGGAGGTTGCACGGAGGTTGCAGCCGGGCGCGGGTGAGGGGCGGGCCGGGTCAGGCCAGGTCCCGCTCGATCCGCTCGAGCGTGGCCACGGCGAGCGCGCGCCGCGGCGAGTCCGTCGGCAGCAGACGCAGGGCGGCGCCCCAGAGCTCGACGTCGTCGCGGGCCTCGGGGCGGCCCAGGTAGGCCCAGAGCTGTTCGACATCCGCGTCCTGGGCGACGGCCTCGCGCAGCGCCTCCCCCAGCTCCACCCGGATCGAGGCGACACCGGGGGACGCCGACCGCGGCAGCACCCGCCCGGCCGCCGCGTGCAGCGCACGGTCCAGATCCCCGGCGCGCAGCGCCTCCCGCGCGCACAGCAGGTCCGCGTGCACCTCCCCCACAAGCCGGTACGGCCGGGACAGCAGCTCCACCGGCGCCCCCACGTCCCGCAGCGCCCGGCGGAGTCGATGCACCTCGGCGCGCAGCGAGATGGCGCGGGCGGGGGCGTCGCCCGGCGCGGGCCGGGGCCCGGCGGTCTCCTCCGGATACAGCGTGACCTCGAGCTCGGCGCCGGTCAGGCCCGGGCCGTGCCACGCGAGGAGGGCGAGGATCTCGGCGTGCCGGCCGGTGAGCTCGACCCCGTCCAGCGTGGGCGGCAGGTGGCCGGTGACGCGCAGCAGGCCCGCGGCGTCGTCGTGGCGGTGCGGCGCGCAGGCGGGGCTCGGCCCCGGCGAGGCGGACGGCGGAGCCGAGGGGCCCGGCGTCGAGACGATGCCGCGGAGACGGCCCCGGGGCGGGGCGGGCAGGTCCCGCCAGGCGGCGTGCACGGCGTCCACGGTGGCCTGGAGCAGCGGCAGGGCGAGGTGGCTGACGGCGTCCTCGCCGCCCGTGAGGTCCAGGACCCCGACGAGCCGCCCGGTGGCCGGGTCCGTGAGCGGGACGGCCGAACAGCTCCAGGGGTGCACGCGCGGGCTCAGGTGCTCACCGCGGCTGACCTGCGTGGGGGCGCCGGTCGCGAGGACGATGCCGGGGGCGGAGGTGCCCATGGACGCCTCGGACCAGTCGGCGCCGGCCACGAAGCCCATGGTCTCGGCGTGGCGCACCGCGGTCCGGTCGCCCTCGACCCACAGCAGGTGGCCGCGCGCGTTGCCGATCGCGGCGAGCATCCCGGCCTCGGCCGCGGGGTGGATGAGCATGCGGCGGACCACCGGCAGGGCCACGGCGAGACGCTGCTCGCGGCGGGCGGCGGCGAGGTCGTCGTCGGAGAGGGTGGCCGGGTCGGTCTGACCGGGCACCGCGGGGGTGAGGGCGCCGAGGGAGCGCAGCCAGGACTCGCGGACCTCCCGGCGCAGCCCCTGAAGGGCGGCGCGCAGGCCCTGGTCCGCGCTGGCCGGAGCGGTGGGCGACGACGGCGCGAGGGACAGGCGGACCGAGGCGAGGGACTCGTGGGCCCGGTCCACGGCGCGTCGGTAGGCGCCGGTGGCGAGGGTCGAGCTCATCCCGAGCCGGCCATCAACCGCGAACGGATCAGGAACCGCTTGCCCTCGGGCGCCTCGACGGAGAAGCCGGAGCCGCGCCCGTCCACCACGTCCAGGGTGAGGTGGGTGTGCTTCCAGTACTCGAACTGGGCGGCGGACATCCAGAACGGGATCTCCCCGGCGGCCTGGTCCCCCTCGGCCGGCAGCGCGAAGGTGCCCAGGAGGACGTCGGAGGCTCCCGTGTGGAAGTCGCCGGCGGGGTAGCACATGGGCGAGGAGCCGTCACAGCAGCCGCCGGACTGGTGGAACATCAGCTCCCCGTGGATTCCGCGCAGTCGCTGGACGAGCGCCAGCGCTTCGGCCGTCATGGCCACGCGGGACACGGCCTCCCCCGCGATCTCGGGGCGAGATTCGAGGGCGGTGCCGGCCGTGGTGTCCATGCGGCCCACTCTAGACCGCGAATGTGATCTGAGTCACGAATGGGAGTGCCCACTCGCGGCCCAGCACTCGGGTCGACGTTCTTTCGCGGGGGGGCCCGGGGGGAAGGCGCACCCGCGACAGAACCGCGCCCCCCCGGAACACTCGCGAG
>NZ_JAUNHR010000029.1:0-9055 GCF_030523875.1 Micrococcus sp. | reverse complement strand
GACAACCCCCGTCGACCCCAGGGAACACGCGCGAGGACACGCGGGGCCGCCCTGGGAGACGGAGGGTCCACCCCCGTCAGTGGCCCCCGCCGAGACGGCCGGACATGCGGGCGCGCATGGCCCGGCTGGCCACGTTGAGCCCGGTGATCTCCACGGCGGCCCCGTGGCGGCGGTACTTCTCCTCGATCGCGTCGAGCGAGGCGATCGTGGAGGCATCCCACAGGTGCGCCTCGAGGAAGTCGATCTCCATGCGCGCCGGGTCCCCGGCGTAGTCGAACTGGGTGTAGAGGTCGTTGGAGGAGGCGAAGAAGAGCTCGCCTTGCACGCGGTACCGGGCGACGGCGTCGTCCCCCTCCCCCTCGAGGGTGCGGGACACGGTGGCCAGGTGGGAGACCCGCTGGGCGAACATCACCATGGCGGCGAGCACGCCCAGGCCCACGCCGACCGCGAGGTTGTGGGTGAGCACGGTGGCGGCCACGGTCACGAGCATCACGGACGTCTCGGACTTCGGCATGAACGCGAGCGTGGACGGCCGGACCGAGTGCCAGTCGAAGGTCGCCAGGGACACGAAGATCATCACGGCCACGAGCGCGGCCATGGGCACGAGCGCCACCACGTCCCCCAGGGCCACGGAGAGCAGGAGCACGAACACGCCCGCCAGGAACGTGGAGATGCGGGTGCGGGCGCCGGACGCCTTCACGTTGATCATGGTCTGGCCGATCATCGCGCAGCCGCCCATGCCGCCGAAGAGGCCGGAGACCATGTTGGCCACGCCCTGGCCCCAGGACTCGCGGACCTTGGAGGAGCGGGTGTCCGTGATGTCGTCCACGAGCTTGGCGGTCATGAGGGACTCCAGCAGCCCGACGACAGCCATGCCCAGCGCGTAGGGGGCGATCACCTGCAGCGTCTCGAGCGTGAACGGGACGTCCGGGACCAGCAGCGCGGGCAGGGAGTCCGGCAGGGCGCCCTTGTCCCCCACGGTCGGCACGTCCGCGCCGGCCAGCAGCACGATCGAGGTGACCACCACGATCGCCACCAGCGGGGCGGGGACGGCGGTGGTCAGCCGGGGCAGCAGCAGGATGATCGCCAGGCCCAGGGCGGTGAGCGGGCAGACCAGCCACGGCACGCCCATGAGGTCCGGCAGCTGCGAGGTGAAGATCAGGATGGCCAGGGCGTTGACGAAGCCCACCATCACGGAGCGCGGCACGAACCGCATGAGCCGGGCCACGCCCAGCACGCCGAGCACCACCTGGATCAGTCCGGCCAGGATCACGGCGGCCAGCAGGTGGTCCAGCCCGTGGGACTGCACCAGGGGTGCGACGACGAGGGCCGTGGCGGCGGTGGCCGCCGAGACCATGGCCGGCCGGGCGAGCGGAGGGTGCGGCGCACGGACTGCAGCTGCTCGGGCGTGGACTCGGCGGCGGACCGGGACGCCGCGGCGGTGGTGGGCGCGGGGGCGGGGACGGCGGAGGACGTGCGGCAACCCTACCCTCACGTGAGGGTAGGGTCTGACCGTTCAGCGCTCGAGCGCCTCCAGCTCGGTCAGCAGCTCGTCCGCCTGGCGGAGCTTGCGGGCCAGCGTGGCCCGCCCCTTCCGGGCCCGCTCGAGGAAGGCGGCCACGTCCTCCTGCGAGGCGGGGCACGAGGGGCCCTCGAGGACCTCGAGCAGGCGGGCGGTCTCCTCGAGGCTGAAGCCGAGCGGGGTGATGCGCATGACCCGCAGCAGGCGCTCCACGTCCTCCTCGGTGTAGAGCCGGAAGCCGCCCTCGCTGCGCGCGGACGGCGGGACGAGGCCGACGTCGTCGTAGTGGCGGATGGAGCGCAGGGACAGGCCGGTGCGCCCGGCCACCTCGCCGATCTGCATGGTGCGGCCCTGTGCTGCGCCGTCCGAGTGGGCGTCCACCGGCCCCGCCTTCCCGCGTGCGCCGCGCGCGCCGCTGTGCTCGTCCCCGACCGCGCGGGGATGCGCGCGGCCCCCCGACCCTACCGCGAGGGGAGGGTCGGGGGGCCGGGTGCGCGGACGCCGTCGTGCCGCCCGCGGGGGCGCGGGCGCCGGACTCAGTACGCCTTGACGCGCTGCTCCACCAGCAGGTGGATGAGGGCGAACCGCTCACCCTGCTTCACGGTTTCCAGCGCCTTCTCCACGGCGGCCGGGACGTCCGCGTCCTGCTCCACGCGGATGCCGACGCCGCCGAACGCCTCGGCCATCCTCGCGAAGTCCGGGTTCTGCAGCTGGGTGCCGGAGATGCGCTCGGGGTACTCGCGCTCCTGGTGGGTGCGGATGGTGCCGTACTCCTGGTTGTCCATCACCACGATCAGCGGGGTGGCCCCGTACTGCGCGGCGGTGGCCATCTCCTGGCCGTTCATGAGGAACTCACCGTCGCCGGCGATGGTGACCACCACGCGGTCCGGGAAGTTCAGCGAGGCCGCCACGGCGCCGGGCACGGAGTAGCCCATGGAGCCGTTGCGGGCGGAGATCATGGCGCGGTAGCCCTCGGTGGGGAAGTAGCGGTGCGCCCAGTTGGTGTGCTCGCCGGCGCCGAGGGAGATCATCGAGTCCTTCGGCAGCTTCGGCATGAGGTTCGCCATGAGGGTGGCCATCCTCGCCTGACCCTCGGAGGGCTCCGCCGGCGGGAGCGCCGCGAACTCCTCCTGCTCGGCGCGCATGCGGGAGGTCCACTCCCGCCACTCGTCCTTCACGGCCAGGTCCATGCGGACCAGGTCGCGCACGAACACGTCCGGCTTCGCCACGATCTGATGGGACACGGGGCCGGAGCGGCCGCGCAGGGACGGGTCGATGGTCACCAGGAAGTTCTTCTTGTCCCAGTTCTGGCGGATGGTGAAGCCGTCCGTCACCACGTCCCCGGGCACGGTGCCCACGAACACGATCAGGTCGGTCTCCTCGAGCAGCCGCTCGGTCCAGTCCGGACGGCCGTAGCCGATGGGGCCGATGTAGGACGGGGAGGAGAACGGCACGGTGCCCTCGGTGCGCCACTCGGCGGCCGCGGGGATCTGGTGGGACTCGAGCCATTCGGTGAGCGCCTGCGCGCCCTCGTCCGTCCAGTCGTTGCCGCCGGTGATGAACAGCGGCTTCGTGGACTCCTTGAGCGCGGCGTGCAGCGCCTTCCAGTCCTCCACGGTCATGCCGCCGGGGGCCACGGGGATCTGCGGGTGCAGCTCGGCCTCGACCTCCACGCGGATGACGTCCTCCGGCAGACCGACGACGACAGGACCCGGGCGCCCGGACGCGGCGGCGAACATGGCCTCGGCCACGATCTCGGACGCGCGCTCGGGGTGGTCCAGGACCATCACGCGCTTGGCGCCGGAGTCGAACCAGGCGTGCGGGTCGAACTCCTGGAAGGCCTCACGGTCCCGGTGCTCGAACGGGATCAAGCCGACGAACAGCACCATGGCCGTGGAGTCCTGCCACGCCGTGTGCAGACCGACGTGGGCGTTCGCGGCACCCGGGCCACGGGTGACCATGGCGACGCCGGGCACCGGGTTCATCTTGCCGTCCGCCTCGGCCATGTAGGTGGCCCCGCCCTCGTGCCGGCACACCACGTTCTCGATGTCCGAGTCGTGCAGGCCGTCCAGGACGTCCAGATAGGACTCGCCCGGCACGGAGTAGATGCGCTTGACCCCGTGAGCCTCGAGGGTCTTGACGATCACGTGGCCGGCCGAGAGACGGCCGGCCGCCTCGGTGTTCTGCGACATGGGGGCTCCTGTGTGGTGCGTCGGGACGCGGCCGCGCCCCGGTGTCTGGTGTCCGTGGCCGAGGACACGGAGGCTTTCGGCCAGGGTAGCGGAGGGCCCCGGCCTCGGCCCGTGTGTCACCGGCTGTGAAGCGGGTCCGCACGGCACCGGACCAGCGATGCCGGGCCTACGCGATCCGCTCGCGCACGGTCAACCCTCGCAGGCTGAGCCACACAGCTCCGACGAATGCAACGAGCGTTCCGACTGCCATGGTGCCCACGAGACTCCAGGGGACGTGGAGGTCGACGGGCACCTCCTGCCATGCGTTGAGCATGGCCACGCCCAGCGAGCTGCCGACAACGCCCACGACCGTCGGCGCCACCACGACCCATCCGATCTGTCCGGCGAGCACGGTTCTCACCCACGACGTCCTCAGCCCCATGGCTCGGGCCCCGGCCAGGACCCGTCGGCCGGCCGCCCCCGCCTGCAGTCCGTAGATCAGGGCCAAGACCACGCCGAGAGCGGAGAGCAGACCTGCTCCCCAGGCGATGGCCTCCGGAACATCGACGGTGTCCGGGGCGCGGGGCAGGTCCATCCACTCGGGACTGAAGTGCAGTTCCTCGGGGAGCCGCACGGCGGCCGCGCGCTGCTCGGGGTCAAGGCGGGGAAAAACGTGGGCGATCGGAGACGACTGTGCAATCGGGAGGCCCGAGGCAGTGGACGCGAGGATGACGGCACCTCCTGTGGCCAGGCTGCCACTGACCCCGTCCACCACATGGACGGGCAGATCGGCGACCACCACCCCCGGCTCCGCGGCCTCCGGATCCTCCACGCCGAGCCGGCCGTTCGGGGTGGCCCCGCCGCGCACGGCCGCCCCCTCCTGCAGGGCGTCACTGGTCGCAGCGTCCAGCTCGGGCAGCCCCAGCACGTCGGCCGCCTGCCGCGCGGTCTCCACCACCACGACGGGGCCGTCACGCATCGTGGTCGGGGCCTCCAGCTGGGTGAAGGTGAAGTCGTCGTCGGTGCCCAAGACCTCACGAGTGTCTTCGACGATGCTCTGGGCAATCGTGGTGTCGCCGATGCTCTGGAGGGCCAGACGAGCCTGGTCCTCCGGCACGGCCGAGACGAGGGAGTCATTGAACGTCTGGACGCTGCTCGTCACGGCCGTGAGCGTGCCGGTGGTGAGCACAGCCTGGAACCCGAAGAGCACCATGACCAGCCAGGCGCCGCCCGCTGCCGTCACGAGGCGGGAGCGCAGGAGCGCCGCGGGCCGCTGGGCGAGACCTCGGCGCGCGCGCAGACCCAGCACCAGCGGGACCACGAGGACGGCGGCCATGCCCACCAGGGCGACAACAGCCGCCCTCATAGTGGACTGCATCCCTGTGCTCGCGACGAAGACAGCGGCCAGGAGACACAGCGCCATCAAACCGAGCAGCACCAGCGTGGAGGGCCACGGGACGCGTGCCCGCCGAGCCCAGGACAGGTCCTCCCGCAGGCGCGGGGAGAGCCGGAGCATGGCCAGGCCGCTGCCGATCAACGCGCCGAGAAGGCTCATGCCCAGCACGGTGGCCCCGACCGTCGGAAGTCCCACCCAGGGGCCGAGAGGCTGCGGGAGGAGCGCAGCGAGGAGTGACCGCGCGGCCCACCCCAGCAGGGCTCCGAGAGCCACGCCCGTCAGCGCGCCAAGCGCGCTGAGCAGCAGAGGAGGAAGGAGAGTCAGCTGCCGTGTCCGCGAACGGCGCAGCCCGAGGGCTGCGAGGGTGTCCACGGAGCGGGCCATGAGCCGGGCCCCACCCCACCCGGCGATCGCGGAGGTCAATGCAGGAACCACCAGCAGCGGGATCAGGAATCCCCACGCGTTGGAGAGCGCGTTGAAGGTCCTTGGGCGGTCGGTGAAGTCCGTCACCGACTCGGGAGCCTCGGGAGCGCCGGCTTCGGCTGCGTCCGGGGAGCTTGTCTCCACTGTGGAGCGCATGGCTGCCGCCACCACGTCCGCGTCGCCTCCGCTCCAATAGACGTTGAAGGAGGCCGTGACACCCCACCGGCGGAGCTCATCCTCCGCCAGCCCCGCCCCCGCCGCTCCCCACGTTCCCGGAGCCGCGTAGACCGCGACGCTGTCTCGCCGGTGGTCATCGACCGCCGTGCAGGTGGGTGTCAGGGTCAAGGCACCGTCGAAGAACGCCACGTCAGTCGTGGCGCCCAGCTTCTCCGCCAAGGCGGGTGACAGGCAGACCTGCCCCGGTGCCGTCGGAACGGTCCCGTCCAGGAGACGCACCGTCCCCGTGGGAGTGTCCGCGCTCAGGTCGAGCTCTTCATAGCGGATCCCGTCCACGGCGGACCCCTGAGGCAGCCCGAGGTCGATGACCGCCAGCGTGGACCCCACCTCCGTGGCTCCCGCGCGGGTCATGGCCGCATCCAGAGCAACGATGTCCACGTCCGCGCCCAGGGGATAAGACGTCACAGTGGTCTGAGCCCGTTCAAAGCCCCCGAAATAGCCTTCGGCCTGCTGTTCAGGGCTCAGCGACAGCCCCTGGGTCACGGCATGCAGGACCATGATCACGGCGGCCGCGACGGCGGCCGCAAGTCCCGTCCACCAGGATCCCCGTGTCCGCGCGAAGATCGGAAGCAATGTCCCCACTCCCGCGGAGGATCGACGGGTGGAGCCATCGGCCTCGGATCTCATGCGTGGACCCCATCCGCATGGCTCTGCAGCCGTCCATCGCTCATGACCCAGGTGTGGTCCGCATAGCGCCGCACCACGTCGTCATGGCTCACGACCACCACGCAGACCCCGTCGTCCGCCAACTGACGCAGCAGCGCCAGAACATCCCTCGTCGTCGCTGAGTCGAGCGCCCCCGTGGGTTCATCAGCCAGCAGGATGGTCCTGCCTCCGGCCACGGCGCGGGCGATGCCCACGCGCTGCCGCTGCCCCCCGGAGAGCTGATCTGGACGGCGGTCCTCCATCCCGCTCAAGCCCACGCGACCCAGCCACATGTCCGCTTCGGCGATCGCCGCGGGCACTGCCCAGCCTCGAGCGCGCAGGGGCAACGCCACATTCTCCCGGGCGGTGAGGACCGGCAGCAGGTTGTCGTCCTGGAACACCAGCCCGATCTCATGCAGACGCAGATCGGCGCGGGCGTCCTCGCTCAGGGAGACGAGATCGTCCTCCCCCACCAGCACCTGCCCCACGTCGGGCACCTCGAGCCCGGCGATGACGTTCAGCAAGGACGTCTTGCCGGAGCCCGAGGCGCCCATGACGGCGACCAACTCGCCATGGCGGAAAGGAACCGTCACGCCGGCCAACGCTGTCACCACCTCCGGTCCGCTGGTGAACTGGAGGCTGACACCACGGGTGTCGATGGCAGGAGCGGGCATGGTGGTCCTTCAGCGGGTCGTGATAGGTGGGAGACAACAGTGAGGAAGGGCGGATCCTGTCAGCAGGCGCCGTTTGTGCGCCAGGACGACGCCTTGTCGTTGAACCAGCTGCCGACGTAGCGGTTGTCGGTCCACGAATTCATGGTGTAGCAGTTGCCGCCTCCATTGACATCCACGTACCAGGCGCCGGCGTAGCTGGTCTTGTTCGTCCAGGAGGACATCTCGTCGTTGGCGACGGCGCTCATGTTCTTCACATCCTGGCCACCAGACCGGTATCCCAGTAGCCCGTTGTAATCGGCGTTCTTAAAAACGCCGACGTAACCCCGCGGCACCTCGCTCAGGGCTGCGGATGCAGACCCGGCGCCCGCTCCCAATGCAGCGGTGACGAGAACTCCGGCGAACAACTTCTTGGACATGGACATGGCAACTCCTAAGTTCACGAGAATGATGACTGTCATGGCGATAGGTCGGTGATCCCCAGAAGTTCCTGTGCCATCGACCAGAATCATGATGCGGGGGGGGGATCATCACTCAAGAGCCATTGCGCATGTTCACATGATGTTCATCTGCAGCGGGGATATCTCTCCCTTCCACCCCTCGGCTGAGCGTCCTCCTGGATCACCCGACGTACGCTGGGCACATGCTCTCCTCCCGCGCCCTCGGCCGCCTCGCCGCGATCTCCGTGTTCCTGAACACCGCGCCGGGGATGCGCGGCGGCCAGTCCGCCGAGGAGCGCCTCACGGCGGGCACGCAGCTGCCCGCCCTGGTGCCCGAGCTGCAGGAGGGGGACGTGCGCCTGCGCGTGGCGGCCGCCGCCCGGGACCGCGCCCACGCCCTGCGCGCCCGCCTCGCCGAGCTGTGGGCCCTGGCGGCCGAGGACCAGACCGCCGCGCTCGAGGCCGTGAACGCCCTGCTGGCCGAGACCGGCCCGCTGCGCCTGGTGGCGGACGGGGGCGGCGCCGTGGACCTGGCCCCCGCCGCCACCCCCGCCGACGCCGTCGAGCGCCTCACCGCGATGGCCGCCCTGGCGCTGGCCGAGGCCGCCCTCGAGGGCGAGCTGGACCGCCTGCGGGTGTGCGCCGGCGAGGACTGCGAGAACGCCGTGGTGGACGGCAGCCGCAACCGCTCCAAGCGCTTCTGCGACGCCGCCAACTGCGCCAACCGCACCCACGTGCGCAGCTACCGGGCCCGTCAGGTGGAGGCGGGCGAGGATGCCGCGGTATCCGAGGCCGAGCCGGCCGAGACGTCCGGCGGGGAGCCCGCGGAGGCGGCGGGCGACGACGTCGTCATGGCGGAGAAGCCGGAGAAGAAGGCGAAGAAGGACGAGAAGCGGTCCAAGAAGAAGGACAAGGACGGCAAGAAGAAGTCCACGAAGGACAAGAAGAAGTCGAAGAAGAAGCGCCAGGACGACTGACCGCCCGGGCTCGTCCCCGCCCTCACCGGGCGGGGCGGGGATCAGCGGCGGCCGGCGTCGCCGTCGGCGGCGGGGCCCTGCCCGGCGGCGCCGCTGCGGCGCTCTCGCGCGGCCTGGGCTCGGCGCTCGGCGGTGCGGCGCTGGAACTCCTCCTCCGAGGAGCGGTTGACCCCGGAGCCCTGGGAGAGGCGCTCGGGGTTCTCGCGGGAGGCGAGCTGCAGCATGGCCACCACCACGAGGGAGGTCATGAAGAACACGCCGAAGGCGATCAGGCCGATGTCGATGCGCAGCGGGTTGTCCGTGCCGCCCGAGGCCGTCAGCGCGGCGATCGAACCGCCGACCAGGCCGAGCACGGCGGAGAACACGAGGGGTCCCTTGACGCTGGTGCGCAGGCCGCCGCGTGCCGGGCGGCCGGCACCGCGGGGGGTGCGGTCGTCGGACGGGCGGGGGGACTGAACGCTCACAGCGGGTCTCCTACGGGTGGATGTCGGGGGCGCCCGCGCGGCCGCCGGGGGCCCGGCGCGTCGGACCCGGCCAGTCTACGCCGGGGTCACCCCGGCCGCCGGGCCGTTC
>NZ_JAUNHR010000125.1 GCF_030523875.1 Micrococcus sp. | reverse complement strand
GGTCCGCCGCGCGCCGCGGGGTCACCGCGTCTCCGTCATCTCCGGGCCGCGCTCGGGCAGGGCCGGAGCGTGGGGGCCGCCCTCGGCGGCCGGGGCGTCCGCGCGGGCGCCGCCGAGCACGTCCCGCGCGGGCTCGGCGGGACGGCGGCGGCGCACCGGCTGCGCGTCTGCGGGCGGGTGCAGGGGCAGCAGGTCGCGCGGGGGCAGGGGCCCGGCGCCGCGGACCACCACGACCCCCGAGAGCACCCGCTCCAGGTCGGCGGCCGCGTCGGGCTGGTAGGCGGCCTCCCCGTGGAACACCCCGCGCACGAACCAGCGCGGCCCGTCCACGCCCACGAACCGGGCGACGTTCCAGCCCGGCGAGCCGTCCGGCAGGGCGGCCGGCACACGGGTGAGCAGCTCGGGCCCGAACGCGCCGCGCTGCTCCTGGACCTGCGCCCCGGGGGTGGCGGAGAGGGTCTCGAGCAGCTCGGCGCGCAGGTCGTCCCAGAGGCCCGCAGCCCGCGGGGCGGAGAACGCCTGGATCTGCAGGGCCGAGCGGCCCATGCTCACGGTGACGGCCACGATCCGCTGGGTGGCGTCCTCGAGGTCCAGGCGCAGCTTCATGCCCCTGATTGCGGGCACGCGCAGCCCGCCGAGGTCCACGTAGCCGGAGGTGCCGGGGCGCGCGGCGACGTCGAACGGGCCGCGGACACCTTCGCCGCCGACCGCGGCGGCCTCCGCCTCGGCCTCGACCTGGCGGTCGCGCTCGTCCTTGAGCTGGTCGGGGAGCACCACCTGCTCGTGGCGCACGGCGCGGTTGCGTCCGAAGATCATGCGGTCCTCCCGGGGGTCGTCGTGGGGGTCTGGGGGTCGTCGGCGGCGCCGAAGCCGCCGGTGGAGCCGAAGCCGTCCGCGCCGCGGTCCGAGGCGGGCAGCTCGTCCACCGGCACGAAGCGCGCCTGGACGACGGGCTGGATCACGAGCTGCGCGATCCGGTCGCCGCGCCGCAGCTCCACGGGCGTGCGCGGGTCCAGGTTGATCAGCGGCACCTTGATCTCGCCGCGGTAGCCGGCGTCGATCGTGCCGGGGGCGTTGACCACGCTGAGACCGTGGCGGACCGCCAGGCCCGAGCGGGGGTGGACGAAGCCGGCGTGCCCCGCCGGCAGGGCCAGGGCCACGCCCGTGGGCACGAGGGCCCGCTCGCCGGGGGCCAGGGTCACGTCCACGGTGGTGCGCAGGTCCGCCCCGGCGTCGCCCGGACGGGCGTACGCGGGCGGGGGCAGGTCCGGATCGAGGGCCTGCAGGGGCACGTCGGGCACGGCGGAGTCGGTCACGGGCCCCGACTCTACCGCTCCGCCCCGCGGCCGGGGGCGACGGGCGGCGGCGATGTGGGAAGCTGGAGGACATGCATGAGGACCCCCGCACGGCCCAGATCCGCCCCGACCGTCCCGCCGACGGCCCCGCCTCCCCCGCCGGGTCCGGAGCGGTGCTGTTCGAGGAGCGGCTGAGCCCCTCCCCGGGGGTCTGGGTGGTCGCCCTGATGCTCGCGGCCCTGACCATCCTCGTCTTCGCGCCGATCGACGTGTGGCTGGGCGTCGCCGCCGCCGTCGGGTTCTTCGCGGTCGAGGCGATCGTCCTGACGGCCTCGACGCCGAGGATCGTGGTCACGGAGTCCTCGCTGCAGGTGGGCCGGGCGCAGATCGAGCGCCGGCACGTCGGCGAGGTGACGGGGCACCGGGGGGAGCAGGCGCGCGCCCAGCGCGGGCCGCTGCTGCACGGGCTGGCCTACGTGGCGGTCCGCGGCTGGATCTCCCCGGTGGTGCGCGTGCAGATCACGGACGAGCGCGACCGCACGCCCTACTGGCTCACCAGCACCCGCCGTCCCGAGGAGCTCGTGGCCGCCCTGGGCGGCCGCATGGCCGATCAGGGCGACTGAGCGGGGACTCAGCCCTCGCAGTCGGTGCAGTAGAGGAGGTCGCCGTCCTCGCGGGCGGCCTGGGAGCGGTGCCGCACCAGGAAGCAGGAGGCGCAGGTGAACTCGTCGGACTGGGCGGGCAGCACCCGCACCATCAGCTCCTCGCCGGAGAGGTCGGCGCCGGGCAGCTCGAAGCCCTCCGCGGCCTCCGTCTCGTCCTCGTCCACGACGGCCGACTGCGTGTCCGTGCGCCGCGCCTTCAGCTCCTCGATGGAGTTCTGGCTCAGCTCTTCCTCGTTCTTGCGAGGTGCGTCGTAGTCGGTGGCCATGGTGGGGATCTCACGCTCCGCTGGTGGGGACCGGCACCGGGGCCGGTGCCGTGGGCGACGCCGGGAGCAGGGACCCGCCCGTGGCCGGTCCCCGGCCTGCGCCGTTGCGCGTAGATTGTGCACCATGGGCCGCAGGGCGCCAAATGCTCCGCGGGGGGCCGCCGTCGCACGGCGTCCGTCGACCGGGGTGCAGGCCTCCCCGGGGGGTCGGGAGGCATCCCGCTAGGATCGGACCAGCCCGCGGCCCGGACACCGCCGTGCCGCCCCGGGCCGAGACGACGACGGAAAGGGATGTCCTCCATGGCGGAGCTCCGACTCACCGGTCCCACCGAGGACGGCGACGCGCTGCGTCTGACCACCCCGGACGGGTCCGCGCACACGCTCCCGGTCACCCCCTACTTGCGCCGGCTCGTGGTGGAGCACGACGACGAGCACGCCGAGCCCGCCGGCACGGAGGCCCCGGAGACGCCCGGGCAGGACCCGGCGCCGGAGACCGCGCAGACCCCCGACGACGCGCCGGAGACCGTCGGGCAGGAGGACCGGGTCCCCCAGGAGGGTCAGGACGCGAACGGCCCGTCCCGGCAGGAGCCGGACGAGGAGGACGGCGGCCCGTCGCCCGTCGTGCCGGCCGCCGTGGACCTCACCCCGCGCATCAGCCTCGTCCCGGCCGCCGAGCCGACGGACGGCGAGGAGGCGGACGGGGAGCCGGCCCTCGACGTCGTCCGCTCCCCCGACGCCGAGCGCCCCGAGCCCGTGTCCACCGTGGAGCGTCCCGAGCCCCTGTCCGACGCCGAGCCGTCGGCGACGCCGGTGCGCCCGGTGGCCGAGCAGGAGGACGTGCGTGCCGCCGCGGCAGCGGAGGCCGTGCCGCTGAGCCCGCGGGAGATCCAGGCGCGCATCCGCGCCGGGGCCACCGTGGAGCAGGTGGCCCGGGAGTCGGGCAACGCCTACTCCCGCATCCGCACCTACGGCTTCCCCGTGCTCGCCGAGCGCGGGTACATCGCGCAGCAGGCGCAGAGGGTGGAGGTGTGGGTCGGCGGACCCGACCTCTACTCCTCCACCGTGGCCGACGGCGGGCCCACCACGCTGGGCGAGCTGGGCGCGGACGCCGACGCCCTCGCGTGGGACGCGTGGCGCGAGGGCGCCGGCGCGTGGACGGTGGTGGCGGACTTCCCGCTGCCCGCGGGCGTCGCCCTGCCCACGCGTGAGCAGCCCCCCGCGCGGTGGTCCTTCCGGCCCGCCGGGCGGCACCTGGACCCGCAGAACGCGTGGGCCCGCATCCTCTCCGACGCCGAGGCCTGGGACGTGCGGCACACCGCCGCGCCGGAGTCGGCGACGCCGGACGAGGCGCAGCCGACGGCCGACGCCGAGGCCGTGGCGGAGCCCGTCGACGCCGGCCAGGACGCCGTGACCCCCCGGGGCGCCGTGTCCGCGTCGGCCGACCGGGACGCGGACCTGCTGGAGATCCTGCGCAGCCGCCGCGGCCGCCGCGTGGGACAGGACGAGGAGTCCGACGACGCCCTCGCCCACCTGATCGCCCGCGAGGCCCAGGCCCGCGAGGCGGCGGAGCCGTCCGAGACGGGCGCCGGGCAGGCGAACGAGGTGGCGGAGGCCGTGCCGGACGCGGAGGCCCCCGACGACGTCCAGGCGGACGCCCCGGCCCCCAGCCGGGCCGCGCGGCTGCTGCGCGGGCTGCCCGCGCTGCCCGAGGACGTCCCTGCCGCGGGGCCCGAGCCGACCACGCCGGTCCAGGAG
>NZ_JAUNHR010000124.1 GCF_030523875.1 Micrococcus sp. | reverse complement strand
CCTTAACGTGTCCGCCCCGCTTCCTACGTTGGGAGCATCGAGTTCGAACATGTGTTCGAGTACGATGGGTGTGCGGCATCCGAGGACCACGAGCCCTCCTGCTTCCCCGCATTCTTCCCCCGCCCGGTTCTTCCCACCGGGTGGCCGCACCCCGAGGCCTGTCGGCAGTCCGCCGGCGGGCTCCGATCGTCAGCCATCCAGGGAGAGAACATGGGGACCTTCACGCAGTCCGTCGCCGTGGAGTGCGCGCAGGACGGGGCGCCCGCCCGCCTGCGCTGGGAGGGCCGGGAGTACGT
This sequence comes from Micrococcus sp., assembly GCF_030523875.1. Taxonomy (GTDB): domain Bacteria; phylum Actinomycetota; class Actinomycetes; order Actinomycetales; family Micrococcaceae; genus Micrococcus. The sequence continues at coordinate 3,854 of NZ_JAUNHR010000124.1, read as the reverse complement.
CCTGGCCGAGCGTCCGCTGCGCTGGTTCGAGCGCCGGCGCTGGTGGGCGGAGGAGGTGCGCGCGGAGAAGGGCCGCGGCCCCGGCCTCGTGGACCACGAGATCTGGCGCCTGCAGGTGTGCCTGGCCCGCGCGTCGCACGCCCCCGTGCGGACCGTGGACGTGGCGCACCACATCGACTCGGGACGCTGGCGGCTCGTGCGCGTGCACGAACCCGCCGCGGCGGGCACCCTGCGGCGCAGCGCATGAGCGCCTTCCCGCACCTGCACGTGGTCTCCGCCTTCAGCGCCCACCACGGGGTGAGCTGGCCCGCGGACCTGGCCGCCGCGGCCGCCGCCGCGGGCATGGACCTGCTCGCCTGCACGGACCGGGACGGCCTCTACGGCACCGCCAAGCACGTGGCCGCCTGCCTGCGCCACGGGATCACCCCGATCGTGGGCGTGGACCTCGCCGTGCGCTGGGCCGAGGACGACCCCGCCGGCCGCGTGGTGGTCCTGGCCCGCGGCCGCCGGCAGGGAACCGGATACCGCGCCCTGTGCCGGGTGGTCTCCGCCGCGCACGCCCGCACCTCCGGAGGCTCCGCCGGCGGGGAGCCGTGGGCGTCCGTGGCCGAGCTCGCCGCCGCCGCAGCCGGCCCCGTGCCCCACGCCGCGGACCCCTCCCGGCCCGCCACGCCCGAGCTCGCCGTGCTCCTCGGCCCGGACTCGGACCTCGGCCGCCACCTGGCGCGCCGCCACACCGCCGCCGGGGCCGCCGCGCTGCGGCGCTGGCGCTCCGCCCTGCCCCCCGGGGCGCTCCACGTGGAGGTGGTCAGCCACCTCTCCGCCCCCGGTCAGCGCCTGGACACCGGCCACGCCGTGAAGATGCTGCGCGCCGCCCGCGTCGCCCGCGTCCCGGCCGTGCTCGCCAACGCCGTCCGGTACGCCGCCCCGGACGGGGCCGCCACCGCGGACGTCCTGGACGCCGTCCGTGCCCTGTCCTCCCTGGACGCGGTCCACGACCTCCAGCCCAACGGCCAGGGCTGGCTCAAGCCCACCGAGGCCATGCACCGGATCGCCCGGGAGGTCGCGGACGCCGCCGACGAGCGCCCCGGCCCGCTCCTGGACGCCACCCGCGCCCTCGCCGAGGCCTGCGCGATCGACCCCGAGACCGACCTCGGCTGGGGTGTGCCCCGTGTGCCCGAGGCCGCCGTCGTCGGCATCGAGGGGGACCCGGACACGGTGCTGCGCCGCCGCACCCTCGAGGGCCTCGCCGCCCGCTACCCGGCCCTGCACACCGGGGCCGGCCGGTTCGGCACCGGCCGCGCCGCCCGGGATCTCGAGGACCGTGCCGAGCACGAGCTCGGCATCATCTCCCGCCTGGGCTTCGCCGGGTACTTCCTCACGGTGGCCGCCGTCGTGGACCTCATCGAGGGCATGGGCGTGCGCGTGGCCGCCCGCGGCTCCGGCGCGTCCTCGCTCGTCAACCACGCCCTGCGCATCTCCCACGTGGACCCCATGGCCAACGGCCTGATCATGGAGCGCTTCCTCTCGGACGACCGCTCCACCCTCCCGGACATCGACCTGGACGTGGAGTCCGCCCGCCGGCACGAGATCTACCACGCCGTCGTCGCCCGCTTCGGGCCCGAGCGCACCACCCTGATGAGCATGCAGAACGCCTACCGCGCCCGCGGCGCCGTCCGCGACGCCGGCCTGGCCCTCGGCATGGACGAGCACGAGGTGGACGGGATCGCCAAGCAGCTCTGGCGCTTCTCCGCCTCCGACTTCCGGGGCGCCCTCACCCGCATGCCCGAGCTCTCCGACCTCGCCCGGCGGATCGACTCCGGCCGCCGTGAGGGACGCCACCAGCTCGACCTGCTCGTCGACCTCACCGAGCGCCTCGACCGCCTGCCCCGCCACATCTCCATGCACCCCTGCGGCGTCATCCTCTCCGACGCCCACCTGCTGGACCGCACCCCCGTGCAGCCCTCCGGGATGGGCCTGCCCATGAGCCAGTTCGACAAGCACGACATGGACCCCATGGGCTTCCTCAAGCTCGACATCCTCGGCGTGCGCATGCAGTCCGCCATCGCCTACACCCTCCAGGAGGTGGAGCGCACCACGGGGGAGCGGATCGACCTCGAGAAGGTCCCCCTGGACGACCGCGCCACCTACGAGATGATCCGCACCACCCACACCCTCGGGTGCTTCCAGATCGAGTCGCCCGGCCAGCGCGAGCTCATCGGCAAGCTCGAGCCGCGGGAGTTCAACGACCTCACCGTGGACATCTCCCTGTTCCGTCCCGGCCCCATGCAGTCCGACATGGTCCGGCCCTTCCTCGAGCACCGCCACGGCTGGGCCCCCGCCCGCTACCCCCACCCCGACCTCGAGCCCGTCCTCGCCGAGACCCACGGCGTCACCGTCTTCCACGAGCAGGTCCTGCGCACCATGGACGTGATGACCGGCTGCGGCCTCGCCCGCGCCGACGAGCTGCGCCGACTCATCGGCGGACCCGAGGAGCGGCGCGTCGAGGCGTTCTTCCGCTCCGCCGCCCTCGAGAAGGGCTACGGCCTGGACGTCATCGACGAGGTCTGGGCCACCCTCCACGCCTTCGGCTCCTTCGGCTTCTGCAAGGCCCACGGCGCCGCCTTCGCCGTGCCCACCTACCACTCCGCGTGGCTCAAGACCCACCACCCCGCCGCCTTCATGGCCGCGATCCTCGAGCACGACCCCGGCATGTACCCCGCCCGCCTCATGGTCGCCGAGGCCCGCCGCATGGGCATCCCCGTCCTGCCCGTGGACGTCAACCGCTCCACCCGCCACGTCCGGATCGAGCGCATCCCCTCCCACCCCGAGGTGGACGGTCGTCCCGCCTCGCACGCCGCTCCCGACGCCGGCCGCTGGGGCATCCGCCTGCCCCTCACCGCCCTCTCCGGGCTCAGCGACGCCGAGGTCGACCGCCTCGACGCCGGACGGCCCTACGCCAGCCTCGCCGACGTGCGCGACCGTGCCCGCCCCACCGCGCGCAACCTCGAACGGCTCGCCCAGCTCGGCGCCCTCGACTCCCTCCTGCCCCCGGGCGGCGCCTCCCGCACCGACCTCGTCCACCACCTCGAGATGCAGCACTCCGCCACCCGCTCCGGGTCGCCCGGACGCCTGGCCACGCGCTCGCGGACCGCCCGGGCCCGCCAGGTGGAGGGCCAGCTCAGCCTCGACCTGCCGGACGTCGAGCTCACCGCCCTGGCCCCGCTGTTCCCGGACCCCTCCCGGGACGCGGCCGTGCGCACCGAGCTGGACCTCACCGCCCTGGACGTGACCGCCCACCTCATGGACTCCCACGCCCCCTACCTGGACGCCCTCGGCGTCACCCGGGCGAAGGACCTGCTGTCCCTGCGCACGCAGTCCCGCGTGCTCGTGGCCGGGGTGCGGGTGGCCACCCAGACCCCGCCCATGCGCTCGGGCAAGCGCGTGGTGTTCCTCACGGTGGACGACGGCACCGGCTGCGTGGACGCCTCCTTCTTCACCGAGGCCCAGCACGCCTCGGGGGAGATGCTCTTCTCCGCGCGGCTGCTGCTGATCGAGGGCACCGTCCGCCGCACCGGCGCCCGGGCGGTGTCCGTGCAGGCGGTGCGCGCATGGGACCTGCACCGTCCCGCGACGCTGCCGGACCCGGACTACCTGGACGCCACCCGCGAGCGCTGGCGCGCCTGGCTCGCCGCGGACCGCCGCGCCGCCGCGCTGCGCCGCCGGGGCGTCGAGGTCCCCGACGCCGTGCCGGACATCCCGCACCACGGCACCGGGGGATGGCCGGTCAAGGTGCGTCCCGACGTCGCGCTGCCCATGGCCGCGCGGGTGGCCGCCCGGCCGGCGCCCGCTCC
>NZ_JAUNHR010000028.1:18825-27356 GCF_030523875.1 Micrococcus sp. | reverse complement strand
TCCAGCTCGGCGGGCAGACCCCGCTGAAGCTCGCCCAGCAGCTGGCGGACGCCGGCGTGCCGATCCTGGGCACCACGCCCGCGGCGATCGACCTGGCCGAGCACCGCGGCGAGTTCGCCCGCGTCCTGGACGACGCCGGCCTGATCGCCCCGAAGAACGGCACCGCGGTGTCCTTCGAGGACGCCAAGCGCGTGGCGGACGAGATCGGCTACCCGGTGCTCGTGCGCCCCTCCTACGTGCTGGGCGGGCGCGGCATGGAGATCGTCTACACGGAGGAGGCGCTGGCCCACTACGTGCGCCACGCCACCGAGATCACCCCGAGCCAGCCGATGCTCGTGGACCGCTTCCTGGAGGACGCGATCGAGATCGACGTGGACGCCCTCTACGACGGGGAGGAGCTGTACCTCGGCGGCGTCATGGAGCACATCGAGGAGGCCGGCGTCCACTCGGGCGACTCCGCGTGCGTCCTGCCGCCCGTCACGCTCGGCCCGGACGTGCTCGAGCGCGTCCGCACGGCCACGCTGAAGATCGCGGCCGGCGTCGGGGTGCGGGGGCTGATCAACATCCAGTTCGCCCTCGCCTCGGACGTGCTCTACGTGATCGAGGCCAACCCGCGCGCCTCGCGCACGGTGCCCTTCGTCTCCAAGGCCACCGGCGTGCAGCTGTCCAAGGCCGCCGCGCTGATCGGCATGGGCCGGTCCCTGGCGGACCTGCGCGCCGAGGGCCGCATCCCCGCGGACTACGACGGCGGCGCGCTCCCGCTGGGCGCGTCCGTGGCCGTCAAGGAGGCCGTGCTGCCCTTCACCCGGTTCCGCACGGCCGAGGGCCGCGTCGTGGACTCGCTGCTGGGCCCGGAGATGCGCTCGACCGGCGAGGTCATGGGCATCGACCGGCACTTCGACACCGCGTTCGCGAAGTCGCAGGCCGCGGCCGGCGGCCCCCTGCCCACCGAGGGCCGGGTGTTCGTGTCCGTGGCCAACCGGGACAAGCGCACCGTGGTGGGCCTGGCCAAGCGCCTCGTGGACCTCGGCTTCGAGATCGTCTCCACGGGCGGCACCGCCGAGGTGCTGCGCCGCAACGGGGTGCCCGCCGAGGTGGTCGCCAAGATCGCCGCCGCCGCGGACGTCGACGGCGCCGGGACCGTCCTCGAGCAGCTGCACGAGGGCCGCGTCGACCTCGTGCTGAACACCCCCTCCGGCGGCGAGGCCCGCACGGACGGCTACGAGATCCGCGCGGCGGCGACCTCACTGGGCGTGCCGGTGATCACCACCACCGCGGAGTTCGCCGCGTGCCTGCAGGCCATCGAGGCGATGCGCACCTACGCGTGGTCCGTCACGTCCCTGCAGGAGCACGAGGTCCGCCTCGCCGACGCCGTGGCCGAGGCGCGCGCGTGAGCGCGGTCGACGTCGCCCCGGCGCCCTTCGGTCGGCGCCTGGCCCTGGCCATGGCCTCGGCCGGGCCGCTGTGCCTGGGCGTGGACCCGCACCCGGGCCTCCTGGCCGACTGGGGCCTGCCGGACACGCCCGCCGGCCTCGAGTCGTTCTCCCTCGCCGCGCTCGAGGCGGCGGCGGGGGAGGGGACGCCGCGCGTGGCGGCCCTCAAGCCGCAGGTGGCCTTGTTCGAGCGGCACGGCTCGGCGGGCCTGGCGGTCCTCGAGCGGCTGCTGGCCCGGGCCCGGGAGGCCGGGGTGCTGACGATCGCCGACGCCAAGCGCGGGGACATCGGGTCCACCATGGACGGCTACGCCGCCGCGTGGCTGGACCCGGCCTCCCCGCTCGCCGCGGACGCGGTGACCCTGAGCCCCTACCTGGGCTACGGCACGCTGGCGGCCACGATCGAGCGCGCGCATGCCTGCGGGCGGGGCGTCTTCGTGCTGGCCCTCACCTCGAACCCCGAGGGGGCCTCCGTGCAGCACGCGGGGGCCGCGGAGCCCGAGGGCGCGGTGGCGGCCCGGATCGCGGCCGCGGCCGCGGCCGACAACGCACGGCTGGCCGAGGGGTCGGATTGGGGCCCCGTGGGCCTCGTGGTCGGCGCCACGGTGGCGGACCGGGCCGCGGACCTGGGGACGGACCTGGCGGCCCTGCGCGGGCCGCTGCTGGCCCCGGGCTTCGGCGCCCAGGGGGCCACCGCCGCCGGGATGCGGGAGGGGTTCGGTGCCGCCTGGCCGCAGGTGCTCGCGACGTCCTCGCGCGGGATCCTCCGGCAGGGCCCGGACGTGGCCTCGCTCACGCGGGCGGTCGAGGCCGCGCGGCGCGGCCTGCTGAGCGGGGCAACGAATCGTCGGATTGTGTGACGCGTCAGATACTTGATGGTATTTTTCCCTCCGGACTCAGCCGTTCGCGGTTGATTGAAACACACACCACCGGGGGAGTCCCCTCCGGTGGAGGACGACGAGGAGACGAGGATCGGATGGCACTGCGGCAGCTGAGCACCGAGGAGCGGGCGGAGGCACGGGCCAAGGCGCTGCAGGCCCGGCAGGAGAGGGCCGCCGTGAAGGCCGCCTTCTCCGCCGGGGAGCTCTCCCTCGAGGACGTCCTCGCCCGTGCCGACGAGGACCCCGCCGTGGGCCGGCTGCGCACCGTCGACCTGCTGCAGGCGCTGCCGGGCGTCGGCGAGGTCCGCGCCACCGCCGTGATGACGGCGTGCGAGATCTCGCCGGCCCGGCGCCTCAAGGGCCTCGGGCGCCGTCAGCGCGAGGCCCTGATCGCCTATATTGGCCGGTGACCACCCCACCCGCGGCGCGGGGCCGCTCCTCGCGGGCCGCCGTGCGCCCGTGACCGATGGAGACCGTGTGAGCACCCTCGACGACCTCGGCCCGGTTCCCCCCGTCCCCGCCGAGCGCGCCCCGTCCCGTCCGCCGGCCCCCGGCGCCGGCGTCACCGTCCTGGCCGGGCCCACCGCCGTGGGCAAGGGGACCGTCTCGGCCTACGTGCGGGAGCACTACCCCCAGGCGTGGCTCTCCGTGTCCGCCACCACGCGCGCGGCGCGCCCGGGCGAGGTGGACGGCGTGCACTACTTCTTCACCAGCCCGGAGGAGTTCGACGGGCTCGTCGAGCGCGACGAGATGCTCGAGTGGGCGGTGGTGCACGGGGCCAACCGCTACGGCACGCGCCGGGACCGCGTGATGGACGCGGTGGCCGCCGGCCGCCACGTGCTGCTGGAGATCGACCTGCAGGGGGCCCGCCAGGTGCGCCGGACGATGCCCGAGGCGACCTTCGTCTTCCTGGCCCCGCCGAGCTGGGAGGAGCTGGTGGCCCGGCTCGTCGGGCGGGGCACCGAGGGCCCGGCCGAACAGCGCCGCCGGCTGGAAACGGCTAGACTGGAGCTCGCTGCCGAGCCGGAGTTCGACGCCGTCGTCGTCAACGACACGGTGGAGCGCGCCGCCGCCGAGCTCGTGAGGCTCATGGGCCTGGACCCCGCGTCCGGCGTCCCGTCCGCCTGAGACCCCGGCCCCGTGCGGGCCGCGACCCCCACGCCGCAGCAGACCGACCGACCGCGAGACCCCTGGAGACCCACGTGACCGACCAGTACGAAGGCATCGTCAACCCGCCCATCGACTCCCTGCTGGAGCGGGTGGACTCGAAGTACGCCCTGGTGCTGTTCGCGGCCAAGCGGGCCCGCCAGATCAACGCCTACTACTCGCAGCTCCACGAGGGCCTGTTCGAGTACGTCGGCCCGCTCGTGGACACCCACCTGAACGAGAAGCCGCTGTCCATCGCCCTGCGCGAGGTCGAGTCCGACGTCCTCGTCATGCGCGAGGAGCGGGCACCCGAGGGCGCCGCGGAGCTCGCGGCCGAGGAGTTCGGCGACTTCCAGCTGCCGGGCGACGACGATCCGTTTGCCTCGGACCTGACCGTCGAGGAGCCGACGATCGAGGGCGTGGACCCCGAGGCGTACGCGCCCTCCCGCGTCGAGCGCGACGCCCAGGCCCAGGAGGACGTCACCGAGGGCCTCGACGTCGCCGACGAGGACGCCTGACGCTCCCGTGGAGGTCGTGCTCGGCGTCGGGGGAGGGATCGCCGCCTACAAGGCGGCCCTGCTGCTGCGCCTGATGACGGCGGCCGGGCACGGGGTCACCGTGGTGCCCACGGAGAACGCGCTGCGCTTCGTGGGCGCCCCCACCTGGGAGGCCCTCTCCGGCCGTCCCGTCCGCACGGACACCTTCACGGACGTGGACCAGGTCCAGCACGTGCGCCTCGGCCGCCGTGCCGACCTCGTGGTGGTCGCGCCCGCCACGGCCGACCTGCTCGCGCGCACGGCGGCCGGCATGGCCCCCGACCTGCTGGGCAACGTGCTGCTCACCGCCACCTGCCCGGTGGTGCTCGCCCCGGCGATGCACACCGAGATGTGGCAGCACCCGGCCACCCGCGCCAACGTGGCCACCCTGCGCGCCCGCGGCGTCACCGTCGTGGAGCCCGCCTCCGGCCGCCTGACGGGCGCCGACTCCGGCCCCGGCCGCCTGCCCGACCCCGAGGACCTGTGGGCCGCGGCGCAGGCCGCGGTCACGGCGCGGCAGACCGGGGCGGGCGCCGCCGACGACGGCGGCCCGTCCGACGCGGACCCGGCGCCGGCGCCGCTGGCCGGGCGCACCGTGGTGATCACCGCCGGCGGCACGCGCGAGCCCCTGGATCCCGTGCGCTACCTGGGCAACCGCTCCTCCGGGAAGCAGGGCGTGGCCCTCGCCGAGGCGGCCCTGGCCGCCGGGGCGCACGTGCGGTTCGTGGCCGGGTCGATGAGCGTGGATCCGCCCGCGGGCGCCGAGGTGACGCACGTGGAGTCCACCCAGGAGCTGCTGGACGCCGTGCTGGACCGTGCGGCGGACGCGGACGCGCTCGTGATGGCCGCCGCCGTCGCCGACTTCCGCCCCGCGCAGGTCGCCCAGGACAAGATCAAGAAGACCGACGACGGCGGGGCGCCCACCATCGTCCTCGAGCGGACGCCGGACGTGCTCGCCACGGCCGTGCGGGTGCGCGACGCCGGGGGGCCGATGGCCCCCGTGATCGTCGGTTTCGCGGCCGAGACCGGGGACGCGGACAGCACGCCGCTGGAGTACGGCCGGGCGAAGCTGGCCCGCAAGGGCTGCGACCTGCTCGTGGTCAACGAGGTCGGCCGCGGCCTCGTGTTCGGTCAGGACGACACCGAGGTGACGGTGCTCTCCGCCGCGGGGGACCCGCCCGTCACGCGCACCGGCACCAAGGCGGAGGCGGCAGAGGCGGTCCTGCAGGCGCTGGCGGGCGTGCTGGCGCGGCGGGCCGCCGATCCGGCGTCCGGGGGCTGATCTAGACTGGGCGGCATGAGCGAATCCGCCCCGTCGAGCCCCTCCACCGTCGCCGAGCCGTACCGCGGCGTGGGCGGCGGCGAGCTGCGCCTGTTCACCTCCGAGTCCGTCACCGCGGGCCATCCGGACAAGATGTGCGACCAGATCTCGGACGCCATCCTGGACGCCATCCTCGCGGCCGACCCCTCCGCCAAGGTGGCCGTGGAGACCCTGTCCACCACAGGCCTCGTGCAGGTGGCCGGCGAGGTCAACACCTCCGCCTACGTCGAGATCCCCAAGATCGTCCGGGAGACCATCCTGGACATCGGCTACGACTCCTCCGCCAACGGGTTCGACGGCGCCCAGTGCGGCGTCAACATCTCCATCGGCCAGCAGTCCTCCGACATCTTCGCCGGCGTGACCCGCTCCCTGGAGGCCCGCGAGCACGGCTCCGCGGACGCCGTGGACGAGCAGGGCGCGGGGGACCAGGGCATCATGTTCGGCTACGCCTCGGACGAGACGCCCACCCTGATGCCCACGCCCATCTACCTGGCGCACCGCCTCTCCGAGCGCCTCACGGCCGTGCGCCGCCTCGAGAGCTCCCCGATGCCCTACCTGCTGCCGGACGGCAAGACGCAGGTCACCGTGGGCTACGACGCCGACCACCGTCCGCGCACCGTGGAGACCGTGGTGGTCTCCACCCAGCACCACGACGTGGTCTCCCAGGAGCAGCTGCGCCGGGACGTGGCCGAGCACGTGATCCGCCCCGTGCTGGAGCGCTCGGGCCTGGACGTCTCCGGCACCCGGTTCATCATCAACCCCGGCGGCAAGTTCGTGATCGGCGGGCCGGTGGGCGACGCCGGCCTGACGGGGCGCAAGATCATTGTGGACACCTACGGGGGCATGGCCCGCCACGGCGGCGGCGCGTTCTCCGGCAAGGACCCGTCCAAGGTGGACCGCTCCGCCGCCTACGCGCTGCGCTGGGTGGCCAAGAACGTGGTGGCGGCCGGGCTGGCCTCCCGCGCGGAGTTCCAGGTGGCGTACGCGATCGGCTCGGCCCGGCCCGTGGGCCTGTACGTGGACACGTTCGGCACCGCCACGGTCCCGGAGGAGACCATCATCGCCGCGGTCAACGAGGTCTTCGACCTGCGCCCGGCGGCGATCGTGAAGGCGCTGAACCTGCTGCGCCCGATCTACCGCAAGACCGCCGCGAGCGGGCACTTCGGCCGCGAGGAGCCGGAGTTCACATGGGAGCGCACCGACCGGGTGGACGAGCTGCGCCGCGCCGCCGGGGTGTGAGCCGCCACGGACGCCCTGTTCAGCCTCCCCGAGGCCCAGGACGCCCCGCGGCTGCCTGAATCCGCCGAGGGCTGGCCGGAGGACCCGGTGGCCCGGGTCCTGCTCGACACCCCCGTCCCGCACCTGGACCGCGAGTTCGACTACCTCGTCCCTCCCTCCCTGGACGAACGGGCCGTGCCCGGCGCCCGGGTGACCGTGCGCTTCGGCGGTCGGGAGATGACCGGGTGGCTCGTGGCGCGCACGGCCGAGCCCGCCACGGGCGCGCAGCTCACCGCCCTCTCCGCCGTGCCCACCGCGATCCCCCCGCTGACCATGGAGGTGCTGGCGGCGGCGCGGGCCGTGGCGGCGCGGCAGGCCGGCGTCGTCACGGACGTGCTGCGCTCGGCCGTGCCGGTGCGGGTGGCGGGCGTGGAGAAGGAGTTCGTGGCGGCCGCGGCCGCGGACCCGGCGACGGACCACCCGGTGCCCGCGGCCGACGACGTCGACGGCCCCGCCGCGGACCCGGCGGGCCCGGTGCGCGGCGGGGCGGCCGCCGCGCCGACGGTGTGGGAGTCCCTGGAGGGCGGCACCGCGTTCGTGGCCTCGGCCGTGGCCGGGGACGCCGTCCGGGCCGCCGCCGTGGTGCCCTCCCGGCTGGGGGAGTGGGACGAGGCCGCAGCCCTGGCGTCCCTGGCCGGCGTCGTCGCGGCCGCCGGCGGGGGCGTGCTGCTGCTGGTCCCGGACCACCGGGACCTGGACCGGCTCTCCGCGGCCCTGGAGGCCGAGCTCGGCGCGGAGGGGTTCGTGCGGATCGGCTCCGAGGACGGCAACACCCCCCGCTACCGTGCGCACCTGTCCCTCGTCACGGGGCGCGTGCACGTGGCCGCCGGCACCCGCGCCGCCGCGTGGGCGCCCGTGCCGGACCTGCGCCTGGTGGTCCTCTGGGACGACGCCGACGACGCCTACGCCGAGCCGCGCGCCCCCTACTTCCACGCCCGCGAGGTGGTGCTCGAGCGCGCCCGGCAGGCCGGGGCCGCGGTGCTCTGCGCGGGACCGTCCCGGTCCGTGGCCGTGCAGCGGCTCGTGGAGTCCGGCTGGCTGCTGGAGATGTCCGCCCTGCGCCCGGCCCGCCGGGAGGCCGGTCCCCGCGTCGTCGCCTCCGCCGACTCGTGGGAGGCGGCCCGAGACCCGTTCGCCCGGCGGGCCCGCCTGCCGCACGCGGCCTGGGAGGCCGCGCGCACGGCCCTGACCGGCCCCGCCCCGGGCCCCGTGCTCGTGCAGGTGGCGCGCTCGGGGTTCATCCCGGCGGTGGTCTGCGGCCGCTGCCGCACCCCCGCCCGCTGCCGCGCGTGCGCCGGGCCCCTGGCGTTCCGGGACCGGGCCGCCGCCAGTCGGGGCGAGCTGTCCTGCCGGTGGTGCGGCACCCGCGAGCGCGGCTTCCGCTGCACCGAGTGCGGCTTCACCGGGCTGCGCGCCGGTGCCCGCGGGGTGGACCGGACCGCCGAGGAGCTGGGACGGGCCTTCCCGCAGGTGCCCGTGCACTCCTCCTCGGCGGACCACCGGCTGGGCACGGTGGGGGACGGGCCCGCGCTGGTGGTGGCCACCGTGGGCGCCGAGCCGCGGCCCGAGCGCGGGTACGCGGCGGCGCTGCTGCTGGACGGCGACGCCCAGCTGCAGCGCGAGGGCCTGGACGTCCCCGCGCAGGTGCTCTCCCGGTGGCTGGCGGCCGCCGCGCTCGTGCGCCCGGCCCGCCAGGGGGGCGTGGTGGTCGTCACCGCGGAGCACGAGGCCGTGGTGGGGGCCCTCGTGCGCCGGGACCCGCAGGGGTTCGCCGCCCGCCTGCTGGCCGAGCGGCGCGAGCTGCACCTGCCCCCGGCGTGGCGGATCGCGGAGGTGGTGGGCGCGGCCGGCGCCGTGGCCGAGTACCTCGAACTGGTGGAGGCCACCCGGGTGGAGCGCCGCACCCGCGGTGCGGACGACGCCGCTGCCCCGGTGC
>NZ_JAUNHR010000028.1:0-18815 GCF_030523875.1 Micrococcus sp. | reverse complement strand
CTGGTCGAGGCCGCCCGTCGCGAGCGCCGTCCCGGGACCGGCCAGGGCGACGACGCCGCGCCGCCCCTGCCGCCCCTGCCGTGGATCGGGCCCGTCCCGGACGCCGCGGACGAGACGCGGCACCGGGCGCTGCTGCTGTTCCCCTACGCGGCCGCCGCCGAGACCGCGGCCGTGCTGCGCGCCGCCCGTGCCGCCGCGAGCGCCCGCCGCGAGCAGGCCCCGGTGCGCCTGCGCCTGGACCCGCCCGGCGTGCTCTGACGCCGGCCACTGTGCCGGGGGCGGGGGACGGGGCGTCTCAGGCCGCCCGCGCGAGCCCGGCCAGCCAGGTCCGGACCAGGGCGGCGCACCGCACGGGGCGCTCGTAGTGCAGCAGGTGGCCCACGCCCTCGAGCAGGTGCAGCTCGACCGTGCCGCCGGCGGCCCGGACGGCCTCCGCCAGCGCCCGCTGCGCCGCGGGGGAGCCCATCGGGTCCTGCACCCCCGCCACGAGCAGGACCGGCAGGCGCAGGCCCGCGGCGGCCTGCAGCACCGTCCCCGAGCTCGAGGCCCGGTATGCCTCGGCGAGCATGCCGGCCGAGGCGAACGAGGAGAAGTGCCTGCGGTGCTGGTCATGCGTGAAGCCCAGGACCGCGCGGTCCCCGGTCTCGGACATGGCCACGGTGGTCGCCCAGACCACCGGGGGCGCGCCGAGCACCGCCCGGGCGGCACGCTCGGGCAGGCGGGCCGCGGCCGCGTAGTACGCCCGGGCCACCACGGCCAGGGCGCGCGCCCCGAGGGAGCCCGAGGCGTCCAGGGCGGGCTCGGCGATCGGGTTGAGCAGCACCAGGGCCACCGCCGGCATCCCGGCGGCGACGGCGTGGGAGGCCACCACTGTGCCGTAGGAGTGGGCCAGCACCACGGGGGGCGCCGACAGGTCGAGCCCGGCCACCGCCGCCCGCAGGGCCTCGGCGTGGTGGGCCACCGTGTGCTCGGCGTCGGGGAACGCCGGCGACGCCCCGAACCCGGGCAGCTCCACCGCGTGCACCGCGTGCTCGGGCAGACAGTCCGCCACCAGGGCCAGCCCGTGGCGGTCGCCGCGGAACCCGTGGACGAACACGAGGTCCGGGGAGGGCTGCCCGGCGCGGGAGGCCACGGGCCCGTACGACCACACGGCGAGGGCCGTGCGCGCCCCGGACGAAGGGTCGGCGATCGTCACGTCCCGCCGCACAGGGACGCGCGCCGGCTGCCCCGTCAGCACGCGCGTGTCCCGGGGCGGGGCGGGCGGGCGCAGCAGGTCGCGCAGACGGACACGGTCCACGGGGCGCGGCGTCATCCTCACGGCAGTCCCTCCTCGGCCTCCGGCGACACGGCCACCGCCCGAGCGGGGCCGCTCACGAGCCTAGTCCGGCAGCACGGGACTGATGCGCCCATAGGTGACAGTCGTCTTCCCGCCGGGTCTGCGGGCGTGTGGTCCATGATCAACTCGTACTCGACCGGCGTCTATCGGCCCAGGCGGGCCTGTCTGCGGCGGCGGTGGTAGGTCCGCTCGATCCACGTGATGATCCCGGTCCGCAGCTCGTCCCGGGTGGCCCATTGCCCTCGGTCGAGCACGTTCTTCTGGAGGAGGGCCAAGAAGGACTCCATGGCCGCGTTGTCCCCGGCTGAGCCGACCTGGCCCATGGACCCGATCAGCCCGTGGGCGACTCCTACGACAACGCCCTGGCCGAGACCGTGAACGGGCTCTACAAGGCCGAACTCATCCACTCCAAGCGGATCTGGGAGTCCGTCGAGGCGGTCGAACTGGCCACCATGGGGTGGGTGCACTGGTGGAACACCGCCCGCCTCCACGAGACCCTCGGCTACCGCACTCCCGCAGAGGTCGAGGCCGCCTACACTCACGACCAGGACTCAGCGCCCGTCGCGTCCTGACCTCGGAACGAAACCCAGGGCGCTTCACCCACCCAACATGGCCCCACATCTGGGCACCGTGGCCTGACTCCGGCCTGCCCATACATGTGGACCAGACTCGGGCAGCGATTCATCACGCCTGGGAGCTCAGCGCCCGCCACCGTGTTGAGATCTCCTGCGGCAGCGGCAGCGGCTGCGGCTGCGGCCGCATCGGCGCGATCCTGGCCGCCCTGGCGTGTTACGGCGGACTCGAACCGGAGGCCGCCATCCAGTGGGTCCGGGAGCACTATGACTCCCACGCGGTCGAGACCCCATGGCAACGCCGCTGGGCCAAGGCATCGCCCACGAGCTCGAAGCCCCTCTGAAACACCCGGCGCCGCACCTTCCGACACCCGCCTATGCAGGATTGCGTGCACCACCGCCCCTCAAAGTCTCAGTAGGACGACAGCCCATCGTGTTACGGTCAAGCTATGCGTTCTTGATCCTTCGCCGTCCCGCGCCCGAGGCCACCGCCCGGCGGGAGCCCGCTTGGCCTGATAACAGCCCGCGCATTGAGGATCCCCATGACCGCGCCCACATCCCTCACCTCCGCACACCTGCGTGTGGACGGCGTCTCCCTGTCCTACGGCGACCGCCGGGTGCTCACCGACGTCTCCTTCACAGTCCCCGTCACCGGTCCCGTTGGCCTGATCGGGGAGAACGGTTCCGGCAAATCCTCTCTGCTGCGAGTGATCGCCGGGGTGATCGAGCCCGACGCCGGCACCATCATCGCAACCGCACCCGGCGGACCAGCCCGCATCGCCTTGCTCCATCAGGAACCGCCGTTCCGCCCCGAAGCCACCGTCTCCGACGCACTCGAGGAGGCGATCGCTCCTGTCCGCCGCGCAGCAGGCGCCGTCGACCGCGCCGCAGCCGCCCTTGCAGACACCCCCGACGAGGCGTTCCTCGCTGATGCCTACGCCCACGCCCTGGAGACCGCCGAGCGCCTCCAAGCATGGGAAGTGGACTCCCGTGTGGAGGCGATGCTCCACGGGCTGGGCCTGGCCGCCATCCCGCGCGACCGCCCCACGGGGGATCTTTCGGGCGGGCAGCGCTCCCGCCTGGCGCTGGCCTGGCTGTTGCTGTCCCGGCCAGATGTTCTTCTGCTGGACGAACCGACCAACCATCTTGACGACGTCGCCACCGCCCACCTCCGCGGGGTGCTCGCAGAGTGGCGTGACCCCGTGCTGTTGGCCAGCCACGACCGCGCCTTCCTCGACGAAACCGTCGTGTCCCTTCTCGATCTCGACCCCTCGCCCGCCCCCCACGCGGTGACCTCGTCGCTGGTCGGCGACGGCACGGGCACGGGCATCGGGGTGACGCGCTTCTCCGGCACCTACATGGCCTACCTGCACTCCCAGCTCGACGCCCGCGACCGTTGGGAGCGGCAGTACCGCGACGAGCAGGAGGAACTCAGGCGACTCAGCGCACAGGTCGAACGCGACCAGACCGTCGGCAACCCCTCGCGCGGCGCCCCCAGCGAAGTCCGCACGGCCCGCAAGTTCTACGCGGATCGCAATGCCAAGGTTGTCTCGCGCCGGGTGAACGACGCCCGCGGCCGGCTGAAGGCGCTCAAGGACGCCCAGATCCGAAAGCCCCCAAGACAACTCCGCTTCGCCGGGCTGGCCGCGGCCTCCGACACCGGCCCCAACCGCCAGAACGAGACGACCCCGCCAGCGCAGGGGTACCTCAGCGCGATCGAGGTCGGCCTCACCGGACGCTTGGCCCCGACATCGATCACCGTGGGCCCGGGAGAGAAGTGGCTCGTGACGGGACCCAATGGCTCCGGCAAGTCCACGCTGCTCGCGCTGTTCAACGGGTCCTGCACCCCTGACACCGGAACCGTCACCCGGCCACGCGGCCTACGTATCGGACTGCTCACTCAGGAAGTCGTCCTGCCCGACCCGGAGGAACGAGGTCGCGGACGCACGGTGCGGCAGACCTACCAAGACCTGGCCGGCCAGGAGCTGGCCGCCCGGGTTCCGCTGTCCACGTTCGGGCTGATCGAACCTCGGGACGAAGGCCGCCCCGTGGACGTGCTCAGTGTCGGCCAGCGACGTCGCCTCGCCCTGGCTGCGCTGTTGGCGGACCCTCCCGACGTATTGCTGCTCGACGAACCCACTAACCACCTGTCCCTCATGCTGGCGACCCAGCTGGAGGTGATGATCCCCAACTACCCCGGCGGCGTTGTCGTCGCCTCGCACGACCGGTGGCTGCGCCGCGGGTGGCGCGGCCACGTGCTCGAGCTCGACGATCCGCCAACCGATGCATGAACCGTTCGCTGGCGGCACCCCGCCCCACCGACATCACATGAAGGAGACCCCGCCCATGAACACCCTCCACGGTCGTACCGCACTCGTGACCGGTGTCAGCCGTCGCCAAGGCATCGGTTTCGCCGTCGCCCGCAGGCTCGCCCGCGCTGGAGCGAGTCTGCGGCTCACCCACTACTCTGCCCACGATGCCCAGCAGCCGTGGGGTGCCGACCACATCGATGCCGTGATCGCGGAGCTGCGCCCGGAGCTGCACCCCGGCGCGAGCCTGGAGCATACCGAGGCCAACTTCGGCGATCCCAGGGAGCCTGCCCGAGTGATGGACTGGGCCGGGCCGGTAGAGATCCTCGTGGCGAACCACGCACGGTCCGGGGGAGACGGAACCCTCGCTCAGATCACCCCCCAGATGCTCGAGGCGCACTGGCGGGTCGACGCGCAGTCGGTCATCCTCCTCACCCAGCACTTCGCGCACCGCTTCGCGGGGGGACCAGGCCGTGTCGTGTGGATGAGCTCCGGTCAGGCGGAGGGACCCATGCCCGGAGAGGTCGCGTACGCCGGGGCCAAGGCCATGCTGGCCGGGCTCGTCCGAACCGTGGCAGATGAGCTGGTGGATCAAGGAATCCTGCTCAACGCCGTCAACCCAGGACCCGTGAACACCGGCTACCTGGACGAGGCCACCACCTACCGCCCCGAGCAGCTCGACGCGATTCGCGCAGCCTTCCCCTTGGGCCGACTCGGGGAGCCCGACGACCCCGCCCGCCTTATCGAGTTCCTCGTCTCCGACGCGGGCGCCTGGGTAGTGGGACAGACCATCGCGTCAGAAGGAGGCTTCAGACGCTGGTGAACATCGTCGGAAGCCTGATGTGCCGTCAACCCGCATGAACGGCTTTCAGAATCGAATGACGGGGCGCGTTGCCGACTGCCGACGCCACATGGAGCACCCGCTGTGAAGTCCCAAACTTCTCGGGCCCTGCCTTTCATGCCGTTCTTCGAAGAGTTCGGCACGAGTTAGGCGCCGTCATCGGTGAACCTCGACGACAGGTGACCCGCTCCTGGGCGACGCGTGCACGTTCGTGAGCAGTCGGTGTGCCACGCTGACGCCATGCGTCGGCGCCCCATGGCCCTCCTGCCCTCGGGAACAATCACCCTCCGCGACACTCGCCGCTCGCAGACCCGCGACGTTGCCCTCGAGGCTTTCGAGATCGCCGTGAGCCCGGTCCATGCCCGGGACTCTGGGGTGCCTCGGGTGCCGTTCTCATGGTTCGACGCCGTCGGGTACTTCAACGAGCTCTCCCGTACAGCCGGGATATACGAGGCTTACACGGTCCAGGCGCGGGAGGTCGAATGGAACACCGCAGCCGACGGCTACCGCCTGCCCACCGAGGCCGAATGGGACTACGCCTGCCGCGCCGGGACCACGTCACCCACCTATGGCCCGCTCGAGGACATCGCCTGGACCAACCTCGATCATCTCGAGGGCCTCAACTCAGGGGCTATGGGAGGGGGACGCATGCGCCGGTTGGCGTCCACGTGCCATGCGGCGGCCCAGCGCGCCGGCGAGCAGGTCACCAGCTCCGTCGACGGGGGCACCTCCACCCTGCAGAAGGATCACGGCGACGTCTTCGAGGTCTTCCCGGACGACGTGTCCCGCCAGGTGCCGCGCCCGATCACCGCGTGGGACCGCGCCGTGTGGGAGGGCGCCGAGATCGGCCCCGACCGTGCCTCCGCGTACCTCACCGAGGACACCCGCGGCGGCCTGTTCTGACGGTAGACCGCCCCCGCTGGCCTCACCCTGCAGGCCGGCATCGCCTACGGTCAGCTCACCGAGTCCGACCTCGGCAAGGCCTGGCCGGGCCGCTGGCTCGACGGCGGCGAGGACCGCCAGACGCAGGAGTCCGCCCTGCGCTCGCAGTTCCCCGGCGCCACCCAGCACCGCAAGATCGAGGGCGTCTGGACCGCGGCCGACGGCACGGGCCTGCTCTTCACCCTGTCCCGCACCTCCGAGGGCGAGTTCCCGGGCGTCGTGGCCGACCAGGGCATGGTCGTGTACTACTCCTTCGCGGACCACACCATGACGCTGGTCGAGCACTGGGCCGTGGGCGGCTACTTCGACTCCCCGGGCAACATCACCGTGTCCCCGTGGGGCGGCGTGGTCATCGCCGAGGACAGCTCCGACCCGAACCACCTCGTCGCGTTCACCGAGCGCACCGGGTCCGTGGCGGTCGCCGCGGAAGCCGTGGACCAGCACCACGTCGGGGGCCTGGGGATCCGCCGGGGCCGTCGCGGGGCAGGACCACACCGCCACCGTGCCGCCGGCCCCGCTGACCGGGTCGGCCACGGCCACGTCCCGCCGCACCGGACGGCGCACGGGCCGGCCCGTCAGCACGGACGGATCCGCCGGCGGCCCCGGGATCCGCAGCCGGTCCCACGGCCGCACGACGCCCCCGGTCAGGGCCGGATCGGGGCGGTGCGGGACGTCGTCGGCAGGGCTCACCGCACCAGCCTAGCCAGGCGAGGTCGGGGGACACCCGGCACAACACGATTTCTCATCACATGAGAATCGTGATTGGGTATACCGGTTTGTTCTGTCCCCCGTCCTCATCCGGAAGGACCTCCCCGTGCAGCGTTCGCTCAAGATCGCCCTCGCCTTCGTCGGCATCCTCGTCGGCGCCGGCTTCGCCACCGGAGCGGAGGTGATCCAGTACTTCATCTCCTTCGGCGCCGTCGGCCTGCTCGGCGCGGCGCTCGCGGGCGTCGTCATGGCAGTGGCAGGCGCGATCATCGTCCAGCTCGGCAGCCACTTCCTGGCCGACGACCACAAGGTGGTCTTCCGCAGCGTCGCCCACCCGGTGGTGGCCCGGCTCCTCGACGTCAGCGTCACGGTGACCCTCTTCGCCATGGGCTTCGTGATGCTCGCCGGGGCCGGCTCCACCCTCCACCAGCAGCTGGGCTGGCCGACCTGGGTCGGCGCCGCCCTCATGACGGTCCTGGTGATCGTCACCGGCCTGCTGGACGTGGACCGGGTCTCCGCGATCATCTCCTGGGTCACCCCGTTGGTGATCATCGCCGTGGTGGTGGGCTTCGTCGTCGCCCTGGTGCAGTTCCCGGCCGACCCGGCCTCGATCAGCGCCCTCGCCGCCCAGGCCCCCTCGCCCGTGTCCCCGTGGTGGCTGTCCGCCCTGAACTACGTGGGCCTGGCGCTGCTGATGGCCGTGTCCATGTCCCTGGTGATCGGCGGCAGCCACGCCAACTCCAAGGACGCCCTGGTCGGCGGGATCGCCGGCGGCGTCCTCTACCTCGTTTTGCTGATGATGGCCGCCGTGCTGCTGTACCTGGAGTACCCGGCGATCAGCGACGCCGACGTGCCCATGCTGGCGCTGTTCGCCTCGCTGTCCGACTGGATGCCGTGGGTGATGGTGTTCATCATCTACGCGATGATCTACAACACCGCGATCGCGATGCTCTATGCGCTCGGCCGGCGGCTGAGCGCCGACCGCCCGCAGCGGTACCGTCCGGTGTTCATCGGCGTGACGCTCCTGGCCTTCGCGGTGAGCTTCGCCGGCTTCGGCTCGCTGATGTCCGTGGTGTACCCGCTGATCGGCTGGGTGGGGATGGCCATGGTGGCCGTCCTGCTCGGCTGGTGGCTGCGCCACCGCGGCGAGGTGGCCGAGGAGATGCGCCTGCGCTACCGCATGCGCGCCCTGCTGGGCCTGAAGCGCCACCCCGACCGGGAGTTCACCCCCGGCCATGCCGCCATGCTGCAGGAGGCCGCGGCGGACTCCGTCGCTCCGGGGCAGGCCCTCACCGGCGCCATCGACGCCGAGGCGATCGCCGCCCTGCGCGCCGAGGACGTGCTCCCGGAGACCGACGGCCCCGCCCCGCCCGAGGCGCACGGCAGCACCGCCCGCTGATCCCGGGTCCCTGCGCATCCCACGGCGCCCCCTCCCCGTCCGGGAAGGGGGCGCCGCCGTCGAGAGCGGGCCAGTGTTCATCGGAGTGTGCGCGGCGGTTCCGCCGTTCCTCGGGGCCGCGCGATGCAGCGGCGCTGTGCTGGGGGTCGTCCCGCCCGTGCACGCTCCCGAGAGGACCCTCCCATGACCCTCACCCGTCGCTCCTTCGTCGCCGGCTCCGGCGCCGCCCTGGCCGCCGCCGTCACCGCGGCCCCCCGTCTCCGCCGCCCCCGCTCGTGGCGGGTCCACCGCCGTCGCCGACGGCGTCCGCCTGCCCGCCCTGTCCGAGGACGGCATGGTCGCCATGCCGCGCGGGTTCAAGGCCGTCCGCATCAACACCCTCGGCGTCGAGCCGCTGCTCGACGACTGCAACGGCCGCGTCATCGGCACCACCCCCTCGAACCTCGACGGCATGGGCGCCTTCGACGGGCCGGGCGTGACCCGCCTCGTCCGCAACCACGAGTGCCGCGCCAACGCCCAGGTGCCCGTCCCGCTGGCCCCCGGCACCGTGTACGACGCCGGCGTCCCCACCGGCATGGGCGGCGACACCGTCGTCGAGGTCTCCCGCAAGGGCGAGTTCGTGCAGCAGTGGGTCGGCCTGTCGGGCACCATCCGCAACTGCGCCGGCGGCACCACCCCGTGGGGCTCCTGGCTCACCTGCGAGGAGGACACCACCAAGGCCGGCACCCAGGTGACGAGCTGCGTGGACGGCTCCGACCCGAACCACCTCGTGGCCTTCACCCCGCGTCTCGGCTCCTCGGCCCTGGCCAAGGACCTCGCCGCGCGCGGCGAGGGGGCCGGCCCCTGCTTCGGGGCGGGCGGCACCCTCTTCGCCAACGTCCAGAGCGACTGCACCTACCTGATCACCGGCCCGCTCGCGCGCCACCTGGCCCGCTGACGCACCCCGTGGCGCGGCGCGCGGCGCCTCCTCCCGTCCGGGAAGGGGGCGCCGTCGTCGTCCGCGGGCCGGGGCCGCTCCCGCGCCGGCCGGGTCGCGCGACGTAGGATGGCGGGGTCCGCGCCCTGTCCCGGGGTGGACGCCCCCCACCGCCCCACGAGCAGAAGGACACCGAACAGCGTGAGCGAGACGTCCCCGAACGCCACCCCGGCCACCCCGCACATCCCGGCGGACGCCGAGTACTCCTTCGCCGACGTCGAGGCCCGCTGGGCCGGCTGGTGGGAGCAGGCGGGGACCTTCACCCCCCGTGGCGACGGCGCGGAGACCCGCACCGTGGTGGACATGTTCCCGTACCCCTCCGGCGACCTGCACATGGGCCACGCCGAGGCGTTCGCGATGGGCGACGTGATGGCCCGCTACTGGATGCAGCGCGGGCACGACGTGCTGCACCCCATCGGCTGGGACTCCTTCGGCCTGCCCGCGGAGAACGCCGCCATCAAGCGCAACGCGCACCCGGCGGAGTGGACGTACGCGAACATCGAGACGCAGAAGCGCTCCTTCCAGCGCTACGGGATCGCCGTGGACTGGTCCCGGGAGCTGCACACCTCGGACCCCGAGTACTACCGGTGGACCCAGTGGCTCTTCCAGCAGCTGCACCGCAAGGGGCTGGCGTACCGCAAGGACTCGCCCGTGAACTGGTGCCCGCAGGACCAGACGGTGCTGGCCAACGAGCAGGTGGTGGACGGGGCCTGCGAGCGCTGCGGCGCCGAGGTCACCAAGCGCACCCTGAACCAGTGGTACTTCCGCATCACCGAGTACGCGGACGCCCTGCTGGACGACATGGACCAGCTCACCGGCCACTGGCCCGAGCGCGTGCTGGCGATGCAGCGCAACTGGATCGGCCGCTCCGAGGGGGCCACCGTCCAGTTCCAGGTGGAGGACGGGCCCGTGGTGCCCGTGTTCACCACCCGCCCGGACACCCTGCACGGGGCCACCTTCATGGTGGTCGCCGCGGACGCCCCGCTGGCCCTGGAGCTGGTCG
Source organism: Micrococcus sp. (assembly GCF_030523875.1). Taxonomy (GTDB): domain Bacteria; phylum Actinomycetota; class Actinomycetes; order Actinomycetales; family Micrococcaceae; genus Micrococcus. Next base: position 8,729 of record NZ_JAUNHR010000028.1, on the reverse strand, counting down.
ACGACGCCCACCGCGCCGACCTGGAGGCGTACCGCGAGGAGTTGAAGAAGGCCTCGGACATCGAGCGCCAGGCCACGGACCGCCCCAAGACGGGCGTGTTCCTGGGCCGGCACGCCGTGAACCCGCTGACCGGGGAGCGCCTGCCGATGTGGGCCTCGGACTACGTGCTGGCCGACTACGGCACCGGCGCCATCATGGCCGTGCCCGCCCACGACCAGCGCGACCTCGACTTCGCCCGCGCCATGGACCTGCCCGTCCGCGTGGTCCTGGACACCGGCGAGGAGGACCCGGCGGTGTCCGGCGTCGCCACCACCGGCGAGGGCACCCTGGTCAACTCCGGCGAGCTGGACGGGCTGTCCACGGCCGAGGCGATCGCCCGCGCCGTGGAGATCGTCGAGGCCAAGGGCACCGGCCGGGGGACCACCACGTACCGGCTGCGCGACTGGCTGCTCTCCCGCCAGCGCTTCTGGGGCACCCCGATCCCCGTGATCCACTGCCCCGAGCACGGCGAGGTCCTGGTCCCCGAGGACCAGCTGCCCGTCACCCTGCCCACCGACCTCAAGGGCGAGCAGCTCGCGCCGAAGGGCCAGTCCCCGCTGGCGGCCGCCGAGGACTGGGTCAACGTGCCCTGCCCCGAGTGCGGGGGCCCGGCCCGCCGCGACTCCGACACCATGGACACCTTCGTGGACTCCTCCTGGTACTTCCTGCGCTACGCCTCCCCGTGGGACGAGACGCAGGTGTTCGACCCGGAGCTGGTGCGCACGTGGCTGCCGGTGGACCAGTACGTCGGCGGCGTGGAGCACGCCATCCTCCACCTGCTCTACGCCCGGTTCTTCACCAAGGTCCTCCACGACCTGGGCCTGGTGCCCTTCACCGAGCCCTTCCGCGCCCTGCTCAACCAGGGCCAGGTGCTCAACGGCGGCAAGGCGATGTCCAAGTCCCTGGGCAACGGCGTGGACCTGGGCCAGCAGCTGGACGAGTTCGGCGTGGACGCCGTGCGCACCACCATGGTGTTCGCCTCCCCGCCCGAGGACGACGTGGACTGGGCGGACGTGGCCCCGGCCGCCGCCGGCCGCTTCCTGGCCCGCGCCTGGCGCCTGGCCCGGGACGTGCGCGCCGCAGGAGTGGAGGCCGGGGACCCGGCCGCCGGCGCCGTGGGCCTGCGCCGCGTCACTCACCGCACCCTGCACGACGCCGCCGCGCTCGTGGAGGACCACAAGTTCAACGTGGTGGTGGCCCGCACCATGGAGCTGGTCAACGCCACCCGCAAGGAGATCGACAACGGCGCCGGCGCGGGCGACCCCGCCGTGCGCGAGGCCGCCGAGGCCGTGGCGATCCTGCTCTCCCTCGTGGCCCCCTACGCCGCGGAGGACATGTGGGTCATGCTCGGACACGAGCCCTCCGTGGTCCGCGCCGGCTGGCCCGCCGTGGACGCGTCCCTGCTCGTGGAGGACACCGTCACCGCGGTGGTCCAGGTCAAGGGCAAGGTCCGCGACCAGCTCCAGGTCCCCGCGGACGTCTCCGCCGCGGACCTGGAGGCCGCCGCCCGCGCGTCGCAGAAGGTCCAGGCCTTCATCGGCGACGCGGAGATCGTCAAGGTGATCGTGCGCGAGCCCAAGCTCGTGAACCTCGTGATCCGCTGATCCGCACCGCCGCCGCGGGGCCCGACCACGGCCCCGCGGCGGCACACCAGCCCGGAGGGGGACGGCCATGGCGAGCATCGAGGCCTGGCGCGACGACGCCGTCGAGCGCCTGCGCGCCCGACGCGGGCAGCTCGTCGGCCGCGCCCGGTACGGGCTGCGCCCGCCGCGGCGGGACCGCACCGCGATCGTCACCGACTCCTCCGCCGCGCTGCCGGCCGCGGTCCTGGCGCACCCCTTCGCCGCGGGCATCCGGCAGGTCCCCCTGCCCGTGATGGTCGGGGACCAGATCCACACCGAGGGCGACGACGACCTCGCCCTGGACCTGCCGATCGCCCTCGCCGCGGGCACGCCCGTGCGCACCTCCCGGCCCTCGCCCGGGGCCTTCCGGGCCGTCTACGCCGACCTCGCCCGCGCCGGGTACGCCCGGATCGTCTCCGTGCACCTGTCCGGGGAGCTCTCCGGCACGGTCGAGGCCGCGCGCCTGGCCGCCCCCGACGCCCCCTGCCCGGTCACCGTGGTGGACTCCCGGACCGCCGGACTGGCCCTGGGCATGGGCGTGCTCGACGCCGCCGTGGAGGCCGGGTTCGGCCGGCCGCTCGAGGAGGTCGTGGCCCGCGCCCGCGGCGCCGCCACCCGCGCCACCGTCCTGGTGAGCGTGCCCAGCCTCGAGCCGCTGCGCCGCGGCGGCCGCGTGGGCGCCCTCTCCTCCCTGATCGGCACCCTCCTGCAGGTGCGCCCCGTCCTCACCCTCGAGGCCGGCGCCCTGCACCTGGCGGACCGACCCCGCACCGCCGCGCGCGCCATCGACCGGATGGTGGAGCTGGTGGCCGAGCGCGCCGCCCACACGCCGCTGCGCGTGGCCGTGCACACCTACGGCGACGACGCCGGCGCGCAGGCCCTGGTGGACAGGCTCCAACCGCACTCGGCCACGCCCGTGCCCGCCGTGCCCCTGCCGGCCGTGCTCGCCGCGCACGTGGGACTCGGCGCCCTCGCCGTGGTGGCCGTGCCCCTGGACCCGGAGCCCGTCCCCGAGGGCTGACCGCTCCTGCACACCGGACCGGCGCGGCTCCCGCGTCCACCGTGCGGGGGAGAGGCGGCGCGGGGGAGCGATCGCCGCCCGCACCCTGGCTCCGTGAGCACTCCCCGTCCCTCATTTCCCGACCCGTCCGGGCCCGCACCCGCCGTCCCCGCCGGACGTCCCGCGCCCGCGGGCACCGACTGGGAGCAGCCCCCGGACCGCGTCCCCCTGCTGCGCTGGCGGGCCGCAGGCATGGCCTTGCTCCTCGTGCTCGTGGCCGCCGCGGCCTGGTGGGCCGTCCGGTGGCTGACCTCGCCCGTGCCGCCGTCCGTCGGCGAGGCCGCCGCATCGACGCCGGCGGCCGCGTCGGCATCCGCGGGGCCGGCGTCGACCGATCCGACCGCCCCGTCGTCCCCGGACCCGGCGGGCACGGCCGGGGGACCGCCACCCGAGACGGCGACGGCCCACGCGGCCACCGACACCGCCGAGCCCCTGCGCGTGCATGTGGTCGGCCAGGTGCGCCGCCCCGGCGTCGTCGAGCTGCCGCCAGGTGCCCGGGTGGCCGACGCCGTCGCCGCAGCCGGCGGAGCCACCCGCCAGGCCCGCACCGAGCGCATCAACCTGGCCGCGCCCCTCACCGACGGCCAGCAGGTGCTCGTGCCCGACGCCCAGACCGACCTCGACGCCGACGCCACGGCAGCCGGGCAGGCCCACACCGGCCCCGCGTCCGCCCCCCACGGCACCGACACCGGCCCACCGGCCTCCATACCCACCGGGCAGGGGACCGCTCCCACCAGCGCCACCGTGGACCTCAACACCGCCGACGCCCCCACCCTCGAGACCCTGCCCGGCGTCGGCCCGGCCACCGCCGAGAAGATCATCGCCCACCGCGAGTCCGTGGGCCCCTACACCGGCCTGCAGGACCTCGACGCGGTCCCCGGCATCGGCCCCGCCACCCTCGACCGCCTCGCCGAGCACGTGGGATGGTGACCCCCACCCGTGGCCGCCCCGGTGCCCCCACCCCTCGACGCCCGCTGGGTCCCCGCCCTGCTCACCTGCCTCCTCCTCGGCCAGGCCGCCCCGGGCTGGGCATCCGGGGTCTCCGCCGCCGCCTCCGCCGCGTGCCTGGCGCTCGCGGTCGTCGCGGGCCTGCTGCTGCTCCTGGGCCGCCCGCGCGCCGACGGCCGTCGGAGGGGACTGCTCACCGCCCTCGTCCTGGCCGGGACGACCGGAGCACTCCTCGTCCAGCACGTCGCGCTGGACCGTGCCGGGGCCGAACAGGTGGGCTGGCCCCAGGCGGTGGCCGAGGCGCGCCCCCTGCGACTCGAGGTCGTCCCCACGGGCGAGGCCGGCCCCTCGGACTCCCGCTTCGGCCCCCGGTGGAGCCAGCCTGCGCGCGTGGAGCGGATCGGCCATCCGCCCCGGCCGCTGACCCCGGCCGTGGACGTCGTGCTCACGGGCCCCGGACCCGGCCCGGCCCCCGCCGCCGGGCTCTGCCTCGTCGGGGTGCCCGAGGCCCATGGCGGCACCGTGTTCGTCGCCGCCCGCGCCGCCCCCGTCCCCGGACCCTGCGGTGCGGCCGGCTCCGTGGCGGACACCCCCGCAGCGACCGGCCGGGACGCCCTGCGCGCCGCGCTGCGCCACACCGCCGCCGACGGCGTCGGCACCGCACCCGAGCTCATCCCGGGCCTCGTCCTCGGGGACCGCTCCGCGCAGTCACCGGAGCTCGAGCAGGCCATGAAGGACGCGGGCCTGTCCCACCTGTCCGCCGTGTCGGGGGCCAACTGCGCCCTCCTCATGGGGGCCGTCACCCTGCTGCTGCGCACCCTGCGCCTCCCGCGGGCCGCCGTCACCGCCGCCGCCTTGGCCACGCTGGCGGTGTTCGTCGTCGTGGTCGGTCCCGAGCCCTCCGTGCTGCGTGCCGCCGTCATGGGCGCCCTCGGGGCGTTCGCGGTGTTCCTGGGGCGGGGGAGACAGGCGTTCTCCCTGATGAGCGCCGGCGGGACCGTGCTGCTCGTGGCGGCGCCGTCCCTGGCCGGGGAGGTGGCGTTCCACCTCTCCCTGGCGGCCACCGCCGGGATCGTCCTGGCCGCGGCGCCGGCCGACCGGTGGCTGCACGGTCGGCTGGTCCGCGTGCTCCCCGACGTGCCGGCGCGGTGGCTCTCCTCCTCCCTGGCCGTCACCGTGGCGGCGCACCTGGCGTGCCAGCCGATCCTGCTGGCCATGACCGGCACCCTGAGCACGTGGTCCATCCCGGCGAACCTCGCCGCGGCCCCGGCGGTGGCCCCGGTGACGGTGCTGGGCACCCTTGCCGCCGCGCTCGTGCTGCCCGCGCCGGGGGTCGCCGAGGCGCTCGTGGCCGTGATCCAGTGGCCGGCCGCCTGGATCGGGGCCGTGGCACTGACGGCGGCGGGCGCCCCGGGGGCGGTGCGCCCATGGCCGGAGGGCACCCTGGGCCTGGCGCTCGGGATCCTGCTGACGGTGGCCACGCTCGCCGGATTCCGCCTGGTGCTGGTCCTGGAGCGGACCCCGCAGGCCCCCGTGCGCCGCGTCGGCCGCTCCGCACCGGTGCGCCGGGACCGCCGACCCGCCGGCGCGGTGCTCACCGCCGTGCTGGTCGCCGCCGCCCTCGGGACGGGCGGCGCCGTCGTCGTGCCCCGTCCGGCCGGCTCGGTGCCCGAGGGCTGGGCGCTGGCGTTCTGCGACGTCGGCCAGGGGGACATGGCGGTGTTCCGCTCCGGCCCCACCTCCGCCGTCGTGGTGGACGCCGGGCCGGATCCGGCCCTGGCCCGCCGGTGCCTGACGGACCTCGACGTCGAGCGGGTGGACGCCCTGCTCCTCACGCACCTGCACGCCGACCACGCCGTCGGTGCGGCCGGCCTCGCGGGCGCCCTCACCCCGGCCGAGATCCGCCACGGGGCGTGGTCCGGCGCCGCGGGGACGGGCCGGGAGGAGCCCGGGCTGCCGCCGCCCGAGGGGTCGCAGCCGCTGGCCACGGGGCAGAGGGGCGAGGCGGGGCGGGTGCGGTGGGAGGTCCTGCTGGCGGACCCGCGGGCCGCCGAGCAGAACGACGCCTCGGCGCAGCTGCTGGTCACGGTGGAGGGGGAGGGGAGCGCCGTCCGCACCCTCGTCACCGGCGACATGGAGCAGGAGGCCAGCGCGGCCTGGGTGAGCGGCCGACGCTCGGATGCGCCCCCGCCGCCCCGGGTGGACGTGCTCAAGGTGGCGCATCACGGCGCGCGCAACGGCGGCCTGGACGTGCCCACGGCGGTGGGGGCGCGGATGCACGTGGTGTCCGTGGGCGCGGACAACGACTACGGCCACCCCCATGCGGCCACCGTCGCCGGGCTCGAGCGGATCGCGCCCGTGCTGCGCACCGACCGGCACGGGACGCTCGCCCTCGTCCCCGGCTCGGACGGGTCGGTGCATCCGGAGACGGTGCGGGCGCCCGGCGCCGCGGGGTGAGTGAGTCGGAACCCAGGAAACGGCGTTCAATAACAATGAACGGTGTTCGGATACCGGAGGAAAAAAGTTTTCCACAGAACGGCCCGCCTACACACGTCATAAGCCTCGACAACGGGGGCAGGCTCACCGTCCACGCCTCCTGCACAGCCCGACCACACCGGATCGCGGGGGAGAGCCCCGCCTAGGATGGTCCCATGTCCGCCGCACGCAGCTCCCGACCCTCCCGCGGTGCCCGCGGCGCCGATCCGCTCGCCTGGCGCAAGGCCCAGCCGGGGCCGCTCATGCTGCTGCGCGGTCCGGAGGACTACGCCGCCCGCTGGGTCACGGACCGGGTGCTCGCCGCCCTGCGCGAGCGACACGGGAGCCTCGAGACCCACACCTTCCGGGCGGGGGAGTACCAGGCCGGCCAGCTCGCCCAGGCCGCGAGCCCGTCCCTGTTCGCCGAGCCCACCCTCATCCGCGTGGACGGGCTCGAGGCCATGAACGACGCCTTCCTCGAGGACGCCCTACGGCTCGTCCAGGAGGGCCCTGGCGCGGACGACGTCACCGTCCTGCTGCGGCACACCGGTGGCAACCGCGGCAAGAAGCTGATCGACGCGGTCGCCCAGGCCGGCACGGTGGTGGAGTGCCCCGCCCTGAAGCGGGACGAGGACCGCCTGGCCCTGCTGCAGGCCGAGTTCCGGGACGCCCGGAAGCGGATCGACGAGGACGCGGCCCGCGCCCTCCTGCGCGCCGCCGGGTCCTCGCTCACCGACCTGGCCTCCGCCTGCCGGCAGCTGATCGAGGACGTCGAGGGCCCGGTCACCGAGCAGGTCGTCGAGACGTACTACGGCGGCCGCGTGGAGGCCACGAGCTTCGCCGTGGCGGACGCGGCCCTCGACGGGCACGCCGCCCGCGCCGTGTCGCTGGTGCGGCACGCGCTGGCCACGGGCGTGCACCCGGTGCTGGTCACCTCTGCGCTGGCACTGAAGGCCCGTCAGGTGGCTCGGATGATCGACGCGCGGGCCGGCCAGGACGAGCTCGCCTCCCTGCTGGGGGTCGCCCCGTTCCAGGTGCGGTTCGTGCAGCAGACGGCCCGGCACTGGAGCCCGGCGGGCATCGCCCAGGCCGTCGAGTGGATCGCCCAGGCGGACGCGGAGGTCAAGGGCGGGTCCCGCAACCCGGACTTCGCCGTCGAGCGGGCCGTCATCCGCGTGGCCACCGCGGTGCGCCGCTGACGCCCGCCCCGACGTCGTCGCCGGCGCCCGGCGCAGGACCGCCTGCCGCAGACGGGAACGGCCCCCGACCGTGAGGTCGGGGGCCGTTCTCGCTCGCGCCGGGGATCAGGCGGCGAGGGACTTCACGCGCGCGGCGATGCCGGACTTGCGGTTCGCGGCGTTGTTCTTGTGGATGACGCCCTTGGAGGCGGCCTTGTCCAGCTTGCGGGAGGCGGTGCGCAGGGCGGCGACAGCGGCCTCGGCCTCGCCGGCCGCGACGGCCTTCTCGACGGCGCGGATGGCGGTCTTCAGCTCGGACTTCACCGCGACGTTGCGCTGGCGCGCCTTCTCGTTGGTGAGGATGCGCTTCTTCTGGGACTTGATGTTAGCCAAATCGGGTCCTTCGTCTGCAGGCGTGCGGAGGGGTCCGCGCGCCGGATGAACAGGGGGTCGTGGAGGGTGCCCGGGTCCGTCGACTGAGCGGCGTGGGGAACACCAGGGTGTGAGCGTCCCGGGGGTGCCCGTCGACCGGCGGACACAATGTGCACAACCCTACCATCCGCGGCCCCTGCGGCCGGGCCGCGGACACGCCGGTCCCGCGGCGTCCGGCGAGGTCAGCGCTCCCAGCCCTGCACGCGGGCCAGCGCGTCCCCGACGGCCTCGAACCGCGCCGGGTCCAGCACGCCGCCCTCGCGGCGCACCCGGTCCGGGTCCACCCGCAGGATGCGGTCCAGCTTCGCCTCCGACGGGCGCCCGCGGCGGTCCCACGGGCCGGAGCCCACGTCCACGTAGTCGGCGTCCGCGTGGACCCCGTCGTTGCGGTCCCGCGACGTGAGCATCAGACCGAGGAGGTGGTCGCCGTCGCGGCCCACTAGCAGCACGGGCCGGTCCTTGCCGCGGCCGTCCATCTCCTCGTACGGCACCCACGTCCACACGACCTCGCCGGGGCCGGCGGCCGGGCCGGGCAGCGGCGCGTACTGCACGCGGGCGCGGCCGGTGAAGTCGGGGAGCAGGGGGCCGGGGGAGGACGACGTCGACGTCTCACCGGAGTGGCCGGGCGCGCCGCCGCCACGGGGGCGGGCGTCGTCGCGCCGACCGGAGGACGGCGGACGCGCGGGGGAGTCGGGGCGGGCGCCGCGCAGCTCCTGGACGGTCTGGAACAGGCGGTAGGCGCGGCGGCCGAGGGAGAGGGCGCGATGGAAGTCGAAGGCCATGGCGCCGAATCTAGCCCGGACGCTCCCGCATGGAAGAATGGGCGGTCAGTGTCCCCCGCCCCCGAGCCCCCACGAGGATGTGCCCGTGTCGCCCCTGGCGTCCCAGCCCCCGGTCCCCGCCGCCACCGACCCCTCGGTGATCCGCAACTTCTGCATCATCGCCCACATCGACCACGGCAAGTCGACGCTGGCC
>NZ_JAUNHR010000027.1:22408-27462 GCF_030523875.1 Micrococcus sp. | reverse complement strand
AGCTGGGCGAGCGCGGCACGCACGCGGGCCCCCTCGGCCCGCCAGGTCCGCCCCGGGCCCAGGGTGAGGCGCAGGGCGGCCGGCTCGGCCACGACGGCGCGCACCGTCCCGTCCGCGCGCAGGGCCTCGAGCGGGGCCGGGGTGGCGCCCACGGGCCCGACCATGCCGAGCAGGCCGGCGGGGACGGCCCACCGGACGGTCGCCGGGTCCCCGGGGACGGCCTCCGGATGGGTGGGGACGGGGGCGCTCACGTGAGGGCGAGCACCGCGTGGCGCACCGTGAACGCGGCGAGCCACGCGAGCGCGAAGTAGGTGGTGAACGCGGCGAGCGGCCACCGCCACGTGCCGGTCTCCCGGCGCATCACGGCCAGGGTGCTCATGCACTGCAGGGCGAGCATGAAGAACACCAGCAGCGCCGCCACCACGTCCGGGGTGAACAGGGGCCGCTCCGCGCCGGCGTCGTCCGTCACCGTCCAGTCCGCGAGCGCGGCCCCCGGGTCCTCGGGGTCCTCGGCGGCGGCCATCTGGCCGAGCGTGGCCACGAACACCTCGCGGGCGGACAGGGACGCGAGCACGCCGACGTCGATCCGCCAGTCGAAGCCCAGGGGCGCAAACACGGGCTCCACGGCCTTGCCCACGGCGGCGGCGGCCGAGTGGTCGATGGTGTACTGGACGACGGCGGCGGTGTCGTCAAGCGGGACGCCGGCGGCGGTCATCTCCTCGTCCGAGCGGACGGGGACGTTCAGCAGCACCCAGAGCAGCGCCGTCGTGACCAGGATGATCGAGGTGACCTTGCGCAGGAAGCCCTTCGCGGAGGCCCACATGGAGGTCAGCACGGTGCGGGCGCGGGGCACGCGGTAGGGCGGCATCTCCATGTAGAACGGCATGGCGCCCTGGCGGCGGCCGGCCACCCGGCCCCAGAAGGCGGCGCTGAGCATCGCGGCGACGGCGCCGCCCAGGTAGAGCGCGAACATCACCAGGCCCTGCGCCCCGACGGGGCCCCAGCGCAGCTCCGCGGGCACGAGCATCGCGATCAGCAGCACGTACACCGGCAGGCGGGCCGAGCAGGTCATGGCGGGCGCGGCCATCATGGTGGCCAGCCGGTCCCGCGCGGAGGGCAGCGAGCGGGTGGCCATGATGCCGGGCACGGCGCAGGCCAGGGAGCTCAGCAGCGCCACGAACGCGCGGCCCTCGAGCCCGAACCGGCTCATCACGCGGTCCATCAGGAACGCGGCCCGGGTCATGTAGCCGCTGCCCTCGAGCAGGGAGATCATCAGGAACAGCAGCAGGATCTGCGGCAGGAACACCACCACGCCGCCCACGCCGCCGATCAGCGCCTCGGACACGAACCGGCCCAGCCAGTCCACGGGGATGCCGGCCGCCGCGCGCTCGCCGAGCCATCCGAAGGCGGTCTCCACGAGGCCCTGCAGCGGGGCGGCGACCGTGAAGATCACCTGGAAGAACGCGAACATGACGGCCAGGAACACGAGCGTGCCCCACACGGGGTGGAGCAGGACGTCGTCGATCCGCCGGGTGCGGTCGTCCGGGCGGGGCGAGCGGTGGCGGGCGGCCTCGAGCACGGAGGAGATCCAGGCGTCCACGCCCGCGGGGTCGGTCGGCGGGGCCAGCGGGGGCCGCTGCCACCCGGCCGGGTCCGTGGCCAGGTGGGCGCGCAGGGCCTCGCGCTGCCGCGCGTCGCCGGCGGTGGCCACGAGCACGGGCACGCCGAGGGCCCGGGAGAGCCGGGACACGTCCACGGAGCCGCCGCGCAGCGCCAGCTCGTCCCCGAAGGTGAGCACGAGCGTGGCCGGCAGGTCGACGGCGAGGGCGTGCGCCACCATGGTCAGGCCGCGGCGCAGGGTGGTGGAGTCCGCCACCAGGACGAGCCCCTCGGGGTGGTCCGGGTGCTCCGGGTCCAGGGCGAGGACGTCCGCCACGACCTGCTCGTCCGGGCTGATGGGGTCCAGCGAGTAGGTGCCGGGCAGGTCCTCGAGGACGACGCGCGAACCGTCCTCGGCGGTCATCACGCCCTCCGCTCGGGCCACGGTCACGCCCGGGTAGTTGCCGGTCTTCACGCTCAGGCCGGTGAGGCCGTTGAACAGCGTGGACTTGCCGGAGTTGGGCGCCCCCACCAGGCCGAGCCGGGTCAGCCCGGCCTCCAGCACGGCGCCGCCGCCCCCGTGGCCGTGGTGGCCGTGGGCCCCGTGGCTCATGCGCCGCAGCCGCCGCAGGAGCGCTGGTGGGAGCCGCAGGCCGCGGTGCCGGCGGCCGCGCCGGGCTCGGCGAGCACCACGCAGCGCGCCTGATCGCGGCGCAGGGTGAGCTCGTAGTCCGCCACCCGGACCACGAGGGGCCCGCCGAGCGGGGCGCGGCGCACACCGGTCACCGGGGAGCCGGGACGCAGGCCCAGGTCGAAGAGGCGCCGGGCGACGTCGGGCCGGGCCGCGTCGCACACGCCCAGCACCACGGCGGTGCCGCCGAGCGGCAGGTCGGCAAGGGTGCGGCGGCCGGAGGTTCCGGTGGCGCCGCCGGTGACGTCGCGGGAGCGGAGGGTCTGCGTGATGGGCAGGGTGAGGGTCATGGTGTCCTCGCCGGGTCGGGTCCGCGGCCCGGCGTGCGCGTCGGGCCAGCCGTCACCGGGCGACGCGCGGGGCGGTCGGCCAGGTGAGGCGAGCCTTAGCGTACACCCGTGTGCGGTAATGCCGCCCCCTCGCCGGGACCCGGTGGCGGGACCCGTCCCCGGGCCCCGATCGGGGGGGCGCGGCGAGGGGTCCCGCCGGCCTCACAGCGGCCGGCCCTCGGCGAGGTCGGCGTCCACCTGGGCGAAGACCTCCTGGGCCAGCTTGAAGGCGATGTTCGCGGCCGGCACGGAGGCGTAGACCGCGGTCTGCAGGAGGATCTCCTGGATCTCCTCCCGGGTCAGGCCGTTGCGCAGGGCGGCGCGCAGGTGCATGGCGCACTCGTCCCAGTAGCCCCCCGCCACCATCGCGGAGATGGTCACGGCGGAGCGCATCCGTCGGTCCAGACCTGGCCTTGTCCAGATCGTCCCCCACGCGTAGCGGGTGATGAGGTTCTGGAAGTCCTCGGTGGTGGCGTCCTTCTTCGCCTCGGCGCGGTCCACGTGGGCGTCGCCCAGGACCTCGCGGCGCACGGCCATGCCGGCGTCGAACACCTCCTGCGAGGTGCGGTCCATGTCGTGCCCGATCGGCTGGTGCGAGCTCATCGGACGGCCATGAAGAACGCGTCGAGGGCCTCGGCGGTGCGCTCGGGCTGCTCGAGGGGGGCCTGGTGCGCCGTCCCCTCGAACGCGTGGGTCACGGTCCCCGGCACGGCGGCCGCGATCTCCTCACCGGCCGAGGGCGGGGTGACCTGGTCCTCGACACCGTGGATCGTCAGCACCGGGACGGTGATCTCGCCGAGGCGCTCGCGCACATCGAAGTCACCGAGGGCCTCGCACAGGCGGGCGTACGAGTGGCGGTCCGCCTCCTGCAGGGTGTGCAGCAGGCCGGTGGTGCGCTCGGGATGTGCCGCGATGAACCCCTCGGCGAACCAGCGCTGCGCCGAGCCCTCGACGAGCGTCGGGGTGCCGGCGCGCTCCACGAGCTCGGCGCGCTCGCGCCACGACTCCGCCTCGCCGATCTTCGCGGCGGAGCAGATCACGGCCACGCCGGAGACGGTGTCCGCGTGGTCCAGGGCCAGCTGCAGCGCGACGCACCCGTTGAGGGACACGCCCGCGAAGTGCACGGGCGCCTCCGCGGGGACGGTGCCGTCCGTCTGCAGCGCCTGCACGGCGGCGACGACGGCGTCCGCCAGCTCCGCGATGGAGAACGGCTCGGCGTGGGGCTCGGAGGCGCCGTGGCCGGGCAGGTCGTAGCCGACCACCACGGTGTCCTCGCCCAGACGCGTCGCGGCCAGCGACCACAGGGCCTGGACGCCGGTGCCGAGGCCGGCGCCGACCACGAGCACGCGGGTGGGATCCTGGGCGGGCTTCAGGAGGGTGGTGGTGACACGGGGGGTGCTCATGGGCGGTCCTTCCTCTGCGGCGGCGCCGCACCCCGAGGGGCGCGGCCGGTTCTGACGGAGATGGTCTCAGGTGCGGGGCGGCGTCGTCGTGCCCCGGCGGGCGGCGAGCAGGCGGTCCACGAGGGCCTCGGCCTCCCCCGTGTAGGCGGCGGGGTCGAGGAGGTCGTCGAGGCGGGCGTCCGGAACGGACTCCGGGACCGCCGCGCGCAGCAGGGCGCGGAAGTCCCCCTCGCCCACCAGGGAGCGGTCCACGACGTCCTGGATCAGCCGCTTCCCGGAGCCCGGCTCGCCGGAGGCCTCGTCCAGCTCAGGGCCGAGCTCGGCCATGATGCGCTCGGAGACGAGCAGCGGGCCGGTGAGCTCCAGGTTGCGCCGCATCCGGTCCTGGTGCACGCGCAGCCCGGAGACGAGCTCCCGGGTCAGCGCCGCGGCCCCGCCCACCACGCGCAGCAGGCGGCGCAGCGCCGGCCACTCGGCGTGCCAGGCCCCGTCCGAGCGCTCGTCGTCCGCGGCGCCGGCCGCCGTGTACACCTGGGCCACGAGCCCGGGGGCTGAGAGGGCGGCGGAGCGGATCAGGACGGACAGCACGGGGTTCTGCTTGTGGGGCATGGCGGAGGAGCCGCCGCGCCCCGCCGCGAGGGGTTCGCCGAGCTCCCCGTTCTCGATCCGGGCGGAGACCAGGACGTCGTTGGCGATCTTCCCGCACGCCGCCACGACGTCGGCCAGCGCCGCCGCCACCCCGGTGACGGCCATGCGGTTGGTGTCCCACGGGCCGGGCGGGGCGAACAGGCCCAGCTCGGCGGCGAGGTCCTCGACGAGCGTGAACGCGGTGGTCTCCCGGGCGAGGGTCCCCGCGCGGTGGGCGCGGTCGACGTGCCCGGACAGGGCGGCCAGGGTGCCGGCGGCGCCGCCCCACTGGACGGGCAGGTCCGCGACGGCGGCGGCGAGCCGGTCCGTTGCCTGGCCGAGGCCGTCGAGCCAGTTCGCGGCGCGCAGCCCGAAGGTGGAGGGCAGGGAGTGCTGGGCGAGGGA
>NZ_JAUNHR010000027.1:18403-22398 GCF_030523875.1 Micrococcus sp. | reverse complement strand
GAGGGACCGGGCGACCATCGGGGTCGAACGGTGGGTGCGGGCCAGCTCCGCGAGCGCGTCCTGCGCGGCGGCGAGGTCCTCGGCCAGGATCGCGCCCACCCGGCCGACCATGACCATCATCGCGGAGTCCACGACGTCCTGGCTCGTGGCGCCCAGGTGCACGGCGCGGGAGCCGGCCGGCAGCCGCGAGCGCAGCGCCTTCAGCGCCGGGATGAGGGGGTTGCCGCCGCCCTGGGCCGCGCGGGCGAGGCCGGCCACGTCGTAGGCGTCCGGGTCGCACGCCGCCGCGGCCTCTTCGGCCTCGGCCGCCGTGGCGAGCCCGTGCCGGGCGAGCACGCGCACCCAGGCGGCCTCGACGTCGAGCAGGTGCCCCAGGAACGTGCGGTCCGCGGTGGCGGCCTCAGCCCGACTGCCGGCCCAGGCCGGATCCAGGAGGCCGACGTCGGCGACGGCGGCGAGGGCGGCGGCGGCTGAGGTCATGGCGGGCTCCTGGGGTCGGAGGGGTGGGATCGGGCTCCGGAGGCGGCGTCAGGCCCGACCCGTCCCGCGTGTGGGAGGGGCCGGGCCTGCGGCCGAGGCCGGCGTCAGTTGAGCTCGGGGTACTCGATGCCGGGGAACTGCAGGAACACGGTCTCCTTCGCGGCGTGCTCCCCGCGGCCCTGGATCCAGATGTCGAACTCGAGCGAGCCGTCGTCGTTCCGGGTGCCGATCAGGGTGCGGCGGCGGTCCTCGTCCAGGGAGGAGAGGAACGCGTCCTGCGCGATCGCCTCGGCGTCCTCGGGCAGGTACACGCGGGTGTGCAGCTTGTTCAGCAGGCCGCGGGCGAAGACGACGACGTGGATGAACCGCGCGCGGCCCTCGTTGACCACGCCGGGCTCCACCGTGGAGAAGGTGTACCGGCCCGCGTTGTCCACGGCGCAGCGGCCCCAGCCGGTGAAGGTGAAGCCGTCCCGGACGAGGGAGCCGTCCTCCTGGGAGATGACGCCCTCGGCGTCGGCCTGCCAGATCTCGATCATGGCGTCCGGGATCGGATCCCCGTTGCCGTCGTAGACGGTGCCGAACAGGCGCATCGCGTCCGCGCGGCCGGCGGGCACCAGCTGGTGGCCGTCGCGCCACGGCAGGTGCACCTGCTCGTAGCCGTTCGCGTAGCCGAAGAACGGGCCGATGGTCTGCCCCGGGGTGGGGATCAGCTTCCCGTCGGCGGTGCGCGGGGTGGTGTCGTCGATGCGCATCAGTGGTCGCCCTCCTCGTCTTCCATCCAGGTGCGGTGGCTGCCCGTGAGCACGATGTCCCACCAGTAGCCGGTGTTCCACTCGTGGGTGGACACCGTGTGGTCGTAGGTGGCCACGAGCCGGTCGCGGGCGGCCTGGTCCGTGATGCCCTGGTAGATCGGGTCCAGCGGGAACAGCGGGTCGCCCGGGAAGTACATCTGGGTGATCATGCGCTGCGTGAAGTCCGTGCCGAACAGGGAGAAGTGGATGTGCGCCGGGCGCCACGCGTTGCGGTGGTTCTTCCACGGGTACGGGGCCGGCTTGATGGTGGTGAACTCGTAGGTCCCGTCCGCGCCGGTGAGCGTGCGGCCGATGCCCGTGAAGTTCGGGTCCAGCGGCGCGGGGTGCTGGTCCCGCTTGTGCACGTAGCGGCCGGCCGCGTTGGCCTGCCAGATCTCCACGAGCTGGTGGCGCACGGGGCGCCCGTCGCCGTCGAGCACACGGCCGCGCACCGTGATGCGCTCGCCGATCGGCTCGCCCTGCTGGCCCACCGTGAGGTCCGCCTCGAGCGGGTGGACGTCCCGGTCGCCGAACGCGGGGGACCACAGCTCGATGCCCTCGGGGTCGGCGTGCGCCATCGACTTGGTGGGGTGGCGGAACGCCGAGGAGCGGTAGGGCGGGAAGTCCAGGCGCGGCTGGGTCTCCCCCTCCGCCCGTGCATGGGCCTCGGCGATCTCCCGGTCGATGGTCTCCTGGGAGTCCTGGGTGGCGGCCGGGTCGAGCACGTGGGCGTGGTCGAAGGTCTCGTCGTCCTGGTGCGGGGTCTGCTCGCTCACGGGTGCTCCTTTCTCTGTCTGCGGGGTCGGCGTCGGACGGTCAGCGGGCGTGCGGCCAGCCGGTGTACTGCTCGGCCAGGTACTGCTGACCGTAGCGGGAGGAGGTGACGTTCATGAGCTCCCCCAGCACGCGGCGACGCTCGAAGTCGGAGGCGTCCTCCCGGGTGTGGAGCAGGGAGGTCATCCACGAGGAGAAGTGCTGGGCCTTCCAGACCCGCGCCAGGGCGGTGTCCGAGTAGGCGTCGAGCAGCTCCCGGGAGCCGTCCTGGGCCCAGGCGAGCAGCGCCTCGGACAGGACGCGGATGTCCGCGAAGGCCAGGTTCAGGCCCTTGGCCCCGGTCGGCGGGACGGTGTGGCCTGCGTCGCCCGCGAGGAACACGTTGCGGTGGGACAGCGGGGTGCGCACGAAGGAGCGGAAGCCGAGCACGGTCTTGTCGATGATGGGCCCCGTCTTCAGCGTCAGCCCGTCGGGGCCGTCCACGATCGCCTGGAGGCGCTCCCAGATGCGGTCGTCGGACCAGTCCGCGGCGTCCGTGCCCGGATCGCACTGGAAGTACATGCGCTGCACGGTGTCCGAGCGCTGGGAGATGAGGGCGAAGCCCAGGTCGGAGCGGCAGTAGATGAGCTCCTTCGAGGACTTCGGCGCCTCGGTCAGGATGCCGAACCACGCGAAGGGGTACTCGTGGAAGAAGTCCCGCCCCCCGGCGGTGCCCCTCTGCAGGGCCTTGCGGACGAGGGAGCGGGAGCCGTCCGCGCCCACCAGGACGTCGCAGCGCAGCTCCTCGAGGGGGCCCTCCTCGCCGCCGGCCGTCGAGCGGAACACCACGCCGGGGGTGTCGGAGTCGATGTCCAGCACCTCCACGACCTCGGTCTCGAAGCGCACGTCCCCGCCGTCGCGGGCGCGGGCCGCGGCGAGGTCCACGAACACCTCGTTCTGGGCATAGAGCGTGACGGTGGCGCCCACGAGGTCCGGGAAGTCGAACAGGTGGGACTCCCCGCCGAAGCGGATGTCGATCCCGGCGTGCTCGTCGCCGATCTCGCGGATGCGGCCGTCCACGCCGGTCCGGGTCAGCATGTCCACGCTGGGCTGCTCGAGGATGCCGGCGCGGTGCGTGGCGGCGATGGTGTCGTGGTCGCGGGCCTCGAGGACCACGGTGTCGACGCCCTCACGGGAGAGCAGGTGGGACAGCATGAGGCCGGCGGGGCCGCCGCCCACGATGCCGACCCGGGTGCGGGTCACGGTGCGCTGGGTCATGGCGTCCTTTCTGGGGCGTCCGCCGCGCCGGGCGCCGTGCGGCGCGGGAGCGGACCCCGGGGATGGTCCCCCCATCCTGGGGTGTGGTCCAGGTCACCGCCACGGGGATTCTCACTCACTGAGAATCCGCGCCGAGGGCCCGGGAGATCCCGCGGGCCGCCGTCATCAGCAGGGGCGGGACGCCCGGGGTGACGGGGTCCTCCCGGTGCACCACCACGCCGAGCGCGGCCGGGGACAGCCCCCGACCGCGGTGCACGGGGACCGCGATCCCCCGGGCCTCGGGGTCCACGGCGCCGTCCACCGCCGCGTAGCCGTCCCGCCTCACCTGCGCGAGCAGCGTCCGCAGCCCCTCCTCGGTGGGGGCGGCGACCGCGGGAGGTCCCGCGGCCGGCGCCGGCGCGCCCGCCTCCTGCGGCAGGGCGGGGTCCACGGGCCGGCCGAGCCGGTCCCGGTGCCGGTCCACGAACCGCGCAGCCTCGCCCGGGCGCGCGAAGGCCAGCAGGACCAGGCCCAGGGAGGTGGTGAAGGCCGGCAGCCGCTCGGCCACCGCCGCCCGGTTCACGACGGCGTCGCGCGCCGCCAGGCGCTCCAGCACCAGCACCCCGTCCTCATCCAGGACGGCCAGCTGCGTGTTCTGGCGCAGGACGGCCTGGACGTCCACGAGGAACGGCATGGCCGCGCGGGCCAGGGGCA
>NZ_JAUNHR010000027.1:0-18303 GCF_030523875.1 Micrococcus sp. | reverse complement strand
CAGGGGCAGGGCCGCCCGCTGGGCCAGCTCGGCCACCGTCAGGGCGGGGTGGGCCGCGTCGAAGGCGGAGAGGATCCGGAGGAACCGGTCCAGCGCGGCGTCCGGCCCGCCGCCCCCGGCGGGGGCGCCCGGCGCGCCCCGGTCCGGGGGCGGCGGTGCGGTCATGCGCGGAAGGCCCGCGCCACCTCGAGGAAGCGGTCGTTGGCCTCCTGCTCGCCGATGCTCACGCGGACGCCCTCGCCCGTGAAGGCGCGCACGGACAGCGCCCGCTCCCCCGCGGCCGCGGCGAAGGCCGCCGCCTGCTCGCCGAGGGGCAGCCACACGAAGTTGGCGTGGGTCTCGGGGACGTCCCAGCCGGCGTCGGTCAGGGCGGCGACCACGCGCTCGCGCTCGTCCACCACGGTCTGCACGCCCGCCAGGACCTCGTCCAGGTGGTCGAGGGAGGCGATCGCGGCCTGCTCGGCCACGGAGGACACCGCGAACGGCACGGCCACGGTGCGCAGCGCTGCCGTGATCTCCGGGCGGGACACGGAGTAGCCCACGCGCAGGTTGGCCAGGCCGTGGGCCTTGGAGAAGGTGCGCAGCACCACCACGTTGGCGTGGCGGCGGTACATGTCCAGGCCGCTGACCGCCTGCGGGTGGCGCACGAACTCCACGTACGCCTCGTCGATCACCACGAGCACGTGCGGCGGGACCTTCCCGAGGAAGTCCTCCACCTCGTCCGTGGTGAGCACGGGGCCCGTCGGGTTGTTCGGCGTGCACAGCAGCACCACGCGGGTGCGGTCGGTGATCGCGTCCAGCATGGCGGGCAGGTCGTGGCGGTGGTCCGCGGTCAGCGGCACCTGCACGTCCCGGGCCCCGGCCGAGCGCACCACGATCGGGTACGCCTCGAAGCTGCGCCACGCGAAGACGACCTCGTCCGGGGCGCCGGACTCGCCGCCGTCGCCGGCGAAAGCGGTGATCAGCTGGGACAGCGCGCCCAGGGAGCCGGCGCCCGTCACGACGTCGTCCGCCGGCACCTCGAGGTGGGCCGCCAGACGCTCGCGCAGGGCCGTGGAGAGCGGGTCCGGGTAGCGGCAGACGGGGCTGGCGGCGCCCTCCGCGCCGGTGACGACCTCATGGATGCGCTCGAGGACCGGCGGCACGGGCGCGTGGGGGTTCTCGTTCGAGGAGAGCTTGAACGGCGTCAGGCCGGGCACGGCGACCGGGGGCTTGCCCGCGGCGTACGGCGGCAGCAGGCCCACCTTGGCGTGGGGGCGGACCTCGGAGGGGACGGGGGCGGCATCAGTCATGGCCCCGATGTTACGCGAGTGTGACGGCCCTCTCAGGCCTCGCCGAGGACGGCGGCCAGGCGGTGGGCGGAGGCCGTGAGCCGCTCCCCCACCGCCGCGTGGTCCACCGCGGGCGCCGTGAAGACGACGGCGAGCGCGGCCGGCATGCGCCCGGGCGCGGGCACGGGGGCGGCCACCGAGCCCACCCCGGTGATCACCTCGTCCCGGGACTGGGCCCAGCCCCGCCCACGGGCCTCGTCGACGCGCGGTCCGGAGAGCCGGTCCACCGCGGCGGCGTCCTCGGAGACGAGGCGCCCCCGCTCCTCCACGGGCAGGACGGCCGCGATCGCGACGCCGGGAGCGCCCACGCCCAGGGGGTGGCGCGTGCCGGGGCGCTGGGTCACGAGGTTGCCACGGGGCGGCTCCACCGTGGCCAGGGTCAGGCAGTCCCGGCCGTCCCAGACCACGAGGAAGGCCGTCATGTCCAGATCCCCGGAGACGGCGGTGAGCTCGGGGAGGGCGGCCGCGCGCAGGTCCTGCTCCACCCCGCCCGCCAGCGTGACGAGGCCCGGCGCACCGTGCACCAGGCCGGCGGCGTCGCGGCGCAGCAGCCCGTGCAGCTCGAAGGTGCGCAGCATCCGGTAGGCCACGGAGCGGTGGACGTCGAGGGCGTCCGCGAGCTCGGCGATGCTCGGCGGCGTCGGGCGCTCGGCGACCACCTCGAGCATGGCCAGCGCGCGGGAGAGCGTCTGGGAGGGGGCGTCGGGGCGGGCGCCGACGGCGCGGGTCGGCGCGGCCTCCTGTCCGGGGTGCGGCATGGTCCTCCTCGGCGTCGCTGTTGTGAACGGGATCACGTCCGCGTAGAGTCTGCCACACGCGCGTTCCCTCCGCGAACGCCCTGTTCCCTGAGAGAACACATCCCGTGCCCGCGGCCCCGGGCCGGAAAGGACCCACGATGCTCTTCCACCACCACGGCTACGTCTCCACCGACCCGCGCGTCCAGCCCGCGGGCGGCGTCGGCCTCGATCGCCCCGCCGAGCTGCCGGACGAGATGGACGTGCTGATCGTCGGCACCGGCCCCGCGGGCATGATCGCCGCGGCCCAGCTGGCGATGTTCCCGGACGTGCACACCCGGATCGTGGAGCGCCGCCCCCACCGCCTCGAGATCGGCCAGGCCGACGGCATCCAGGCCCGCTCCGTGGAGACCTTCCAGGCGTTCGGCTTCGCGAGCCAGATCATCGACGAGGCCTACGACCTGACGTCCATGGCCTTCTGGAACCCCAGCGCCGAGGACGCGGATGCGATCGTCCGCACCTCCCTCGCCGAGGACGACCCCGAGGGCGTCTCCGAGTTCCCCCACCTGATCGTGAACCAGGCCCGCATCCTGGACTGGTTCGCCGAGTACATGAAGAACTCGCCCACGCGCGCGCAGCCGGACTACGGCTGGTCCTTCGAGGGCCTGGACGACTCCGGCGAGGGCGAGCACCCCGTCGTCGTGACCCTGCGCCGCACCGTGGACGACCAGGGCGAGCCGCTGGCGGACCCGACCGCCGGCGAGACCCGCCAGGTCCGCGCCAAGTACGTGGTGGGCGCGGACGGCGCCGGCTCGCGCGTGCGCAAGGCGATCGGCCACTCCCTCTCCGGCGACGCCGCCAACCACGCGTGGGGCGTCATGGACGTGCTGGCCGTGTCCGACTTCCCCGACATCCGGACCAAGTGCGCCATCCACTCCAGCACCGGCTCGATCCTGCACATCCCCCGCGAGGGCGGCCACCTGTTCCGCATGTACGTGGACCTCGGCGAGGTGCCGGCGGACGACAACCACCGCATCCGCCAGACGCCCATCGAGGAGATCATCCGCCGCGCGCAGCAGATCATCCGCCCCTACACCCTCGAGGTGAAGGAGGTGGCCTGGCACTCGGTGTACGAGGTGGGCCACCGCCTGACCTCCGGCTTCGACAACCGCGAGCGCGTGGACCACCCGAACGTGTTCCTGCTCGGCGACGCCTGCCACACCCACTCCGCCAAGGCCGGCCAGGGCATGAACGTCTCCATGCAGGACGGCTGGAACCTGGGCTGGAAGCTCGGGCAGGTCCTCTCCGGCACCGCCCCGGCCGAGCTGGTCCCGACCTACTCGGAGGAGCGCAAGGACATCGCCAAGAACCTGATCGACTTCGACAAGGAGTGGTCGACGCTGATGGCGAAGCCCACCTCCGAGCTGGGCGACCCCAACGAGGTGGCGGAGTTCTACACGAAGACCGCCGAGTTCCCCGCGGGCTTCATGACGGAGTACAAGCCCTCCCTCCTCACCACGGACGGCACCGGCCAGGAGCTGGCCACGGGCTTCCCGATCGGCAAGCGCTTCAAGTCCGCCCTGGTGGAGCGCTCGTGCGACACGAACGTCAAGCACCTGGGGCACCTGCACCGGGCGGACGGCCGCTGGCGCGTCTACGTGTTCGCCGACGCCGCCGCCCCGCAGGACGCGGACTCGAAGGTCGCCGCGTGGGCGAAGGCGGTGGAGGAGGACCCGTGGTCCTTCCGCAACCGCCACACCCCCTCCGACGGCCCGCAGGACGCGCGGTTCGACATCAAGGTGGTCTACCAGCAGAAGCAGACCGAGTTCGCCCACCCGGACGTCCCGGCCGTGTTCAAGCCGACCTCCGGCGCGCTGCGCCTGCACGACCTCAACAACATCTTCGCCACGTGCCAGCCCCGGCACGGCGAGGACATCTTCGAGGCCCGCGGCATCAGCCGCGACGGCGCCGTGGTGGTGGTCCGCCCGGACCACTACGTCTCCGGCGTCTTCGGCCTGGACGAGGTGGAGCGCCTGAACGCGTTCTTCGCCGGCGTGCTGCTCGACGCCCGCTGAGCCGGCCGCCCGCGCCCCGCGCGGGTCCTGCGCCACGGCGCCGCCCCCTCGGACGGGGGCGGCGCCGTCGTCGTCCCGGGAGCGGGCGAGCGGTGTCACGGATGCACGCGCTCCGGGGGCACCACGTCCGCCCGGGTGGGCAGCGGCTGCCGCCGCAGGGTGACATGCGTGGAGGACCGCACGTCCCCGGCGGTCAGGTCGGACAGGGCGTCGAGGATCCCCTGCTCCTGGGAGCGCAGGGCCGGGTCGGCGGCCTCGTAGGCGGCCGCGGCGGCGCGGTAGGCCTCGAGTGAGTGCTCGCCCCCGCGGCCGGCGACCGCGTCCGCCCACCGCTCCGGGGCGGCGAACAGCTCCCGCACCTGGAGCTCCGGGTCCTGGGCGAGGGCCCGCCACAGGAGCTCTGCGGCCCCGTCGTCCGCACCGACGGGCCGGGTGTCCGCCATGCTCACGGTGGCCCAGTCCGCCGAGGCCGCGTTGGGCCCGCCGTCCAGACCGGTCATCACGTCGGCCTCCCGCTGGAGGCTGAGCACGGGCGTGCCGGCCCGCGGGGTCAGGGACCCGGCGGGCGAGCCGACCGTCACCGCGCCCCCGACCCTCCAGCGGGAGGTGACCGCCGGGTGGGCCGTCATGTTGACCGCGTGCATCCCGCCGGCCGAGTGGCCGACCAACACCACGGCGGCCCCCTCCGGGACGCCGGCCAGGGCGAGGGCCTGCGCGATCCCCTCGCCGGCGCGGGCGGAGCCGCCGGCGTACGCGTCCGCGATCCCGAACAGGTCGGCCCAGTTCGTGGTGCCGTCCTCCGCGGCGTCCCGCCCCTGGGTGCCGGGCAGCCCGACCACCCAGGTCCGCTCCCCCGTGGCCGGGTCCACCACGGCCGTGACCGTGACGGCGCCGGGCGGGGCGTCGGGGCCCGGGACGAGGGAGAGCAGGTCGGCCAGACCGCCGTCGAGCCGAGCCGGCGCGGGGGCCGGCCGCGCCTCCACGGCCAGGACCGGGGCGTTCGCCACCGCGTCCGCCGCCGCGGTGAGGACGTGGGAGACGGTGGGATAGTCGGCCAGCTCCCCCACGGGGGTGTCCAGCACCAGGTCGGCCGTCCACTCCAGGGCGGCCGTCAGGGCCTCGCCGAGCCGCTCGTCCACCCACGGGCTGCGCCTGGCCGCCGTCACCAGAGGGCCGATGTAGGGGGCCTTGGACAGGGCCGCCGCCACCGGGTCGACGAGCAGGCGGGCCGTGAGGTCCTCCGCCACCGCGTCCGCCCCCTGCCGCAGCACGAACTCCGTGTCCGAGGCCGTGACCCCGTCCCGGGCGGCGTCGAGCATCCAGGCGCGCAGCCCCTCGACGTCGAGGTCCCGGGTGTCCATGACGCCGGCCGCGCCGCGCTCGGCCGCGCGGTAGCCCTCGGCCGCACGGGCCAGGGCGCGGCCCGCCTCCTCGAGCCGGTCCGCCAGCGCGCGGCAGGCGTGCTCCCCCTCGGGCAGGCGCACGGACAGCCGCGCGGCGGACGGGGCCACCGCCACGGCCGGGGCGATCCGGTCCAGGAGCAGGCGGGCGCGGCCCGCGAGCCGCATCGCGTCCGCCGCCTGCTCGCGACGCCGGGCGGCGAGCGCCTCGAGGGCGTCCAGGTCCGCGAAGACCGACGCCGGCCCGCCGACGGTGCGGAACGGCGGCGCGGGCGCCGGGGGCCGCGCCGGGCCGGGCATCCCGGCGGTCATGCGGCCGCCAGCGTGCGCAGGGCGGCCGTGGCCGCCGCCTCCGCCTGCCGGACGCGGTGCTCCGCGTCGGCGCGGGCCTGCCCCGCCTCGTGGAGGGCCCCCTGGAGCAGCGCGAGCCACTCGAGGACCTCGTCCACGCGCGCCTCGGCGGCCCCGTGGAGGGCGCGGGCGGCGTCCGCGTGGCGGCGCCCGGCCGCCGAGCGCCACGCCACGTCCACCCCGGCCCGGACCCCCGCGGAGAGGGCCTGGGCCTCGGCGAGGAGCAGGCGCAGCTCCTCCTGCAGACCGGCCAGGGCGGCCTCGGCGGAGCGGGCCGCGACGAGGTCCGCGTGGGCGGAGGTGAGGCGGACGCCGAGGCGTGCGGCGTCGTCGTGCAGGCCGGCGGCCACCAGGCCGTCCAGCAGCGCCGCGCTCAGGGGAGGAAGGCTCATGGCCGGCACGCTAGGGCGGCACGGGGGCAGGATGCGGGCCCGCGACCCCGGCCGTGGACGGGGCCGGGCGGAGTGCTCGTTGTGCAGGAGCGGACGGCCGCCCTGCCGCCGGGAGCCCACCCGTGGGAGTGTTGACGGGGCTCACACCAGTCCCTATCCTGAACGAACGGTCAGTAATTCGTCGACCCGTCGGCGCGGCCCCTGGCCCCGCAATCCCAGTATCCGCACTCAGCGTGAGGTGAACCCCATGACGCAGACCAGCAGCTCCCCGAGCCTGGCCTCCGTGCCGTCCCCCGAGGATGCGGCCGGCCAGGAGAACTTCGACCGCCTGATCGCGGAGGACTCGCGCATCGAGCCCCGCGACTGGATGCCGCAGGCCTACCGCAAGTCCCTGACCCGTCAGGTCTCCCAGCACGCGCACTCCGAGATCATCGGCATGCAGCCGGAGGCCAACTGGATCACCCGCGCCCCCTCCCTGAAGCGCAAGGCGATCCTCATGGCCAAGGTCCAGGACGAGGCGGGCCACGGCCTGTACCTGTACTCGGCCGCCGAGACCCTGGGCACCCCCCGCGACGTGCTGAACGACCAGCTGCTCGAGGGCAAGGCCAAGTACTCCTCGATCTTCAACTACCCGGCCCGCACCTGGGCGGACATGGGCGCGATCGGCTGGCTCGTCGACGGCGCCGCCATCTGCAACCAGGTCCCGCTGTGCCGGGCCTCCTACGGCCCGTACGGCCGCGCCATGGTCCGCATCTGCAAGGAGGAGTCCTTCCATCAGCGCCAGGGCTGGGAGATCCTCTTCGAGCTGTCCCACGGCACCCCGGAGCAGAAGCAGATGGCCCAGGACGCGGTGAACCGCACCTACGGCCCCGCCCTGCAGATGTTCGGCCCGCCGGACGCCGACTCCCCGAACTCCAAGCAGTCCATGGAGTGGAAGGTCAAGCGCTTCTCCAACGACGAGCTGCGCCAGCGCTTCGTGGACATGATCGTCCCGCAGGCCGAGGCCCTGGGCCTGACCCTGCCGGACCCGGACCTGAAGTGGAACGAGGAGCGCGGCCACTACGACTTCGGCCCGCTCGACTGGGACGAGTTCACGGACGTCATCAAGGGCAACGGCCCCATGAACGCCCAGCGCATGGCCCGCCGCATCCAGGCCCATGAGGAGGGCGCCTGGGTCCGCGAGGCCGCCGCCGCCTACGCCCGCCGCCAGGCCGAGCAGAACGCCCCGGCCGACACCCAGCTGATCGGAGCCTGAGCCATGACCGAGACCGAGAACAAGGCGGCGCAGATGCCGGAGAAGCGGGACACCGCGGCCAGCAACGAGTGGCCCCTCTGGGAGGTCTTCGTCCGCGCCAACCGCGGCCTGTCCCACGTGCACGCCGGCTCGCTCCACGCCCCGGACGCCACCATGGCGCTGCGCAACGCGCGCGACCTGTACACGCGCCGCAACGAGGGCACCTCCGTGTGGGTCGTCCCCGCGGACGCCGTGGCGGCGTCGGACCCGGACTCCAAGGGCGGCTTCTTCGAGTCCCCGCAGGGCAAGTCCTACCGGCACGCCACCTACTACCAGAAGTCCGAGGGGGTGCCGCACCTGTGAGCTTCGCGACCAACGACACGGCCACCAAGCACTCCGCCGGCGTCGCCATCACCGCCGAGGAGATCGCCTCCGGCGAGCAGAAGGCATCCGAGGAGGTGGCCCGCTACGCCGCCTACCTCGGCGACGACGCCCTGATGCTCGGCCAGCGCCTCTCCTGGTGGATCTCCCGGGCACCCGAGCTCGAGGAGGACATCGCCCTGGGCAACATCGCCCTGGACCTGGTGGGCCACGCCCGCTTCCTCCTGTCCTACGCCGGCACGGCGTGGGACAAGTCCGAGGACGACCTCGCCTACTTCCGCGACGAGGAGGAGTTCCGCTCCGTCCGCCTCGTGGAGGCCGAGAACGGCGACTTCGGCAAGACCATCGCCCGCCAGCTGTACTACTCGTTCTACGCGTACGAGCTGTACTCCCGGCTGCGCGAGTCCACGGACGCCACCCTCGCCGCCATCGCGGACAAAGCCCTCAAGGAGGTCCTGTACCACCAGGACCACGCCGAGCAGTGGGTGAACCGCCTGGGCCTGGGCACCGAGGAGTCGAAGCGCCGCATGCAGCGCGGCCTGGACGAGCTGTGGCCCTACGTTCCAGAGCTCTTCCACGACGACGACGTCACCCGCCCCCTCGCGGAGCAGGGCGTGGCTGTCCTGCCGTCCTCCCTCGAGGAGCCCACGATGACCCGCCTCCGCGCGGCCATCGAGGCCGCCGGCCTGCAGGTCCCCGACACGGGCGTGGCCCGCGGCGGTGACCGCTCCGGCGAGATGAGCGAGTACCGCGGCTACATCCTGGCCGAGATGCAGTCCCTGGCCCGCCGTCACCCGGGGGCCTCCTGGTGACCACCGCCAGCGAGCTGCGCCCCACCGACCCCGTCGACGCACGGGTGTGGGATGCGGCCTCCACCGTGCACGACCCGGAGATCCCCGTGCTGTCCATCGCGGACCTGGGGATCCTCCGGGACGCGCACGCCGAGGGCGACAAGGCCGTCGTCGTCATCACCCCCACGTACTCCGGGTGCCCCGCCATGGACACCATCACCACGGACGTCTCCCGGGCCCTGAAACACGCGGGGTTCGAGAACTCTGAGGTGCGGCTGGTCCTCCAGCCGGCGTGGACCACGGACTGGATGACGGACGAGGGCAAGGCCAAGCTGTCCGAGTACGGGATCGCCCCGCCCGCGGCCCGCACCGTGGACGGGCCCGTGCGGATCGGCCTGGCCGTGAAGTGCCCCCGGTGCCACTCCCTCAACACCCGTGAGATCACCCGCTTCGGCTCCACGTCCTGCAAGGCGCTGTACACGTGCCGGGAGTGCCTGGAGCCCTTCGACTACTTCAAGGTGCACTGATGACCGAGACCACCGACGCCCCCGCCAAGCGCCGCGCGACGTTCAACACCCTCGAGGTGTCCGAGCTGCGCAGGCTCACCGACGACTCCGTGGAGGTGACCTTCGCGGTCCCCGAGGAGCTCGCCGACGACTACGACTACCTGCCCGGCCAGTACGTGGCTCTGCGCAAGGAGATCGACGGCCAGGAGCTGCGCCGCTCGTACTCGATCTGCGCCGTGCCGCAGCGCGGGGAGATCCGCGTGGCCGTGAAGAAGGACCTCGGCGGCGTCTTCTCCACGTGGGCCAACGAGCGCCTCGAGGTCGGCGAGAAGATCGACGTGATGAACCCGCAGGGCGCGTTCACCTCCCGCAAGGGCGTCACCTCCATGAACAACCCGGACGCCGTGGCCGCGCAGGCCGTCAAGGACGGGCAGGCCGACCTGGTGGCCCTGGCCGCCGGCTCGGGCATCACCCCGATCATGGCCATCGCCAAGTCGGTGCTGGCCGCGTCCGAGAACGCCCGCTTCAGCCTCATCTACGCGAACCGCTCCGCCATGGACGTGATGTTCGCTGAGGAGATCGGCGACCTCAAGGACAAGTACCCGTCCCGGTTCACCGTCTACCACGTGCTCTCCCGCGAGCAGCGCGTGGCCCCGCTCCTGTCCGGCCGCATCGACTCCGAGAAGCTCGAGACCCTGCTGGACCGCGTGATCGACGTCGAGAACACCGACGAGTGGTTCCTCTGCGGCCCGTTCGAGCTGGTGCAGATGGCCCGGGACACGCTCTCCGAGCGCGGCGTGGCCGACGACGACGTCCGCTTCGAGCTGTTCACCACCGGCCGCCCCGAGCGCCCGCAGGGCGACGCCGGTCGGCCGATCGAGGCCGACCCCTCCGGCGACAACGTGACCATCGAGTTCAACCTCGACGGCACCACCGGCAAGGTCGAGTCGCCGAAGTCCGCGCACGAGACGATCCTCAACGCCGCCCTGCGCGTGCGCTCCGACGTCCCGTTCGCGTGCGCCGGCGGCGTGTGCGGCACCTGCCGCGCGAAGGTCACCGAGGGCGAGTTCAAGATGGAGGAGAACTACGCACTCGAGAAGGACGAGGTGGACAACGGCTACATCCTGACCTGCCAGACCCGTCCCACCGGCGACGCCATCACGGTCGACTTCGACGCGTGAGCGGCGAGGAGCACACGATGAGCATGGTCGAGCTGACCGTGGCCGACCGCGTCGCCGAGGTGACGCTGAACGCCCCGAAGAGGATGAACTCCCTGGACGAGCAGGCCCTGGCCGACCTCGGCGCCGCGTACGCCGAGATCGCCCGGAGGGCCGAGTCCGGCGAGGTCCGCGCGGTGGTGCTGCGCGGCGAGGGCCGGGGCTTCTGCGCCGGCCGCGACATCTCGGACGTGACCCCCGCCGACGATGACGCCACCGCCTACCTGCGGGACGAGGTCACCCCCGTGCTGCGCGCCATGTCCGAGTGCCCCGTGCCGACCTTCGCGGCCGTGCAGGGCGCGTGCCTGGGCGTGGGCCTGGGCCTGGCCATCGCCACGGACGTGGTCTACGTGGCCGAGGACGCGAAGATCGGCTCGCCGTTCGCCAACCTCGGCGCCACCCTGGACTCGGGCGGCCACTGGCTGTTCACCGAGCGCCTGGGCGCCCACCGCACCCTGGACCTGATCTACACCGCCGAGCTCATCTCCGGCGAGGAGGCCGTGCGCGCGGGCCTGTTCTCCCGCTCCGTCCCCGCGGACGAGCTGCTCGAGTTCACCCTCGCCAAGGCCGCCCGGGTGGCCTCCGGCGCGACGCTCGCGTTCCGCGCGTCCAAGGAGCTCGTGCAGCAGATCCGCGACCGGCGGGTCGGCCTGTGGGAGTCCCTCGACGCGGAGAACGTGGCGCAGGGCGAGCTCTGCGGCACCGCCGACTACGCCGAGGGGTTCAAGGCCTTCCAGGAGAAGCGCAAGCCCGAGTTCACCGGCCGCGGCTGAGCCCTCCGTCCTCCGCAGGCCCCCCGACGCCGGGACGACGACGCCGCCCGCACCCTCCGAGCGAGGGGGCGGGCGGCGTCGTCGTGTGGGGTCGGGGTGGACGTCACAATCACGACATCCGTCGGCGGCGTGGCGCGAGTCACACGACGTCGTATACGGTGACCCGTGTCACTTCCCGACCGACCGGTCGGTCACATGCGTCTCGTGCCGTCTCGCACCGCAGGCCGCAGCCCCTCACCCCAGGAGCACCCATGAGCCACACCGTCGCCTCCCCGGCCGCCCCGGCCGCCCGCGACCCGCGCGAGGAGCGCAAGGTCCTCGCCGGCACCCTCGTCGGCACCACCATCGAGTGGTACGACTTCTTCATCTACGCCCAGGCCGCCGCCCTCGTGCTCGGCCCGCTGTTCTTCGCCCCCATGGGCGAGGGCGGCGCCCAGATCGCCTCGTGGGCCTCCCTCGGCATCTCGTTCCTCGTCCGCCCGCTCGGCGCGATCGTCGCCGGCCACATGGGCGACAGGTTCGGCCGCAAGATCGTCCTGGCCATCACCCTGATCGGCATGGGCGCGGCCACCGTGCTCATCGGCCTGCTGCCCACCTACGCGCAGATCGGCATCGCCGCCCCGATCCTGCTGGTCCTGCTCCGCCTGGTGCAGGGCTTCTCCGCCGGCGGCGAGTGGGGCGGCGCGGCCCTGCTGGCCGTGGAGCACGCCCCGCGCGGCAAGCGCGGCCTCTTCGGCTCCGCCCCGCAGATCGGCGTGCCCCTGGGCATGATCGTGGCCACCGCCGTGCTGTTCCTGGTCCGCGCCAACATGACGGACGAGCAGTTCCTGGCCTGGGGCTGGCGCATCCCCTTCCTGATCTCCTTCGTGCTGATCATCGTGGGCACGATCATCCGCAAGGCCGTGGAGGAGTCCCCGGTCTTCAAGGAGATGCAGCAGCTGAAGAAGGACGAGACCGCCCCCCTCGGCGAGCTCTTCCGCAACCACACCAAGACCGTGGTCCTGGCCGCCCTGATCTTCGCCGCGAACAACGCCATCGGCTACCTGGTGATCGCCTGGTTCGCCAAGTACGGCGGCCCCAAGGGCCTGGGCCTGAGCGCGTCCGAGGTGCTCACCGCGTCCCTCGTGGGCGGCTTCGGCTGGTTCATCTTCACCCTGTTCGGCGGCTGGATCTCGGACAGGATCGGGCGCCGCCTCACCTTCCAGATCGGCTACGTGATCCTGATCCTGTGGTCCGTGCCGATGTTCCTGATGATGAACACCGCCTCGCTGCCGCTGTTCGCCGCCGCCCTGTTCATCCTCACCATCGGCCTCGGCCCGTCCTACGGCCCGCAGTCCGCGATGTACGCCGAGATGTTCCCGGCGAAGGTCCGATTCTCCGGCGTGTCCATCGGCTACGCGATCGGCGCCATCATCGGCGGTGCGTTCGCCCCGCTGATCGCCGACCTGCTCCTGCCCCGCGGCTGGGCGTGGGTGGCCGGCTACATGATCCTCATCTCCCTGGTCTCGCTGGCGGCCGTGTCCATGGTCCCCAAGGGCATCCAGGACCGGAACCTGCACGACCACGAGCACGACGAGCTCGGCGTGGACCCGATCGAGGACGCCGCGCTGCGCCACTGATCCACCCCGGCTGGGCGGCCCCACGGACCGCCCGACCCACGACGACGGCGCCGTCCCCTTCCGCAGGGGGCGGCGCCGTCGTCGTACGCGGGGGCTGAACCCCCGCCGCACCCCCTCACTTTCGAGCGCGGTTCCGGGGCGAATGGAGACCTTCGAGCGTGGAACAGGGCCTAGACGACGTTCGAAAGCATGGGTTTCGGCAGGGAGGCCCCCGGGCAGGCTCCGCCCCGGCATACTGGCGGCCATGAGCGAGACCACCCCGCCTCAGCCCCACCCCGCCCGCGCCGAGCGCTCCGCCGAGGCGCTCGGGGACGCCGAGACCGCCCTGCTGCTCAAGGCCGTGCTCATCCCCCGGCCCATCGCCTGGGTGGGCACCACAGCCGCGGACGGGGCCGTGAACCTCGCACCGCACTCGTTCTTCACGATGGTCTCCGCGGCCCCACCGATCGTGATGTTCTCCTCCACCGGGCGGAAGGACACCCTGCGGAACGTGGAGGCCACGGGGCAGTTCACGGTGTCCCTCGTGGACCGCGCGCTCGCCGAGGCGTGCAACACCACCTCCGCGCCGGTGGGCCCCGAGGTGGACGAGTTCGTCCTCGCCGGCCTCGAGAGGGAGCCGAGCGTTGCTGTCGCCCCGCCGCGCGTGGCCGCCAGCCCGGCCGTGCTGGAGTGCACGCTCGAGCGCGTGGTGCCCGTGGGGGACGGCCACTGCGTGTTCGGCCGGGTGGTCCACGCGGCCGTGCGGGAGGACGCCCTGGTCACCGACGCGCGGGGGCGCACCCTGCCCGACCCGGCGCGGCTGGACCCGGTGGCCCGCCTCGGCCGGGACGAGTGGGCCGGGCTCGGCGCGGTGTTCACCCAGGAGCGCCCGCGGGCCTGAGCCCGCCGCACCGTCATGTTTGACCCGCGTCACACCCGGGCCGGATACTGGGAGCAGACCTGAACGCTCGGTCGGTAATTCGCGCGCCCGCGCGTCGCCCGCGCTCCGGCGCGGGCCGACGCCGGCCGCCGCACCCGAGCGCTCCGAGCACGTCCGACGTCGTCGACCCCCAAGGAGTCCCCCGCCATGTCCGCTCCCACCGGAACCCAGGCCCTGCTCGTCGGCGGCCGCCGCACCCCCGTCGGCCGATACGGCGGCGCCCTGTCCTCCGTCCGCCCGGACGACCTCGCGGCGCTGACCATCAAGGCCGTCATCGAGGACGCGGGCATCGACCCCTCCGTGGTGGACGAGGTCATCCTCGGCAACGCCAACGGCGCCGGCGAGGAGAACCGCAACGTGGCCCGCATGGCGTGGCTGCTGGCGGGCTTCCCCGACACCGTCCCCGGCATCACCGTGAACCGTCTCTGCGCCTCGGGCATGTCCGCGATCGGCTTGGCCACCGCGCTGGTGCGCTCCGGCATGGCGGACGTCGTGGTGGCCGGCGGCGTGGAGTCCATGTCCCGCGCCCCCTGGGTCATGGAGAAGCCGGCGACGGCATTCGCCAAGCCCGGCGAGGTCGTGGACACCTCCATCGGCTGGCGCTTCACCAACCCCCGCTTCACCTCGGGCGAGTTCGGCGACAAGTTCATCTTCTCCATGCCGGAGACCGCCGAGGAGGTCGCCGAGGTGGACGGCATCACCCGCGAGGACGCGGACGCCTTCGCCGCCGGCTCGCACGAGAAGGCGTTGGCCGCCATCGAGGCCGGCCGCTTCGCCGACGAGATCGTCCCGGTCACCGTCAAGGGCCGCAAGGGCGCCGAGACCGTCGTGGACACGGACGAGGGCCCCCGCCCCGGCTCCACCCCCGAGGTGCTCGCCGGCCTGCGCCCGATCATCAAGAAGGACGGCGTGGTCACCGCCGGCAACTCCTCCTCCCTCAACGACGGCGCCTCCGCGATCCTCGTGGTCTCCGAGCGCGCCGCGGAGAAGTACGGCCTGACCCCGCGTGCCCGCGTGGTCGAGTCCACCTCCGCCGGCCTCGAGCCGCACATCATGGGCCTCGGCCCGGTGCCGGCCACGGAGAAGGCCCTCGACCGCGCCGGCTGGTCCGTGGCGGACCTGGGCGCCGTCGAGATCAACGAGGCCTTCGCCACCCAGTCCCTCGCCTCCGTGCGCCGCCTCGGCCTGGACGCCGGGATCGTCAACAACGACGGCGGCGCGATCGCCCTCGGCCACCCGCTCGGCTCCTCGGGATCGCGCATCGTGGTCACCCTGCTGGGCCGCATGGAGCGCGAGGGCGCGGACAGGGGCCTGGCCACCATGTGCGTCGGCGTCGGCCAGGGCACCGCGATGCTCGTGGAGAAGGTGTGAGCGCCGTGCCGGGCTTCGACGCGAGCGGGTTCACCGCCCTGAGGATCGAGGAGCGCGAGGACCGCGTCCACGCGAGGATGGACCGCCCCGCGGTGCGCAACGCCATCGACGAGACGATGGTGGAGGAGTTCCACGCGCTCTGCGCATACCTGGAGCGGACCCCGAAGATCCTGATCATCTCCGGCACCGAGGTGGAGTCGACGAGGGAGCCGGGGAAGACCTCCGGGATCTTCGCCTCCGGGGCGGACATCGGCCAGCTGCGCGAGCGGCGCCGGGACGACGCCCTGCGCGGCGTGAACTCGCAGGTCTTCGACCGCATCCACCGCCTGCCCATGCCCGTGATCGCCGCGATCGACGGGTATGCGCTCGGCGGCGGTGCGGAGCTTGCCTACGCGGCCGACTTCCGCATCGCCACCCCGAAGCTGAAGATGGGCCAGCCGGAGACGAACCTGGGCATCACCGCCGCCGCGGGCGCCCAGTGGCGCCTCAAGGAGCTCGTGGGCGAGCCCGTGGCCCTGGAGCTGCTGCTCGCCGGCCGCATTCTGGACGCCCAGGAGGCGCTGGACCTGAAGCTGGTCACCGAGCTGCACGAGCCGGCCGAGCTCCTGGCCGCCGCGGACGCTCTGGCGGACCGCATCGCCGCGCAGGACCCCCTGGCCGTGCGCCTGTCCAAGCGCGTGTTCCACCTGCCCCGCGAGGCCCACCCCCACGTGGACGAGATCGCACAGGCCATCCTGTTCGAGTCGCAGGCCAAGTTCGACCGCATGCAGGCCTTCCTGGACCGCAAGAAGAAGTGAGGACCCACCCGTGACCGAGAACCAGAACACCCCCCAGGGCTCCGTGCCCTCCGTCGTCGGCGTGCTCGGCGGCGGCCGCATGGGCGCCGGCATCGCCCACGCCTTCCTGACGTCCGGCACCGACGAGGTGATCGTCGTCGAGCGCGATCCGCAGGCCGCCGAGGGCGCGAAGGAGCGCATCGAGGCGGATCTCGCCAAGTCCCTCGAGCGCGGCAGGATCGACGGCAACCTGGACGTCTGGGCCGAGCGCCTGACGATCTCCCTGGACAAGGCCGACTTCGCCCGCTGCGGCCTCGTGGTCGAGGCCGTGCCGGAGATCATGGACCTGAAGATCGAGTCCCTGACCGAGGTGGAGCGCCACCTGGCCGAGGACGCGTGGCTGGCCACCAACACCTCGTCGCTGTCCGTGGACGAGCTGGCGAAGCACCTGCAGCGCCCCGAGCGCTTCTGCGGCCTGCACTACTTCAACCCGGTGCCGGCGTCGAAGCTGGTGGAGGTCGTCATCGGCGAGCGGACCGGCGACGAGCTGAAGGCCCTGTCCACCGAGTGGGTGAAGGGCCTGGGCAAGACCCCGGTCGTCGTGAAGGACGCCCCGGGCTTTGCCTCCTCCCGCCTGGGCGTGGCGATCGCCCTCGAGGCCATCCGCATGGTCGAGGAGGGCGTGGCCTCCCCCGAGGACATCGACAACGCCATGGTGCTGGGCTACAAGTTCCCGGTGGGCCCGCTGGCCCTGACGGACATCGTGGGCCTGGACGTGCGCCTCGGCATCGCCGAGTACCTCGAGTCGCAGCTGGGCGAGCGCTTCGCTCCCCCGCAGCTGATGCGGGACATGGTCGAGCGCGGCGAGCTGGGCCGCAAGTCCGGCAAGGGCTTCTACGACTACTCCTGACGCCCCGCCGCCGGGCGGCACAATGGGGCCATGCCCCGTCCCCGCCGCGCCGACCGCCCGTTCGTGTTCCGCCACCGCTGGGCCGTGCCGCGCCCGGCGGACGAGGTGATGGAGCTGCTGGGGAGCCCCCTGCGCTACCCCGAGTGGTGGCCCGCCATCCCCTCCGCCAGGGACGTCAGCGCCCCCGGCACCCCGCCCGGCGGGGCGGGCGAGCGGGCGGAGATCCGCCTGGTCGGCCTGGTGCCCGTGCGCCTGCTCATGGAGCGGGTCGTGGACGACCGCGAGCGCGGGGTGCTGGTGGCCCGGGTGGACGGGGACCTGGCGGGGACGGTGCGGGTGGACGTGCGCGGAACGGCGCCGGACCACTGCCTCGTGGCGTGGACCCAGGAGGTGACGCTGGGGACGGCGTGGATGCGCGCCGTCGCGGCGGTCCCGGGCGGGCGCGCGGCCATGGGCCTGAGCCATGCGGTGGCCATGCGCGCCGGCCGGCGCTCCCTCGGGGCGACGGGCCTGCCCTCCCGCTGACCGGGGACGACGACGGCCGGGCACCTCGCGGAGGTGACCGGCCGTCGTCGTGCACGCGGAGTGCCGCGTGAGGCGGATCGTGGGGCTCAGGCGGCCTGGTGCTCGCAGGTGGCGCAGGAGCAGTCGGCGCACTCGCAGGTGGCGCAGCTGCACTCGCCGTCCGCGGCGCAGGACCCGCACGAGCAGGTGTCGCACTCCTCGACATGGTCACCGTGGACGTGGTGCAGGTGGCCGTCGTGGCGGTAGTCCACGTGGTCGCCGTGCTGGACGGCCTCGTGGCCGCAGTCCGGGCCGTGCTCGTGGTCGTGGTCGGTGTGGATCGGGTGGGCGCCGTGGTCAACGGTCATGATGATGGGCCTCCTCCGCGGCGTGCTGCACCGCGTCTCGGACGATGTGGGCGACGTGGTCGTCGGTCAGGGAGTAGGCGCGGCTCCGGCCCTCGTGCTCGGAGCGCACCAGACCGCTCATCCGCAGCACCCGGAGGTGCTGGGACATGAGCGTGTGCGTGACCCCCACGTGGTCGGCGAGGTCGCCTACGCTCGAGGGGCCCTCCGCCATGCGCAGCAGCGCTGCCACGCGCACCGGCGAGGCGAGCACCTTGAAGACCTGGGCGGCCTGCTCGACGTCGGGGGTCATGACATCAGCATACCTGCACAGGTGTGCAGGTGAGCGGTGCGGAGTCCGTCCGCCGGAGCGGGACGGGAGGAGGAAGGGGCGTCAGGCCAGCTGCAGGAGGAGGTCCCTCACGGCGTAGCCGGCGATGATCTCCTCCCACTCGATCCGCGGGGCGGACGCCGGCGTCGTCGGTGAGGTCCAGGTCCTGCGCGGCCCGTCGGAACAGGTGGGCGACCACGGGCTCCAGGCGCAGCACCTCCAGCAGGATCGCCTGGCGCTCCGGGCCGGGGGCGGCGAGGCAGCGCTCGCGCAGCGCGGGCCGATCGAAGAGGTGCCAGGCGGCCATCTGGAGGAACTCGCGGGTGGTGACCATCCCGGCGGCG
>NZ_JAUNHR010000123.1:690-4480 GCF_030523875.1 Micrococcus sp. | reverse complement strand
ATGGCGGCTGGGATGTCCGAGGGCGACTTCCAGCGGCAGGTGGAGAAGCTGGCCGAGTCGCTGGGGTGGAAGGTCTATCACACCCACGATTCGCGCCGGTCTCACCGTGGATGGCCGGACCTCGTGCTCGGCCGCCGTGGCCGGGTGCTGTTCCGGGAGCTGAAGACGATGAAGGGGCGCACGTCGCCCGACCAGAAGGAATGGCTCGAGCTGCTTAACGCGGCCGGGCACGACGCGGCCGTGTGGCGGCCGGTCCAGTGGTTCGACCGGACGATCGAGAGGGAGCTGACGTGAAGAGTTGGGATGACGCGGACCAGGCGAACGACGAGCTGCTCGGGAGGATGGAGCGCCCGGAGGGGTGCATCTGCGAGCTCGAGTACACGAAGGACTACAAGGGCATGATCCAGCACATCTACTGGAGTCTGGAGCTGACCTGCCCCTACCACTACCCGCGGACAGCGGCTCAGCTCGAGCGGCTCGCCCGTCGACCGGCGCAGGAGGGTGAAGCGTGAGCACGCTGAGAGAGCTGGTCGACCGGCTCACCATCGAGACCCCGCAGGTGGTGCACCACGCCACGGGCCCCGTGATGATCCGAGCCCGGCCTCTGCTGGCTGAGCTGCAGGACGCCCGGTACATGCGGGGCACGGCCGAGGGGCGCAGCTCATCGTCCTCGGGGTCGGGCGCCCCGCTGCACATGGACGCGCTGAAGGTCGCGTGCATGATCGACGAGGAGATGGCGCACGTGCAGTGGGTGTTCCGCTCGGCCCCGACCCCGCCGGCCCCGGCGTTGCAGGGGGCCGCGGACCTCTTCGGGATCCCAGTCGCCGCGGT
The DNA here is from genome assembly GCF_030523875.1 of Micrococcus sp. Lineage (GTDB taxonomy): Bacteria > Actinomycetota > Actinomycetes > Actinomycetales > Micrococcaceae > Micrococcus. The sequence continues at coordinate 3,649 of NZ_JAUNHR010000123.1, read as the reverse complement.
GGTGGGCCCGCCTCGGCCGGCCTTCGGCGGGCTGACCGTGAGCGAACGGCTGCGCTGGGTCGCTGTCCGCGCGACGGCCGCGGGCCGGGAGGCCGAGGTGCTCGAGGTGGTGCGGCCGTGGGTGGCTGCGATCGAGCGTCTGCTGGACCCGCCCGTCGTCGTGCGCCTGCGCGGCGTGCAGTGCCCGGCCTGCGGTGTGGCGCGCACACCCGTGTGGGACCCGGACCAGGAGGATCACGTGGAGACGCCGGCCCTGTCGATCGTGATGGGCACGCAGCCGCAGGCCAGGTGCGCGGAGTGCGGCGCGGAGTGGTTCGGACCGGAGGTGGTGGACATGGCCGGCCAGTGCGGCGGATCGTCCTCAGCTGCGGCGCACGTGCTGGGAGGATAGGTACATGAGCCCCGTGAACCAGCGCCTGGACCAAATCGAGGGCCGCTCCAACAGCGCCACCCCTGGCCCCTGGATGGCAGACCGCAACGGAGTCGGCACGCAGCAGGGGAACTTGCTGTACGTCGGGGATACCCCTACCCCACATGCTGACGTTGCGTTCATCGTGTACGCGCGGCAGGACGTGCCGGATATGGTGGCCGCGCTCAGGGCAGTGCTCAAGCTGCACCGACGTAGCCCACATGACCGGTGGGTGGGCTTTCCCCGCGCGGATCGCCAGGAGGGCTACTGCATGGAAGACCAGGAGACGTGGCCCTGCGCCACGGTTCGCGCAGCCGAGGAGACGCTTGGCGGATGACCCGCCTGTGGTGTAGCCTCGTGCTCGCCGGGTAGAAGTCTGTCCCGGCCCTGATCTTCGAGAAGGCCTCGACCGACATGGTCGGGGCCTTCGTCGTACCCATGTGCCGCCGAGTGACCAGGTCCTCGTGCGGTGTCTGCCGGTTCACGTCACCCCGCCCTGGTTCCACGCATGGCCAGCCCGGGGAGCGAAGGTGTGGCAGCACGTCCGCCGTGCATCCTGGGCTTCTTCTCCTTTCCCCGGGGCCGCTCCTGCCGGCAGCGCAGACCACCCCGAGGTGATGCCGATGGCCAGAGCGACGACGACGTCGCGCGGGTATGGCGCCTCGCACCAGCGCATGCGCGCGAAGTACCTGCCGCTCGTGGCCGCCGGCCGCGCCGTGTGCGCGCGGTGCGGCGAGCGGATCGAGCCGCAGGACCTGTGGGAACTGGATCACTCCGATGATCGCTCCACGTACATCGGACCGTCCCACCAAGCCTGCAACCGGCGAGCCGGCCAGGCGAAGTCCACTGCTGCACGCATGGCCAAGTCCGCGATGACCGTCCGCGACTGGTGAGTGAGGCTCCGCATGTTCACGCCCGAGGAAGTTGAGACGTTGCGCGGAAGGATCGTCTCGCGCGCACGCGTCGTTGACGCTGGCTTCGCATCGCCCTGCTGGATCAGCGATCGAGCACGGCAGCCCAACGGCTACACGAAGCTGGGCTACCGCGGGCGCACGTGGCTGACGCATCGCCTCTCTTGGATCGTCCACCGCGGCGGGATTCCCGACGGGCTGGTCATCGACCACCTGTGCCGGCAGCGAGCGTGCGTCAACCCCGACCACCTCGAACCAGTCTCGACGCGCACCAACCTCCTGCGTGGCGAAGGCTTCGTCGCACACCAAGCACAGCAGCAGAGATGCCTACGCGGCCACCCGCTGTCCGGCGACAACCTCTACCGGTCGCCTTCACGGCCCGACAGCCGCGAGTGTCTGACCTGCCGCCGCGAGGCAACCCGCCGGTCGCACGCCCGCCGGCGGGCAGGAGGGTAGGGGGTCGATTTTTCGCGGAATCATGCGGCTCCTGACTCCGCCCGGTAGTCATCTCCCTCCCCGACGCGCGTGACGGTAACGCAACATGCGCGCCCGAGAACGCGAAGTAACGAGCCCCGAGGCAGGTGATCCGCATGGAGATGGCCTGCTACGAGTGCGGCGAGGTCTTCGAGGCGAAGCGGGACACCGCCCGGTACTGCTCGACCCGCTGCCGGGTCCGCGCGCACCGCAAGCGGAAGGGCTCCATGCCCGAGCCCGTGCAGCGCGCAACCGAGCAGGCCGTCGTCGGCCGGCTGATGGACGACGACGAGCATGAGCCCCGTGAGCCGCCCGCCGAGGGCCGCGTCGTCGTGGACGACACCCCCATGTCCGTCTACCGCGCCACCCTGGACGAGCTCACGAAGGCCGGGAAGACCACCTCTGTCGGCGGCCAGTCCGCCCTCGCCCTGGCCCAGCGCATCGACAACCCCGTGCTCGACACCGGCTCCGCGCTCGCAGGCATGATCAAGGAGCTGCGGGCCACGCTGGCCGAGGTGCTGGACGCGAAGGACGACGCCGGGGACGAGCTGGACGAGCTGAAGCGCCGCCGCGAGGAGCGTCGTCGTGCTGCTGGATGATCCCGGCGCGCTGGTCCGGCCCCTGTACGAGTCGGTCCCGGAGTACCACGACACCTACGGCCCGGAGGTCGCGGACCTCTGCGAGGTCATCGGCTACGGCCCGGATCCCGAGCAGCGGCTCGCGCTTGACGCCATGTTCGGCGTGGACCGTCAGGGGAAGTCCGTCGCGTTCGAGTCCGCGGTGATCGCGCCACGCCAGAACATGAAGACCGGCGTCCTGAAGATGGCGGTGCTCGGCTGGCTGTTCATCACGGATCAGCAGCTGGTGATCTGGTCCGCGCACGAGTTCCCCACGGCGCAGGAGGCCTTCCGCGACCTGGAGATCCTCATCGGCGGCTCGGCGTTCCTGTCTAAGCGAGTGAAGAAGGTCCATCGGGCCAACGGTGACGAGGCGATCGAGCTCCGTAACGGGGCGCGCCTGAAGTTCCGGGCCCGGACGAAGGCCGGCGGCCGTGGCCTCTCCGGGGACAAGGTCGTCCTCGACGAGGCGTTCGCTCTGCAGCCGGACCACATGGGCGCCCTGCTGCCCACGCTGACCACCCGCCCCGACCCGCAGGTCGTGTACG
>NZ_JAUNHR010000123.1:0-680 GCF_030523875.1 Micrococcus sp. | reverse complement strand
GGCACGGCGCACGCGGACGTGCTCCGCGCGATCCGTGACAGCGGCCGCGCCGGCACTTCCGCCCGCCTGGCCTACTTCGAGTGGGCCTCCGCGCGCCGCGCGTGCGCCTCCGAGAAGTGCGACCACGAGCCCGGGAAGTGGAAGGGCTGCCAGCTCGACGATGTCGACAACCTCAAGCAAGCGAACCCGCTGCTGGGGCGCACCCGCGCCAACGGCACGGGCCTCACCCTGAAGTACCTGCTCGCCGAGCGCGCAGCTCTCCCCCCGATGGAGTACGCGCGCGAGCGGCACGGATGGTGGGACGACCCCACGTCCTCGGACATCTTCGGCCCCGGCAAGTGGGCGCAGGCCTCCCGCGAGGACCGCCCCGCGGACCTCACCCTGTCCGGCCTCGCCGTCGCCGTGTCCATCGACCTGAAGTCCGCCGCCGTCGTCGGCGCGGGCCTCGACGACACCGGCGCCGCCTGGATCCGCGTGCTCCAGCACGGCCCCGGCGCCTCCTGGCCCGTGGACCGCCTCAAGCAGCTCACCGCCACCTACGGCATCCCCGCCGTGATTGACGGCAAGGGACCCGGCGCCGTCCTCGTCCCCTCCCTCGAGAAGGAGGGCGTCCCGATCCGCGTGGCCGACACCGGCAACGTCCTCGACGCCTTCGCCAACCTGCGCTCGCGGTTGGATGC
>NZ_JAUNHR010000026.1:21423-29150 GCF_030523875.1 Micrococcus sp. | reverse complement strand
CCGCGCCGCCCGTTTCACCGGACCGCGCCTCAGCACGAGAAAGAACTCTACACACCCTCCGCCCCCCGCACCAAATCGAGGGTTCCTCACGGACCTGCCCCCACCGCGGTGCCCACGTTTCCGCATGATCACGCGGCCGCGTGAGGGCCTCGCGCACTCCCTCCGCCCTGCCGCACCCCTCTGGAGGCAGTACTCCGCTCCGTGATGTCGATCACGAAGGGAGTGCATCATCCGGTCAGCCGACCTGCGGCTCCAGCCACAGGGTGGAGAGGGCCGGCACGTCCACGGTCAGGTACGCCGGCTGGCCCTGCCACTGACCGCTCTCCGCGCGCAGCACCTCCGGCTGGCGCGCCTGCTCCCGCCGGCCGTCACCGTGGAAGTCCGTGCTGTCGGTGTCCAGGACGACCGTCCACTCCCCCGCGCTCGGCACCCCCACCCGCAGTCCGTGGCGCATCGCCCCGGAGAGGTTGGTGATGTTCAGCAGGGGCGCGCCACCCTGCCCCTCCGCAGGGCGGCGAAGGAACACGAGGGTGTTGCCATCGGCGTCGCCGCCGTCCACCCACGCGAAGCCCTCGGGCCCATGGTCCGCGGACCACAGGGCCGGCTTGGCCCGGTACAGCGCATTGAGCTCCCGCACCGTCAGCTGCACCCCGCGGTGGGCCTCGTCCCACGACGCCGCCCAGTCCAGTCCGCGCTCCTCGGACCACTCCGTGGGCTGCCCGTACTCGCCGCCCATGAACAGCAGCTGCTTGCCGGGGTGCGCCCACATGTACGCGTAGTAGGCCCGCAGGGTGGCGAGCCTCTGCCGGTGGTCCCCCGGGATCTTGCCCAGCAGGGAGCCCTTGCCGTGCACCACCTCGTCATGGGACAGCGGCAGCACGTAGTTCTCCGAGTACGCGTAGGCCATGGAGAACGTCCACTGGTCGTGGTGCCAGCGACGGTTCACCGGCTCCTCGGAGAGGTAGGCGAGGGTGTCGTGCATCCAGCCCATGTTCCACTTCTTGCCGAAGCCCAGGCCGCCGGCGTCGACGGGGGCGCTCACGCCGGAGAAGGCCGTGGACTCCTCCGCGATCATCAGTACTCCCGGATGCACGCGGTACACGGTGGAGTTGACCTCCTTCAGGAAGTCGATCGCCTCCAGGTCATGGTTGCCGCCGTGCACGTTGGGGGTCCACTCGCCGTCCGCGCGCGAGTAGTCCCGGTAGAGCATCGAGGCGACGGCGTCCACGCGCAGGCCGTCCACGTGGAACTCGTCCAGCCAGTACAGGGCATTGGCCACCAGGAAGTTGCGCACCTGCGTGCGCCCGAAGTCGAACACGTAGGTGCCCCAGTCCGGGTGCTCGCCGCGCTGCGGGTCCGGGTGCTCGTACAGCGGGGTGCCGTCGAACCGGCCCAGCGCCCACGCGTCCTTCGGGAAGTGCGCGGGGACCCAGTCCACGAGCACGCCGATCCCGGCCGCGTGCAGGGCGTCCACCAGGTGCTTGAACTCGTCCGGGGTGCCGAACCGGGACGTGGGCGCGTAGTAGCCCGTGACCTGGTAGCCCCAGGACCCGCCGAACGGGTGCTCGGCCACCGGCAGGAACTCCACGTGCGTGAAGCCCTGCCAGGTCACGTACTCCACCAGCTCCTCGGCCAGCTCCGTGTAGGACAGCCCCGGCCGCCACGAGCCCAGGTGCACCTCGTAGATGCTCAGCGGACGCTCGTGCGGGTCCGTGGCGCGGCGCCGCGCCATCCACTCCGCGTCCGTGAACGCGTACCCGGACTCCAGCACGCGCGAGGCCGTGGCCGGCGGGACCTCGGTCCAGCGGGCCAGCGGGTCGGCGTTCTGCTGCCATGCGCCGTCCGCACCGAGGATCTCGTACTTGTACCGGACGCCGTGCTCCACCCCGGGCACCAGCAGCTCCCAGACGCCGGAGCCGCCGAGGGAGCGCATGGCGTGCGTCCGGCCGGTCCAGCCGTTGAAGTCGCCCACCACGCGCACGGCCCGCGCGTTCGGCGCCCACACCGCGAAGGACGTGCCCACCAGCGCGCCCGACGCGTCGCGGCGCACGCGCGCGCCGAGCACCTCCCACAGGCGCTCGTGCCGGCCCTCGCCGATCAGGTGCAGGTCCAGCTCGCCCAGGGTGGGCAGGTGCCGGTAGGGGTCGTCGTGGAGCTCGACGACGTCCTCCCCCGTCTCCCCCGGGTAGGTCACCTCGAGCCGGTAGTCGCCCGCGGCCACCCCAGCGCGGCGCGGCAGCGGGCCCGCGCCGGCGAACACGCCGTCCCGCTCGTGGGCCAGCTCGATCCGCTCGCCGTCCCCGTCCCGCACCACCGTGACCGTCCGGGCGAACGGGCGCAGCGCGCGGTAGGTGACGGCGGCGCCGTCGGGATGGGGATGCGCGCCGAGCACGTCGTGCGGGTGGGGGTGGCGACCCTCGGCGACGGCGGCGAGGACCTCGGCGTCGACGGTCAGCGGGGCGGGGGCGGGGGTGGTCATGGGTCTCCTGGGGGTCGCTCAGCCGCGGCGGACGACGCGGAGGACATGGGCGGGCTCGACCGCCGGGTGGAGGCGGACGTAGGGGTGCTCGTCCCAGCGCCACCGCTGGCCGCTGAGGAGGTCCTCGACCTCGAAGCGGCCCTCCTCGTCCCGGTCCTCGGGGCGCACGCGCAGGGCGGCGGCGTCCAGGTGCAGGGTCGCCTCCGCCACGCGGTGCGGGTCGCACGCGACGACGACGACCACCGTGTCCTCGGCCGGCCCGGCGTCCGTGACCTCCTCGGCCGCGGCGTGCCACCCCTCGGGGAGCGCGGAGCGGGTCTTGGAGTAGACGAGCAGCTCCGGGTGGGTGGAGCCGTGCAGGGTGAGGTTCTGCAGATCCCGCAGGGCCGGATGCGCCGCACGGATCCGGTTGAGCCGGGTCAGGTACGGGGCGAGGGACTCGCCCGCGGCCTCGGCGCCGGCCCAGTCGCGGGGACGGTACTCGTACTTCTCGTTGTCGATGTACTCCTCCGCGCCGGGGCGGGCCACGTGCTCGAACAGCTCGAAGCCGGCGTACACGCCGTACAGCGGGTTGGAGGTCGCGGCGATCACGGCGCGGGCGCGGAAGGCGCCCGGACCACCGTGCTGCAGGTACTCCGTGAGGATGTCCGGGGTGTTGACGAAGAAGTTCGGGCGGTAGAACCCGGCCGTCTCCGCGGTGATCTCCGTGAGGTACTCCGCCAGCTCCTCACGGGTGTTCCGCCACGTGAAGTAGCCGTAGGACTGCTGGAAGCCCACGCGGCCCAGCCCGTGCATCATGGCCGGCCGGGTGAACGCCTCGGCCAGGAACACGACGCGCGGCTCCACCGCGTGCACCTCGCGGATCAGCCACTCCCAGAACCACAGGGGCTTGGTGTGGGGGTTGTCCACGCGGAAGACGTGCACGCCCCGCTCCACCCAGCCCAGGACGACGTCGAGGACCGCCTGCGCCAGACCGTCCGGGTCGTTGTCGAAGTTCAGCGGGTAGATGTCCTGGTACTTCTTGGGCGGGTTCTCCGCGTAGGCGATGGAGCCGTCCACGCGGGTGGTGAACCACTCCGGGTGCTCGGCCACCCACGGGTGGTCCGGGGAGCACTGCAGGGCCAGGTCCAGGGCGAGCTCCATCCCGAGCTCGCGCGTGCGGGCCTCGAAGGCCGCGAAGTCCTCGAACGTGCCGAGGTCCGGGTGGATCGCCTCGTGGCCGCCGGCCTCCCCGCCGATCGCCCACGGGGAGCCCGGGTCCTGCGGACCGGCGGTGAGCGTGTTGTTCGGCCCCTTGCGGTGGGCCGTGCCGATCGGGTGGATCGGCGGCAGGTAGACCACCTGGAAGCCCATCTCCGCCACGGCGGGCAGGCGCTCGGCGGCGGTGCGGAAGGTGCCGGAGTGCCAGGTGCCCGTGGCCTCGTCGTGCCGGGCGCCCTCGGAGCGGGGGAAGAACTCGTACCACGCGCCGCGTCCGGCCAGCTCGCGCTGGACGTCCAGCGGGTACAGCTCGGAGCTGGTGACGTGCTCCCGGATCGGGCGGGCGTGCAGCACCGCGCACGCGTCCGCGGACTGGGCCGCGGCGAGGCGACGGGCGGGGATCGCCTGCGCGTCCGAGAGCCCCCGGACGACGTCGGCGAACACGGCGCGGTCCTCGGCGGAGCGCTCAGGGTCCTCGGCCGCGCGGCCGAACAGGGCGGCGCCCTCGTCCAGCATGAGCTCCACGTCCACCCCGGCGGCCAGCTTCACGGACGCGGCGTGCAGCCACGTGCCCACCGGGTCGTGCCAGCCCTCCACCACGAACTGGTGGGCGCCGACCTCGGCCGGACGCAGCGTGGCCACGAACTCGTCCAGGCCGGGCCGGCCCGGGCGCATGTGGACGCGCTGCACCTCGGCCCCGTCCGGGCCGAGCAGGCGGACCGTGGCGCGGACGGCGTCGTGGCCCTCGCGATACACCGTGGCGCGGACCGGGATGTCCTCGCCCACCACCGCCTTGGCGGGGAACCGGCCCTCCTCGATCACCGGCTGGACGCCCGAGACCGGGATCCGGCCGGTGATGGTGCTGCGGCGGACCTCCGAGGCCGCGGTGCGGTCCTGGTCCCGGACGCCCGGCAGGGCGCCGACGGTGCCGGTGTCGTCGGAGTGCTCGGTGCGGCTGGACTGCGGGGTCTTCGGCTTCGAGGTGCTCACCCCGCCGACGCTACCGCCCGAGCGGGTCCGACTGAATGCCTGACGCCTCCCGCGAGCGCCCGCACGGGTCCGGCGGCTCAGGAGAGCATGGTCTTGTCGTCCACCACGGCGCCCTTGATCCTGCCGAACTCGGCCAGCAGGTCCGCGGGGGTGGCCCGGGCCTTCTGTTCGGCGTCCAGCTCCAGGATGACGCGGCCGTCGTGCATCATGATCAGCCGGTTGCCCACCTCGAGGGCCTGGGACATGTTGTGCGTGACCATGAGCGTGGTGAGGCCGTGCTCGGCCACCACCTGCTCGGTCAGCCGCGTCACCAGCTCGGCGCGGGAGGGGTCCAGCGCGGCCGTGTGCTCGTCCAGGAGCAGGATCTTCGGCCCGGAGAAGGTGGCCATCAGCAGGCTGAGCGCCTGGCGCTGACCGCCCGAGAGCAGGCCCACCTTCGAGGTGAGCCGGTCCTCCAGGCCCAGCTCCAGCTTCACCAGCTCCTCGCGGAACACCGCCCGCCGGCCGCCGGAGACGCCCCGGCTCAGGCCGCGGGAGTGCCCGCGGCGCAGGGCCAGCGCCATGTTCTCCTCGATGGTGAGGTTCGGAGCCGTGCCCGCGGTGGGGTCCTGGAACACGCGGCCGATCCAGCGCGCCCGTCGGTGGTCCGCCATGCGGGTCACGTCCTGGCCCGCCACGCGGATGGAGCCCGCGTCCGGGGTGAGCTTGCCGGCGATCGTGTTGAGGATGGTGGACTTGCCGGCGCCGTTGGAGCCGATCACGGTGACGAAGTCGCCCTCGGCCAGGTGGAGGTCGATCCCCTGCAGGGCCCGGCGCTCGTTGACGGTGTTCGGGAAGAACGTCTTGCGGACGTCGTGGATCTCAAGCACGGGGGGCCTCCTGGGCGGTGGCGGCGGTCGGGGCGGCGTCGGCGGCGTCCCCGGCGGCGGAGGCGGCGACGGGCGTGTCCGCGGTCCTCGGGGTGCGCAGCGAGAGCCGGCGGGCGAGGCCGAAGCGGGGCAGCAGCAGCGCCGCCACCACGAGCGCGGCGGAGATCAGCTTCATGTCGTTCGGGTTCAGACCGGCGTTGAGGGCCAGCTGGATGATGAGGCGGTAGACCACCGCGCCCACGATCACCGCGAGGGTGGCGAGGAAGACCGTGCGGCGGCCGAAGATGGCCTGGCCCACGATCACGGATGCCAGGCCCACGAGGATCAGGCCGATGCCCATGCTGATGTCCGCGAAGCCCTGGTACATGGCCATCAGGGAGCCGCACAGGCCCACGAGGCCGTTGGAGAGCATCAGGCCGAGGATCTTCATGCGGTCCGTGGAGACGCCGTAGGAGCGGATCATCTCCTCGTTGTCGCCCGTGGCCTGCAGGGCCAGCCCCAGGTCCGTGTGCAGGAACCAGTCCAGCACCAGCTTGATGAGCACGACGCCGGCCAGCAGCACCAGCACGGAGCCGAGGTTCTTGGCCAAGCCGAGGTCCGCGAGGGAGCGGAACAGCGTGTCCTGCCCGAGCAGCGGCACGTTGGCCTTGCCCATGATGCGCAGGTTGATCGAGTACAGCGCGATCATCGTCAGGATGCCGGCGAGCAGGCCGTCGATCCGGCCCTTGGTGTGCAGCAGGCCCGTGACGAGGCCGGCCAGGCAGCCCACGACGAACGCGGCCAGCATGGCCGCGGCCACAGGGACGCCGTTCGTGATGAGCACCGCGGCCGTGGCGGCGCCGGTGGTGAACGAGCCGTCCACCGTGAGGTCGGGGAAGTCGAGGATACGGAAGGTGAGGTAGACGCCGAGCGCCATCACGGCGTAGATGAGGCCGAGCTCCACAGCGGTGATCATGGGGGTCCTTTCAGGCGGCCCGCGGGCCGGGGCGAGGAGGCGGGCCGTGGACCGGCCCCGAACGCGGCGGCGTCCGGGGCCGGTGCGGCACGGCGGGAGGGGACGACGCCGGCGCGCGCCGGCGTCGTCCGGGCGGGTCAGCCGCCGATGACCTCGTCGGCGCGGTCGACGAGCTCCTGCGGCAGCTCGACGCCGTACTTGCCCGCGGCCTCCTTGTTCACGACCAGCTCGAGGGAGTCCTCCGCGGCGAAGCCGACCGGGATGTCGCCCGGCTTCTGGCCGTCCTTGAGGATCTTCACGGCCATCTCGCCGGCCTGGCGGCCGTGCTCCTCGTAGTCGATGCCGTAGGTGCCCAGCGCGCCGCGCTCCACGGAGTCGGTGTCCGCGGAGATCACGGGCACCTTGTTCGCCTGGCCGAAGGCGATCACGGACTCGAGGGCGGACACCACCGCGTTGTCGGTGGGCACGTAGATGCCGTCCACGCCCTTGAGGGACTCCACGCCCTGCTGCACCTCGGAGGAGTTGGTGACCGTGGCCTCCTTGACCTCCAGGCCCAGCTCCTTCCCGGCCTCCTTGGCCTGGTCCACCTGGACCTTCGAGTTGGCCTCGCCGGAGTTCCAGACGATGCCCACGGTCTTGGCCTCGGGGTCCACGTCCTTGAGCAGCTGGAGCTGCTCCTTGACCGGGTTGCGGTCCGACATGCCGGTGACGTTGCCGCCCGGCTTCTCCTCGGAGGCCACGAGCTGCGCGCCCACCGGGTCGGTGACGGCCATGAACACGACCGGCTTGTCCGTCACCGCGGTGGCGGTGGCCTGGCCGGCCGGGGTGGCGATGGCGGCCACGAGGTCCACGTCCGAGGACGCGAAGGTGGAGGCGATCGACGTGGCGGTGCCCTGGTCGCCCTGGGCGTTCTGCTCGTCGAAGGTCACCGTGAGGCCGGCGTCGGTGAACGCCTCCTCGAACCCCTTCCGGGCGCCGTCGAGGGCCGGGTGGGACATCAGCTGGTTGACGCCGACCTTGTACTCCTTGCCCTCGCCGGCGCCGTCACCGCATGCGGTGAGGCCGAGGAGGGCGACGGCGAGGCCGGCGGTGAGACGGAGGGAGCGGTGCTTCATGGGATACCTCGTGGTCCTGGTGGGGATGCGGTCCACGGGGGCGCGAGGCCCCGTGCGATGCGCACCAGTGTGCGACGTGACGCGCGCCACACACAATGGTGACGCGGACATCGCGGAGG
>NZ_JAUNHR010000026.1:15899-21323 GCF_030523875.1 Micrococcus sp. | reverse complement strand
GCGGAGTCAGCGCCCGCCGGCGCGCCCCACCGCGATCTCGTAGAGCGAGATGCCCACGGCCATGGAGGCGTTGAGCGACTCCATCTCCGACTGGATCGGGATGGACACGATCTGCTGGCAGTGCTCGCGCACCATGCGGGACAGGCCCTTGCCCTCGGCCCCCACCACCAGGACCAGCGGCTCCGTGGCCAGCGCGAGGCCGGGCAGCGAGACGTCGCCGCCGCCGTCGAGCCCGAGGACGAAGTACCCCATCCGGTGCAGGTCCACGAGCGTGGAGTTGAGGTTGCCCGCCTGGGCCACCGGCACGCGCGCAGCGGCACCGGCGGAGGTGCGCCAGGCCGTCGCGGTGACGCCCACGGAACGCCGCTCCGGGACGATCACGCCGTCCGCGTCGAACGCGGACGCCGAGCGGATGATGGCGCCGAGGTTGCGCGGGTCCGTGATGCCGTCCAGCGCGATCAGCAGGGGCGCGGTGCGCAGATGCCCCTTGGCCTGCTTCTCGATGGTCTCGCGGCCCAGCTCGAGCGCGTCCGCGTACCGATACGGCGGGATCTGGAGCACCAGGCCCTGGTGCACGGCCTCGCCGGAGAGCCGGTCCAGCTCCGGCTTGGTGGCCTCGAGCACGGGGATGGACTCCTCGGCGCACAGGCGCAGGACCTCCTTGACGCGGTCGTCCACCTCGATGCGCACGGCCACGTGGAGGGTCTTGGCCGGGATCCCGGCGCGCAGGGCCTCGAGCACGGGGTTGCGGCCCGAGACGGTCTCGTCCGTCAGCTTCACGCGGCCGCGCACCTGGTCCCGGGCGGGGCCGCGCTTGGCGGCCGAGCGCTCGGCGAGCTGCTTGGCGCGGTGCGCCTTGTGGTAGACGCGGTCCTCGGCCTTGGGCGTGGGGCCGCGGCCCTCGAGCGCCTTGCGGCCGTGGCCGCCGGTCCCCTTCTGGGGGCCCTTCTTGCCCTTGGGCTTGCGGGATCCGCCGGAGCGGGGTGCGGTGGACATGAGGGGACTCCTGGGAGGACGGGGACGGGGGGCGGGGCGCCGGCACGACGACGTCGGCCGCTCCGCGGATCAGGCCCAGTCTAGGCGGGCCACCCGGCAGGACGCGGGCCCCCGCCGTCAGTCGGCCAGGTGCCAGGCGGCGCCGTCGGCGCCGTCCTCCACCACGACGCCGGCCGCGGCCAGTGCGTCCCGGATGCGGTCCGCGGTGGCCCAGTCCTTCGCCGCCCGCGCCTCGGCGCGCGCCTCGATCTGCGAGCGGACCAGCGAGTCGAGCGCCGCGGCCTCGGGGCCGCCTCCGGCGGCGCCGGCCTCGGGCACGTCGTCCAGCCCCAGCACCGCCGTCATGGCGGCGACCTCGACCAGACGGGCCCGGGCGGCGTCGTCGTCCCCGACCGCGAGCGCGGAGTTGCCGGCGCGGACGGCCTCGTGCAGGGCCGCGAGCCCCTGGGGGACGGCGAGGTCGTCCTCCATGGCGGCGCGGAAGGAGGCGGGGACGTGCTGCGCGAGCGGGGCCGTGAGCTCGGGGGCGCCGTGGGCGGCCGTGGCGCGCTGGACGAAGCCCTCGATGCGCTCGACGGCGGCCTCGGCCTCCTCGAGGGCGCCGGGGCGGTAGTCCAGCTGCGAGCGGTAGTGGGCCTGGCCCAGGAAGTAGCGGACGGCCTTCGGGCGGGCCATCTGGAGCATCTCCTCGGGGGAGATGGTGTTGCCCACGGACTTGGACATCTTCTCCCCGCCGTAGGTGACCAGGCCGTTGTGCAGCCAGAAGCGGGCGAAGCCGTCCCCGGCGGCCGCGGACTGGGCCAGCTCGTTCTCATGGTGCGGGAAGCGCAGGTCCAGGCCGCCGCCGTGGATGTCGAACTCCCCGCCGAGGTACTTGGTGGACATGGCCGAGCACTCCAGGTGCCAGCCCGGGCGGCCCGCGCCCCACGGGGAGTCCCACACGGCGGTGGCCGGCTCGCCGGCCTTGGCGCCCTTCCACAGGGCGAAGTCGCGGGGGTCGCTCTTGCCGCGCGGGTCCGCGTCCGGGGCGTCCTGCATGTCCTCCACGCGCTGGCGGGTGAGCTCGCCGTATCGCTCCCACGAGCGGACGTCGAAGTACACGTCCCCCGAGCCGTCCTGCGCCGGGTAGGCGTGGCCGCGCTCGATGAGCCGCTCGATCAGAGCGAACATCTCCGGGACGTGGCCCGTGGCGCGGGGCTCGTAGGTGGGCCGGCGCACGCCGAGGGCGAGGTAGGCGGCGTCGAACGCCTTCTCGAAGCGGAACGCCAGCGCCCACCACGGCTCCGCGGCCGGGTACAGGTGGCTGGCCTCGAAGCCGTCCGCGTGGGAGGCGGCCGATCGGTCCAGGATCTTGTCGTCGATGTCCGTGACGTTGCGGACGGACGTGACGCGCAGGCCCGTGGCCTCGAGCCAGCGGATGAGCACGTCGAACACGATCGCGCTGCGCACGTGCCCCACGTGCGGCATCCCCTGCACTGTGGCGCCGCAGTAGTACACCGACGCCTGGCCGGGCACGAGCGGGACGAAGTCCCGGATCTCGGCGGTGCGGGTGTCGTAGAAGCGCTGGGCCATGGGGGCGCTGTCCTTCCGGACGGTCGTGGGACGGGGACCCGCCCAGCCTAGTGGCTGGGGCCGGGCCCGATCGGGCGGCGGGGTCAGGCGCAGTGGTCAGGCGGAGGGGACGACGAGCGCCGTCGCGAGCCCGACGAGGCCCTCCTTGCGGCCGACGAAGCCGAGCCGGTCCGTGGTGGCCGCCGAGACGGACACCGGGGCGCCGCCGAGCGCCGCGGACATCGCGGCCTCCATCTCCGTCCGCCGTGTGCCCACCTTGGGCCGCGGCGCCACCACCTGCACGGCCACGTTCCCGACGGCGAAGCCCGCCTCGGCGAGCAGGCCGAGCACCTCGCGGAGCATGTCCGCACCGGAGGCACCGGCCATCTCCGGCCGCTCCACGCCGAACACGGCGCCCAGATCCCCCAGACCGGCTGCGGAGAGCAGGGCATTGCACGCCGCGTGCGCGGCGACGTCCCCGTCCGACGTGGCGGCCACGCCGCGCTCGCCGGGCCAGTGGACCCCGCCCAGCCACAGCGGGCGTGGGGCGTCCTCGGGGGCCCAGGCGTGCACGTCGGTGCCGATCCCGACGCGCGGCAGCGGCACGGCGGCGGAGGTGGAGGTGTGGACGGGCGCTGGGCGGGAGTCCGGCGACGCGGCGGAGGCGGGACCGCCGCGCTCGTCGAGGATGCGCGCGGCGAGGTCCAGGTCCCGCGGGGAGGTCACCTTGAACGCGGCCTCGTGCCCGGGGACCACCACCACGTCATGCCCGGTGACCTCCATGACCATCGCGTCGTCCGTGAGGGCGGCGGGGTCGGCGTGCGGGTCCGCGCGCACGGCCCGGTGCGCGGAGAGCAGCACGTCCAGGTCGAAGCCCTGCGGCGTCTGGACGGCGCGCAGCCCGGCGCGCGGCGGCGTCGCCGTCACCACGGGCAGCCCGTCCGGCTCCCCCGAGCCGGCGACCTGCTTGACCGTGTCCGTCAGCGGCACACCGGGGACCACGGCGGCGTGGTCCGCGAGCGCCCCCTGGACGGCCAGGAACACCTCGGCGGGGGCGAACGCGCGGGCGGCGTCGTGCACCAGGACCCGGCGCGGCGACGCGCCGACGGGGTGGCCGGCGTCGGCGAGGAGACGGTCCGCGGCCTCCACCCCGGCGCGCACCGAGTCGGCCCGCTCCGCCCCGCCGGGCACGCAGACCACATCGACGCCGAGGGCCGCCCGGTGGGGCGCCACGACCTCCTCGACCCGCTGCGCGTCCTCCTCGGCCGGCGGGACCAGGACGACGACCGCGTCCAGGCGCAGCCCGGCCTGACGGGCGTCCACGACGGACTCGAGGCAGTGGGCCAGCAGGGGGCGGCCGTCGGCCAGCGGGGCGAGGGCCTTGGGCACACCCGCGCCGAGGCGGGTGCCGGCCCCAGCGGCGGCGATCACGAGTGCGGTGGGCATGCGGCCATCCTAGGGACGCCGCTCCGGGCGCACCCCCGCCTCGCCTTTCCGACATCCTCCGACATCTCCTGCGCGGACCGCGTCGGAGATGTCCGAGACGGTCGGAAAACGTCCTCCGGCGACGGCAGTGGGGCAGGCAGGGGCAGCGGCCGCAGGTCAGGACTGCCGGGGGACGCCGTGCTGCTCGAGCAGACGCACCAACCGCTGCGGATGGCGCAGGTCCTCCCACGTCCAGCGCGGCAGCCCGTCCACCACGCGCAGCAGGGCGACCTCCCGTTCCTTCTCCTGACGGATCGCCCGCCGCCGTGCCGTCTCGTCCGGGTGCAGCGCGACGTCGTACTTCGTGATCCCGTCGAACTCCCCCGCCACGCGGACCTCCTCCCACCAGAAGTCCGTCCGACCGATGAACAGACCGTCGGCGTCCCAGTGCTCCCGCTGGACCTGGGGGCGGCGGAACCCGGCGTCCAGCAGGATCCCGCGGCTGAGGGACTCCCCCGCCGACTCGGACGACGGCTCCACATGGCCGAACGCCCTGGCCAGCCTCCGCCGGGACGCCGCCGAGGGCGCGTCCTGGGCTGCCTGTGCCGCCACCGCTGCCACCCGTTCCAGATCGCCCGTGCCGCATGCCGCCCACGCGTCCAGGACGGCGAGCGCCTCCCCGAGCGGCTGCTGGTCGGCGACCGAGCGGATCACGGTCTCCTCGGCGTCGACCCACACGGTCCCCACGGACGATCCGTCCGAGACCCGCACCTGCACCCGGATCGGCGGGGCCACGGCCGTCCACGAGCCGCGCGTGCGGCAGCGCAGACCCGGCGGCCGGGGGAGACCGGCCAGCGGACCTCTCCCGGCTCCGGCCACGAAGCACGACGACGTCGGCCGTCGCCCCCGATGTCCCGGCCGTCGCGGTCGGATCTCAAGGTCGGCGGGCAGGGTCGCCACCGGCAGGCCGTGCAGGTGCGCCGCGGTGAGACCGGTGAACACGACCCGCCCCGCCCGGGAGGCCTGGACGCCGACGGCGGTGAGGCGGTGCCGGTCCCAGACGGGCATGGCCCGCCAGAGGTCCGAGCGGCAGAAGGTCGAGGGCGCCAGCCGGACCAGGTCGCCGGCCCGCCAGGCCCGTTCGAGCCCGCGCGCGGCCGCCTCCGCGCCGTGTCGCGGAGGCCGCAGCACGGGGCCGGTCAGCGTTTCGAGGTCCTGCACGAGGGTCGTCATCGCCCCATCGTGGCGACGCGGGACGCTCCACGCGCCGCGGCAGGGCGGATCTGTGGAGGCGCCCGACATCGTTGTCACCGGTGCAGGAGTGGACGGGCGGAGACGGCGCCTCGGGGTGCGGGCCGACACGGCGGCGGGCCTGACGACCACGGCCGATCTGCGGTTTTCCGACCGTCTCGGACATCTCCTGCGCGGCCCGCGTCGGAGATGGACGAGACG
>NZ_JAUNHR010000026.1:0-15889 GCF_030523875.1 Micrococcus sp. | reverse complement strand
CGGGGGGGGGGGGATGGGACCCGGCCACCCCCGCCGCGGGGGGGGCCCGGCGCGGGACCCCCCCGCCGTCGTGGGGTCCTGCTGAGTGGGGACTCAGCCCTCGAGCACCGTGTCCAGCATGCCCTCGGCCTCCTCCTCGGTGACCTTCTTGGCCAGCGCGAGCTCGGACACGAGCACCTGGCGGGCCTTGGAGAGCATGCGCTTCTCCCCGGCGGACAGGCCGCGGTCGTGGTCACGGCGCCACAGGTCGCGGACGACCTCGGCGACCTTGTTCACGTCCCCGCTGGCGAGCTTCTCCAGGTTGGCCTTGTAGCGGCGCGACCAGTTGGTGGGCTCCTCCACGTGCTCGGCCTGCAGCACCTGGATGACGTGCTCCAGGCCCTCCGAGTCCACGACGTCCCGGACGCCGACCAGGTCCACGTTCTCGGCGGGCACCTCGATGGTCAGATCACCCTGCGCCACCCTCAGCTTGAGGTACATCTTCTCTTCGCCCCTGATGGTGCGCGTCTTGATCTCCTCGATGCGAGCAGCACCGTGATGGGGATAGACGACGGTCTCTCCGACCTCGAAAACCATATGAAACGCCCCTTTCCAGTCGATCCATTCTATCACGCGGGCAGGAAACGCCGTGGGACCGTCCGGTGTCGTGGCACCTGCGTGTGGTAGTGGAGACCCGGCGTCCCACCCCGGTCGCGGGCCCCCCGATGCGATAGCCTGTCCCCGAGCCCCTCCGCGGGCCCGCCTCCGTCACCGCACCTGTAGGAGAACCTCCGTGAAGTCCGCCGCCTCCCGGCCCGCCCGGCGTCGCATCGCCGCAGGCGCTCTCGCCCTCACCGCCCTCCTGGGCGCCACCGGCTGCTCCGCCGTGAACCCGGTGGCCACGGCCATCCCCTACAGCCCCTCGGACGGCACCACCGTGTCCCAGCCGGACCTCGTGGAGGCCCGCAACCTCGCCCTGGTCGGCGAGGGCGCCTCCGGCCCGGCCCGCCTGATCGGCACCCTGGTGAACCCGACGGACGCGGACAAGTCCTACACCGTCTCCCTGCAGGACGGCGGCCAGGCGACCGTCCAGGTCCCCGCCGGCCAGTCCGTGCGCCTCGAGGACGAGCAGAACAAGCAGGAGATCGAGCGCAACGTGTGGCCCGGCCAGAACGCCCAGGGCACCATCGCCGCGGACGGCGCCTCCGTGGAGGTCGGCATCCCGGTGCTCTCCGCCACCCAGGAGCAGTACGCCGAGTACCTGCCCGCCGGCCAGCAGCCCTCCACCGAGCACCTCCACGAGGAGACCCTGCACTACGGCGAGGGCCACTGACCCACGCCGCCGCGCCCGTCCGGCGCGGCCCACGACGACGGCCCGCCCCTCCCTGCGGAGGCGGCGGGCCGTCGTCGTCCCGGGGGCGGGGCCGTCAGGCCTCGAACTTGTAGCCGAGGCCGCGGACCGTCACGAGGTGCCGGGGGCTCGAGGGGTCCGGCTCGATCTTGGAGCGCAGGCGCTTGACGTGCACGTCCAGGGTCTTGGTGTCCCCCACGTAGTCGGAGCCCCACACGCGGTCGATCAGCTGGCCGCGGGTGAGCACCCGGCCGGCGTTGCGCAGCAGCATCTCCAGCAGCTCGAACTCCTTGAGCGGCAGGTTCACCTGCTCCCCGCCCACGGCCACCACGTGGCGCTCCACGTCCATGCGGACCGGCCCGGCGGCCACGGTGGAGGCGATCAGCTCCTCGGGCTCGCCGCGACGGCGCAGCACCGCCCGGACGCGGGCCACGAGCTCGCGGGACGAGTAGGGCTTGGTGACGTAGTCGTCCGCGCCCAGCTCCAGGCCCACCACCTTGTCGATCTCCGAGTCCTTGGCGGTGAGCATGATGATCGGCACGTTGGAGCGCTGCCGCACCTGCCGGCACACCTCCGTGCCGGAGATCCCCGGCAGCATGAGGTCCAGCAGGATGAGGTCCGCGCCGCCGCGGTCGAACTCCTCGAGGCCCTCGTTGCCGTCCGCGGCCACGGCCACCTCGAAGCCCTCCTTGGTGAGGAGGTAGGAGAGGGGGTCGCTGAAGGACTCCTCGTCCTCGACGATCAGGATCCGGCTCATGCGCTGTGCTCCTTGCGGGACGGGGCCGCGGAGGCCGCGGCGCGGCCCCCTCGGCGCTCGGTGGACGGCGGCTCAACGGGGGCGGCGGCCCGCGCGGCGGGCTCCTCCCACTCCGGCAGCCGGATGGTGAAGGTCGAGCCACGGCCGGGCTGGGACCACAGGGTCACCTCGCCGCCGTGGTTGATGACCACGTGCTTGACGATGCTCAGGCCGAGGCCGGTGCCGCCGGTCTGGCGGGAGCGGGCCCCGTCCACGCGGTAGAACCGCTCGAACACGCGGGCCTGCTCCTCGGGGCCGATGCCCACGCCCTGGTCCGTCACGGTGATCTGCGCGAGGCCGTCCTTCGAGGACAGCCCGATGCCCACCGTGGTCCCGTCCGGGGAGTAGCGCACGGCGTTGTCCACGAGGTTCCGGACCGCCGTCATGAGCTGGTCCGCGTCCCCGTGCACCACGGCGTCCACGTGGCCGCCGACCCTGAGCCGGATGTCCCGGGCCTCGGCCATGAGCCGCACCCGGTCGACGGCCTCGGCCACCACGCGGTTGAGGTCCACGGGACCGCCCTCGCGCACCACGTCCTTGGCCTGCACCCGGGAGAACTCGATGATGTCCTGCACCAGCGCGGTCAGGCGGGTGGACTCGATCCCCAGGCGCGTGGTGAACCGGCGGACGGCGACCTCGTCGTCGGCGGCGTCGTCGATGGCCTCGGACAGCAGCGAGATGGCGCCCACCGGCGTCTTGAGCTCGTGGGACACGTTGACCACGAAGTCGTGCCGCATGGCCTCGGTGCGGGTGGCGTCCGTGCGGTCGTCCGCGAGGATGAGGATGTACTCCTCGTCCAGGGGGGCCACGCGCATCTCCAGCACGAGGGTGGACTGGGCGAGCGGGTCGCGGGGCAGCTCCACGCGGCGCTCCACGATCACCCCGTCCGCGCGCACGGAGCGGGTCAGCTCCCGCAGCGGGTCCAGGACCAGGGTGTGGCCCCGGACGAGGCCGAGGGCGTACGCGGACGGGTTCGCCCGCACCACGCCGTCCACCGCGTCCACCACCACGTAGGCGCGGCCGATCACGGAGAGCACCTCGGCGGTGCCCGGCGCGAGGGTGGGCTCCCCGACGGCGAGGTCGACCGTGCGGGAGCGCTCGGACGCGCGGAAGGCCAGCATGGAGGCCACTCCGATGAGCAGTCCGACCGCGCCGCAGAGCAGGCCGATGATGACGGGATCCACGCCCCCCAGGGTAGCCCGTGCGACCGGGTCTCCTGCGGATCCCCGCGCGTCAGACGGCGTCGACACCCCGTTCACACCGCGTTCACCTGACCCTGCGACGGTGGGACGTCCACCGACCCCGACGACGGGCGTCCGGGACCGTGGGAGGACCGAGGGGAGGCACCACCATGCGCGAGCTGTACCGCGCCAACCTGGCCCGACTCGGACGCGACCTGCTGGAGATCGCCCGCCTCGTCCACCGCGCCGTGATCGACGCGCGGACCGCCCTCGAGACCGCCGACGTGCACGGCGCCGAGGGCGTCATCACGGAGGACGCCCGGATCGACCGGCTGCAGGAGGCCCTCGACGACCAGGCCGCCCGCCTCCTGGCCCTCCAGGCGCCGGTGGCCACGGACCTGCGCACCGTGCTGGCGAGCCTGCGCATGAGCGCCTCGCTCGAGCGCATGGGCGACCTCGCCCGGCACCTCGCGCAGCTGACCCGCCTGCGCTACCCGGAGCTCGTGATCCCGGAGGACGTGCGCCCCCTCTTCGCCGCCATGGCGGACGCCGCCGTGGAGGTGGCACACGAGGTGGTGCTCCTGCTGGAGACCCAGGACCTCGCGCACGCGGACCGCATCCACGAGCTCAACCAGGTGGTCAACGAGCACCACGTGGCCGTGTTCCGGGCCATCGCCGCCCCCACCTGGACCGCGACGCCGTCCACCACCACGGACGTCACGCTCGCCTCGCGCTACCTCGAGCGCTTCACGGACCACGGCCTGTCCGTGGCCGCCAAGGTGCGCTACCTCGTGACGGGCGAGCAGACGCGCCGCGGGCCCGAGGCCGGCTCCGTCTGAGCCGGCCTCGGGCCCGTCGGGGTCACGGGGCGCCGCCGCGCGGCGCCCCGCCCTCTCACTTCTTGTCGCCCTGGGCGGCCACGGCGGCGGCGCCGGCCGCGGCGGCCTCGGGGTCCAGGTAGCGGCCGTGCGGGGTGACCGGCTTCAGGTTCTGGTCCAGCTCGTAGTAGAGCGGGATGCCGGTGGGGATGTTCAGCCCGGCGATCTCGTCGTCGGAGATGCCGTCCAGGTGCTTGACCAGGGCGCGCAGGGAGTTGCCGTGCGCGGCCACGAGGACGGTCTTCCCGGCCTTCAGGTCGGGGACGATCTGCTCCTCCCAGTAGGGCAGCAGGCGGTCGATGACCTGCTTGAGCGCCTCGGTGCGCGGGGCGTCCGGGCCGATGTCCGCGTAGCGCTCCTCGCCGGCCTGGGAGAACTCGGAGTCGTCGTCGAGCTCCGGCGGCGGCACGTCGAAGGAGCGGCGCCACACCATGAACTGCTCCTCGCCGAACTCCTCCTTGACCTGGGCCTTGTCCTTGCCCTGGAGGGCGCCGTAGTGGCGCTCGTTCAGGCGCCACGAGCGCTTGACCGGGATCCACTGGCGGTCCGCCGCCTCGAGGGCGAGGTTCGCGGTGGTGATGGCGCGCTTGAGCAGGGACGTGTGCAGCACGTCCGGCTCCAGGCCCTCCGCAGCCAGCAGCTCGCCGCCGCGGGACGCCTCGGCGCGGCCCTTCTCCGTCAGCGGGACGTCCACCCAGCCGGTGAACAGGTTCTTCTCGTTCCAGTCGCTCTGACCGTGCCGCAGCAGGATCAGCTTGTAGGTGTCAGCCATGGCCCCATCCTAGGCGCGGGCCCCGTGGCGTGCGCCACGGCGACGGGCCCGCCGGCGCCCCGCTGGCTAGGCTGGCCGCCATGGTCCAGAAGGCGCGTCGGCTCGAGGGCCCCGCGGCCCCCGGCGTGCGGGGCCGGGACCGGGGCGGACCCCGCGGCCATGTGACGCGCGGCACCACCGCGGCCCAGCGCATGCGGCGCGTGGACCGCTGGCTGGCCGACGTGCACGGCCCGCTGCTGCGGCGCACGGCCGCCCCGCTGGTGGTGGACCTGGGCTTCGGCGCGGAGCCGGTGACCGCCGTCGAGATGTTCACCCGCCTGCGCGCCGCGAACCCGGGCCTCGAGCTGCTCGGCCTGGAGATCGACCCGGACCGCGTGGCCCACGCCCGCGCCACGGCCCCCGCCCTGGACGGCCTGGGCTGGGCCCACGGCGGCTTCGAGCTGGACGTGCCGCGCCCGCCCATCGTGGTGCGCGCCTTCAACGTGCTGCGCCAGTACCGGGAGGAGGACGTGCCGGACGTGTGGGCGCTGATGTGCTCGCGCCTGGCGCCGGACGGGGTCCTGGTGGAGGGCACGTGCTCCGAGGACGGCCGACGTGCCGCGTGGGTGGAGCTGGACCGCGACGGTCCCGTCTCGCTCACCCTCGCGCTGCGGCTCGGCTCCTTCGAGCGGCCCTCCGACGTCGCCGAGCGCCTGCCCAAGGCGCTCATCCACCGGCACGTGCCCGGGGAGGCCGTGCACCGGCTCCTGGCCGACGCCGACGCCGCCTGGGCCGTGCACGCCCCCCTGGGGGCCTACGGGACGCGCCAGCGGTGGCTCGCCACGGTGCGCACCCTGCGGGCGGACGGATGGCCCGTGCTGGGCCGCGAGCACCGGTGGCGGCGCGGGGAGCTCAGCGTGCGGTGGGACGCCGTGGCGCCCGGGACGCCCTGAGCGGCGCCGGTCCGGGGGACGTCAGCGGCGGCCGCCGTAGAAGTCCAGGTCCGGGCGGGTGCCGGCGAGGTACACGGCGGCGACGCACACGGCCGCCAGCCCGAACAGGCCGAACCCGCCGCGGATGGTCAGCACGCTCAGCAGCCCGACGACGACGGCGATGCCCGTCAGCAGCAACCAGAAGCTCTTGGGGCGGCCGCCGACGCGCTCGAAGGCCTGCGGGCTGCGGCGGAGGACGTCGCCGAGGGCCCAGACCTCCAGCAGGAGGGCCAGGACGGCGAGGGCGAGGAACAGCCAGTCACCGGCCATGACGGCGAAGGACATCGGGGCGCTCATGCCCTCCAGTCTAGGGACTCCGGCCGCCGGCTGGATGCGGCGTCCGGGGCGGCGTCTACGCTCGAGGGGTGAACCCCTCCCCCGCGTCCCCGCACCGTCCCGTCCCCGCCGCCGGCCCCGGCGCGTCCGCGCGTCGTGGGCTGTTCCTCGCCTTCGAGGGCGCGGACGGCACCGGCAAGTCCACCCAGGCCCGCGCCGTCGCCGAGGCCCTGCGCGCCGCGGGCCAGGAGACCCTGCTGACCCGCGAGCCGGGCGGCTCGCCCCTCGGCGAGGCCGTCCGGGGGCTCCTGCTGGACCCCGCGCACGGACCCGTGGACCCGCGCACCGAGGCGCTGCTGTTCGCCGCCGCCCGGGCGGCGCACGTGGCGCGCACCGTGCGCCCGGCGCTCGAGGCGGGCGCCGTGGTGGTGACGGACCGCTACATCGACTCCTCCGTGGCGTACCAGGGGGCGGTGCGCGGTCTGGGGGCCGAACGGATCGCCGAGCTGAACGCGTGGGCCGTCGAGGGGCTCGTCCCGGACCTGACCGTCCTGCTCGACGCGGACGCGGACACCACGGGCCGGCGCCGGGCCCACCGCCACGCCGGCGGCGGGGACGCCCCGGACCGGATGGAGCAGGAGACCGCCGCGGCCCACGGGACCCTGCGGGCCGCCTTCCGGGCCCTCGCCGACGCCGAGCCGCACCGCTACCTGGTGCTGGACGCCTCCCGCTCGCCCGAGGCGCTCACCCGGACCGTGGTCGAGCACGTGCTCCAGCGGCGGGTCCGCCCGTGAGCGCCCCCGCCGCCCCGACGCCGGCCGCCCCGGGCCACGACCCCGCGGACGCGGCCGGGGTCTTCGCCGACCTCGCCGGGCAGGAGGCGTCCGTGGCGCGCCTGCGCCGGGCCGCCGGCGAGCCCGGCCCGGCCCACGCCTGGCTCTTCACCGGCCCGCCCGGCTCGGGACGCTCCTCCGCGGCCCGCGCCTTCGCCGCCGCCCTGCAGTGCACCGAGCCGGACCCGGCCCGGCGCGGGTGCGGCCGGTGCCATGCGTGCCGCACCGTGCTCGGCGGGACGCACCCGGACGTCACCGTCCTGGCCACGGAGGCCGTGCACTACCGGATCGAGGACGTGCGCGCACTCGTGGAGGCCGCCCAGTCCACGCCCGCCACCGGCCGCTGGCGGATCTTCGTGATCGAGGACGCGGACCGCATGACCGAGCGCGCCACCAACGTGCTGCTCAAGGCCATCGAGGAGCCGCCGCCGCGGACCGTGTGGATGCTCTGCTCCCCCTCGCCCGCGGACGTGCTCCCGACCATCCGCTCCCGGTGCCGCGTGGAGACCCTGCGGATCCCCGCCGTGGAGGACGTGGCGGCACTGCTGCGGCGTCGGGACGGCCTGGATCCGGAGACGGCCCTGCTCACCGCCCGGATCTCCCAGTGCCACGTGGGCGTGGCCCGGCGCCTGGCCCGCGACCCCGAGGCCCTGGCCCGGCGCGAGGACGTGCTGTCCCTGCCGCTGCAGACCACCGCGGTCTCCGACGCGATGGGCATGGCCGCCCGGCTGGCGGAGGTGTCCCACGCCGAGGCGGAGTCCTCGGCCGCCGCCCGCGACGCCGACGAGCTCGCCGCCCTGCGCCGCCAGCTCGGGATCGCCGAGGGGGAGACGGTGCCGCCCAAGCTGCGCCAGCAGGTCAAGCGGCTCGAAGAGGACCAGGCGCGGCGCCGCAAGCGCGTCACCCGGGACGCCCTGGACCGGTCCATGCTGGACCTGATCGGCCTCTTCCGGGACGTGCTGCGCGTTCAGCTGGGCGCGCCCGGGGACCTCGTCAACGAGCACCGCCGCGCCGAGGTGGAGCGCTACGCCACCGGGGCGGCCGGCTCCCCCGCGGAGGTGGTGGCGCGGATCGACGCGATCGGCACCGCCCGCGAGCGCCTGGCCCAGAACGTGCCGGAGCAGCTGGCCCTCGAGGCGCTGATGCTCGCGCTCCTGCCCGCCCGGATCCGCGCGCCCCGCCCGCGGCCCTGAGCGCTCGCGGGCGCGATTGCCGTCCGCGCCCGGGACACGGTAGGGTGGTCAGCCGTGGCCGTCATGGCCGCGTGCCTCCTTAGCTCAGCTGGCCAGAGCAGCTCCCTCGTAAAGAGCAGGTCGCCGGTTCGAATCCGGCAGGGGGCTCCCCCGGACCCCGTCGCACCGCGTGCGACGGGGTCCTGTCATGTCCGGGTCACCCCGTGTCCGGCCCCGTCATGCCCGGGGCGTCGCGGACCTCAGAGCCCCTCGGCCAGCTCCACCGCCCGGTCCACGTGGCGCAGGGTGCGCTCGGCGTGGCGTCCGACGGCCGCCGTCCCGCCGTGGCCGCGCTGGGCCATGGCCACCGCCTGGGCGGTCGCGGCCAGCTCGTGGGAGGCGCGGGAGAGCTCGCGGTGCACCTGCGCGGTGGCCGGGGGGATGTGCTGCTCGCCGTCGTCGGGGTGGAGGGCCTGCAGGCGCACGGCCAGATCGCGGACCACGGGGAGGCGGTCGGCGAGCTCGTTGCCGGCGTGCACCAGGCCGTTGCGCTCGGCGTCGGTGAGCATCCCCGGGGTGCGCTCGTCCAGGAGGACCTGCCAGTAGCGGTCCAGGGCGCGGGCGAAGCGGTCATGCCCGCGGCGCCACAGGCCGGTGCCGAGCTCGCGCTCGTCGGTGCGGCGCTGCCGGAAGCGGGAGAAGGGCCCCCTCATCGGGCGTCCTCCGGGAGGCGCACGTCGGCGTCGTCCGTGACGAGCAGGACCTTGCCCGTGCGGTCGGCGGCGTCGAAGAACTCCTGGGCCTGGGTGGCCTGCGCGAGCGGGAAGCGCGCCGTCACGGAGTGGTGGATGCGCCCGGCGGCCACGAGCGGCCACACCGCGCGCTCCGTGGCGGCCACGATCCGGGCCTTCCCCGCCACGGGGCGGGGGCGCAGCAGCGAGCCCGTGACCCAGCCGCGCCGGGCCGCCAGGCGCATGAGGTGGAAGTCCTCCGGCACCGGCCCGCCCTGCACCGCGATCACCACGATCCGCCCGTCCATGGCCAGCGCGCGCACGTTCGGGGCGAGGTAGGGGCCGCCGACGACGTCGAGCACCACGTCCGCCCCGTGCCCGTCGGTGACCTCGCGGACCCAGTCCGCGAACGCGCCGGACGGCGCGGAGCGGTGGTCGAATGCGGCCTCGGCTCCGAGCTCGAGGGCGCGGGCGACCTTGGCCTCGCCGCCGGCGGTGCCGAGCACGCGCACGCCGGTGGCCGCGAGGTACTGGACGGCGAACGAGCCGATGCCGCCGGTCGCACCGTGGACCAGGGCCCACTCCCCGGCCTGGACGCGGGCGGCGCCCACGAGGTTCGAGTGGACCGTGCATGCGACCTCCGGGAAGGCGGCCGCGTCCACGAGGTCCACGCCCTCGGGGACGGCCATCAGCTGCCCGGCCGGGACGACCACGTACTCGGCGTACCCGCCGCCGGCCAGGAGCGCGCACACGCGGTCGCCGACGCTGAAGCGCCCCTCCCCCGGCATGCCCGCCTCCGGCCCCACGGCCACGACCGTGCCGGAGACCTCGAGGCCCGGGATCTCCGACGCGCCGGGCGGCACGGGGTAGTCGCCCGCCCGTTGCACCAGGTCCGCCCGGTTGAGGCCGGCGGCGGCCACCGCCACGAGCAGCTCGCCGGGGCCGGGGGTCGGCACGGGCTCCCGCGCCGTGCGGACCACCTCCGCGCCCCCGGCGCCGTCGTAGCGCACGGCCAGCATGTCCTGCGGGACCTGTCCCATCCGGTTCTCCTCTCGCCTGGGGGTCCGGTCCGTCCCTTCCGGACGGCGGACCCGCGGTCGTCCGGCGTCCATCCTCCCGCGCGGACCCCGGCGCGGGCCACGGGCGGCCGCTTCCGGCGTCATGCGCCGGGCCCGGAGCGCGGACGGGCCAGCGGCTAGAGTGGGACGGCGGACCCGTGCCGCGCCCCGGCGCCGCGGATCCGCGAAGGATGGTTGTCCGAGCGGCCGAAGGAGCCGGTCTTGAAAACCGGTGCGCGGTGACCCCGTGCCGCGGGTTCGAATCCCGCACCATCCGCTCCTGACCAGGCCGGTTTCCCCCTCCGGCCACCGGGTGCCCGCGAAGAGTTCACCCACGGGACACCCTCCTCTGGTGGAATGGATCACATCGGGTGCCGCCGCACGGCGTCGCCCGCATCCGCACCGTCACCGCCGCCGGCCCGACCCCGGACCCACCGGACTCGCCGAGGCGTCGCACCCCAGGGGAGTCCCATGTCCAGCCTGTTCCGCCGCCACACCGTCGCCGCCGCCGCGTGCACCACGCTGGTGCTCGCGCCCGCGAGCGCCGCCCCGGCCCTCGCCGTCGAGACCGCCGAGGGGACGCAGACCATCTCGATCCTGTCCTTCAACGACTTCCACGGCGCCCTGTCCGACGGCTACACGGGCACCCAGTTCGCCGACACCGTGGAGGACTACCGCACCGCGTTCGAGGCCGAGCACGGCGCGGACAGCACGCTGCTGACCAGCGCGGGCGACCTGATCGGCGGCTCCGCCTCCGTGTCCAACGTGCAGCAGGACGAGCCGACCATCCGGATCATGAACGCGCTCGGCCTGGAGACCCTCACCGCCGGCAACCACGAGTTCGACCGCGGCCTGGACGACCTGCACGACCGCGTCCTGCCGCTGGCCGACTTCCCGGTGCTGTCCGCGAACTTCGTGGACCCCGAGACGCAGGAGCCCGTGCTGGCCGCCTCCGAGATCACGGAGGTCGAGGGCGTGCGGGTGGCCGTGATCGGCGCCTCCCCCAACGAGCTGTACGCCACCACCACCGGGGCCGGCCTCGAGGGCAACCTGGTCCTGGACATGGTCGAGGCCGTCAACGCCGAGGCCGAGGCGATCGCCGCCGCCGGCGCCGCGGACGTGATCGTGGCCTCGTACCACGACGGCGCCGCCGGCTCCGGCGCCCTGGAGGACGAGACCGCGGCCAAGGACCTGTTCGACCGCATGGTGAACGAGACCAGCCCCCTCGTGGACGTCGTCTTCAACGGCCACACCCACCAGCTGTACCAGTTCGAGACGGACAACGACGGCGTCGCGCGCCCCGTCCTGCAGGCGGGCGCCTCCGGCAGCCACCTGGCCGCCGTCGAGCTCACCGTGGACGCGGAGGGCCGCGTCCTGGAGACGACCTCCCGCCTGCTGGAGCGCTCCACGCAGGACCCGGCCGAGGCCGCCGCGGAGTCGCCGGTGACCGCCGAGGTGTACGCCCTCGAGCAGGAGGCCGTGGCCGTCTTCGAGGACATGCAGTCCCAGGTGATCGCGGACCTGGACGGCTCGATCACCACCGACTACCAGAAGCGCCTGGACGAGGGCGGGACCTGGAAGGCCGGCGGCACGCGCAGCGCCGAGACCACCCTGGGCAACTGGGTGGCGGACGCCCTCAAGCACTCCGTCTCCGCGGCGCAGCCCGAGGTGGACGTGGCCGTGGTCAACCCGGGAGGCCTGCGCTCGGAGCTGTTCGTGGACCGCTTCAACAGCAACGGCGTCTTCACCGAGAAGCCCGAGGACCTCGTGGGCCGGCTGACCATGGGCGAGATCATGGACGTCGCCCCGTTCGGCAACACGCTCACCTACTTCGACATCCCGGGCTCCTCCATCAAGGAGGCCCTCGAGCAGAACTGGCGGGACGGCGAGCGCGTCTTCACGCTGGGCTGGTCCCAGGAGCTGACCTGGACCTACGACGACTCCCGCCCGCAGGGGGACAAGGTCACCGGCGTCTGGCTGAACGGCGAGCCGCTCGAGGCGGACCGCATGTACACCGTGGCCGCGCAGTCCTTCCTCGCGGACGACACCTGGGTCTCCCTGGGCGACCCGACCAAGGCCCCCGACGGCTACACCGCCTTCGCGCAGGGCCGCGAGGACTTCGTGGACCTGGGCGTCCTCGACACCACCGCGGTGGTCTCCTACGCCCGCGCGCAGGACGCCGCCGAGGGCGCCGTGGCCCCGGACTACGCCAAGAAGGGCGTGCCGGTCACCGGCGCCCCCGCCGCGGTGGAGGCCGGCGCGCCGATCGTCCTGACCCTCGGCGACCTCGTGATCGACTCCGACGGCGCCCCCGCCACCACCTCCGTGGCGGTCGCCTTCGAGACCGCGGACGGCGCGTCCGTGGAGCTCGGGACCGTCGAGGTCCCGGCGGGCGAGGAGTCCGTCACCCTGTCCGGCATCGCCGCCCCGGAGACCGCCGGCGCCGGCGAGCTGG
This sequence comes from Micrococcus sp., assembly GCF_030523875.1. Classification (GTDB taxonomy): domain Bacteria; phylum Actinomycetota; class Actinomycetes; order Actinomycetales; family Micrococcaceae; genus Micrococcus. The sequence continues at coordinate 3,436 of NZ_JAUNHR010000026.1, read as the reverse complement.
TCATGACGGTGACCTACGTCGACGGCACGACGACGGTGGTCCGCCACGCCCTGGAGGTCACCGCGGCCGCCGGCGAGGAGCCCGCCGAGCCCACGCACCCGGCGCAGCCGACCCACCCGGTCCACCCCACGCATCCGGGCCAGCCGGCCGACCCCGCCGACCCGGCGCACCCCGGCCAGGGCCACGGCCCGGTCAAGGGTGAGGACCACCCCGGCCAGGGCCACGGCCCGGTCAAGGGTGAGGACCACCCGCACCGCGCCGAGCACGCCCCGGCGGCCGACGACGCGCAGCACACCGTCCCGGAGAAGGTCCAGACCGGCGACCGGGCCGCATGGCCGCTGGCCGCCCTCGCCGCCCTCGGCGCCGGTGCGCTGCTCGTGGCGCGCCGCCGCCTCACCGCCGCGCGCTGACCCTCCTGGCGCCGGCCGCCCCGCGCGGTCGGAGCCCCACGTCCGGCGCCGGGCCCGCCCCGGGCCACGGCCGCCGCGCGGGCGGCTCGAACGGAACAGCGCCGGGGCCGGCCCGCGGCGTGACGAGCCCCCCGATGAACGCGCCCCGCCTGCGCCTCGTCCGCTCCGCCGCCACCGCGGCGGCCCTGACCCTGCTGGCCCCCGCCGTCCTGTCCGCCCCCGCCCAGGCCTCCCCGGCCGGCGACGCCCTGGTGATCAACGAGGCCTACACGAACGGCGGCTCCGCCAACGCGGTGTTCACCCACAAGTTCGTGGAGCTGTACAACCCCACCGACCAGCCGATCAGCCTGGACGGCTGGTCCCTCCAGTACCGCTCGGCCACGGGCGAGGCCGCCCCCAACGGGACGGTGCAGCTGTCCGGCGTCGTGCCCGCCAAGGGCCACTTCCTCATCTCGGGCGGCTCCAACGGCACCTCCGGCGCCGCGCTGCCGGAGGCCGACCTCGTGGCCGGCGGCGCGTTCAACCCCGCCGGCACAAAGGGCACCATCGTGCTGGCCGACCAGGCCGGCACCCTGACGGGCCTGCCCACCGGCTCCGTCCTCACCGACGACGTCGCCGGCGTCGCCGACCTGCTCGGCTACGGCGCGACCAACACCTTCGAGACCTCCCCGGCGGGCGCCCCCGCCGCGAACTCGGACCCCAAGTCCCTCACCCGCACGGACGGGGTGGACACGGATGTCAACAGCGCCGACTTCACGGTCACCGCGGACGTCACGCCCACCAACTCCGGAGGCGCGGGGGCCGACCCCGTCGACCCGGTGGATCCGGTCGACCCCGTGGAGCCGGGCGAGCCCGCCCCGCCGGCCGTCGTGCTGAGCATCGCCCAGATCCAGGGGACCGGCTCCGCCACCCCCTACTCCGGCCAGGCCGTCACCACCACCGGCGTGGTCACCGCGGTCTACTCGACCGGCGGCTACAACGGCTACTACCTCCAGACCGCCGGCACCGGCGGGGCCGAGGACGCCACGCCGGGCGCCTCGGACGGCGTCTTCGTGTACTCCCCCGACACGGCCGGCTCCGTGGCGCTCGGCCAGACCCTCACCGTCACCGGCACCGCCGGCGAGTACTACGGCCTGACCCAGATCTCCGTCCCGGCCGGCGGCGTGCAGGTGGCGGGCGAGGCGGGCACGGTCACCCCGCGCGAGCTGGCCTTCCCCCTCACCGAGCAGGAGAAGGAGGCCCACGAGGGCGAGCTGCTCGCCCCGTCCGGCGAGTGGACCGTGACGGACAACTACGACGTCAACCGCTACGGCTCGCTGGGCATCGTCCCGGGCACCGACCCGCTGGACACCCCGACGGCGGTGGCCCTGCCCGGCGCCGACGCCCAGGCCGTCGCGGCCGCCAACGCGCAGAAGCTGATCGTGCTCGACGACGGCGCCTCCGTGGACTACTCCCGCTCCCCGGGCAACGGCTCCCCGCTGCCCTACCTGGACGCGGACGACCCGGTGCGGGTGGGCGCGTCCCTGGACTTCCGCACCCCCGTGATCCTGGACTTCCGGTACGACGCGTGGTCCTTCCAGCCGCTCGAGCGGCTCACGGACGCGAACGCGGACCGCGTGGAGCCGGTGGCCGTGGAGGACGACCGCGCCGAGGAGGCCGCACCGGAGGCGGTCGGCGGCAACGTCAGCGTGGCCAGCTTCAACGTGCTGAACTACTTCACCACCCTGGGCGAGGAGGTCGTCGGCTGCGGCGCGTACCGCGACCGCGCGGGCGACCCCGTCACCACGAACGGCTGCCTGCCCCGCGGGGCGTACGAGACGGAGGACTTCCTGCGCCAGCAGGAGAAGATCGTCACCGCGATCAACGGCCTCGACACGTCCGTGGTGGCTCTGGAGGAGATCGAGAACTCCGAGAAGTTCGGCCTGGACCGGGACCACAGCCTCGCGCACCTGGTGGACGCCCTCAACGCGGCCGCCGGCCAGGAGAAGTGGACGTACGTGGCCTCCCCCGTGGACCGTCCGGCCCTCGCGGACGAGGACGTCATCCGCAGCGCCTTCATCTACCAGCCCGCCGAGGTCACCCCGATCGGGGACTCCGTCCTCCTGGACGACCAGGTGAACTTCGACAACGCCCGCGAGCCGCTGGCGCAGCACTTCCGGGTGGCCGACGGCACCGCCGAGGGCGTGGCGGGCACGGACTTCGTGGCCATCACCAACCACTTCAAGTCCAAGGGCGGCTCCGGCGCCTCCGGCGACAACGCGGACACCGGGGACGGCCAGGGCGCCTACAACGGCGACCGCACGCGCCAGGCCGAGGCCCTCGTGGCCTTCGCCGACCGGATGGCCGCCGAGGCCGGCACGGACCGCGTCCTGCTGCTGGGCGACTTCAACGCCTACGCGCAGGAGGACCCGATCCGCGTGATCGAGGCCGCCGGCTACATCTCCCAGGGCGCCAAGACGGACGAGTACTCCTACACGTACGACGGCGCCGTCGGCAGCCTGGACCACGTGTTCGCCTCGCCCGCCGCGGACGCGACGGTCACCGGCCAGGACATCTGGATGATCAACGCGAACGAGTCGATCGCCCTGGAGTACTCCCGGTACAACTACGTCGCCGAGGACCTCTACGCGCCCGACCAGTGGCGCTCCTCGGACCACAATCCGATCCTCGTGGGGATGCAGCTCGACGGGACCGCCGTCGACCCGGTGGACCCGGTGGACCCCGTCGATCCGGCCGATCCGGTGACCCCGGCCCCGGGCGACCGGTGCGACGCCGACTTCTCCGCGGCGCAGTGGATGCGCTGCGCCGGCGTCCACCCGGGCCAGGGCCGGGGCGGCGAGCACGTCCCGGGCGAGCACCCGGGCCGCGGCCGCGCCCACGCGCCCGGCCAGCAGCGCTGACCGGGGCGGACGCCCCGACCGACGACGGCGGGGCCCCCGGCGGGATTCAGCCCGCGGGCCGCCCCCGGCCGGGGCCGGGGGGGCCCCAGGGGGCGCGGGGGCCCCCCGCGGGGGGGGCGGCGGGGG
>NZ_JAUNHR010000025.1:23440-29526 GCF_030523875.1 Micrococcus sp. | reverse complement strand
CGCTGAGGACCGCGTCCTGCCCGCCCTCGCCGACGTCGTGCTCGGCGTCCGCTGAGCTGGGACCGGCAGAGGCGAGCCCGACGGCCTTCAGTCCAGGCCGAGCGCCTGCGCCCAGGCCCGGGCCACGGTGCGCTCGTCGAAGGCGAGGACCCGCTCGCGCATGCGCTCGGACCACTCCTGCCGGCGCGCGGCATCCTGGGTGAGCTCGAGGATCCAGCGGGCGGCGGCGTCGGTGTCCGCGTGGACGAGGTCCGCTCCGAACACGCCGGCGGCGCCCGGGCGGTCCCAGATCACCGGGATCGCCCCGGCCGCCATCCCCTCGGCGGGGGCCAGGTGGAAGCTCTCCACGGAGCTGGGCGAGAGCACCCAGCCCATGCGGCGCAGCCACGTGCCCATGTCCGCGCCGAACGGCTCGAACGCCACCGCCCGGTGCAGCGGGTCCCCGCCCAGCCGGGCGAACAGGTCCAGGTACCCCTCCCGCTGGAGGGGCTTGTGCCACTCGTGGCGGTACTCCCACGGCATGCGCCCGCGCACGTGGAGGGTGAACCGGTCGTCCTCGGCGCGCAGGGCCCGCAGCAGGTCCAGGGCGCGGTCCAGGCGCTTGCGCAGGGGGACGATCCCCACCAGGCCGAGGCGGAACTCGGCGCCGGCCACGGGCTCGCGGGACAGGTCCGCCACGGAGACGGCGTTGGGGATCACCCGCACGCGCGCCGGGTCCGCGCCGAGGGCCTCCACGGTGAGGTCCCGGTAGTGGTCCGAGACGGTCACGAGCGTGTCCACCGCGTCCAGGTCCAGGTCCTGCAGCCAGGCGCCGCGCAGCTCGAACATGTGCAGGCGCACCACGAGCCGCTGACCAGGGCGCTTGTGGCGGGCGTACCAGACCGCGTTGGGCCCCGCCCACTCGCACAGCACCACGTCCGCCCACGCGGCGTGCGCGCGGGAGGCGGACTCGTCGTGGCGGTGCAGGGTCTCCCAGGCATCGATCCGCAGGTCCACGCGCGGGTGGGCGCGCAGCAGGTCCAGCAGCTCGCCGGCGAACTTGAGGTCGTGGCCGGCCACCACCACGCGCAGCGGACGGCCCCCGTCCGCCGCCGGGTCCGCGGCGGGCGCGGCGTCCGGCCCGAAGCCCGGCACCACGCGTGCCACGTAGCCGCGCAGCACCTCGGCCCGGGCGGAGACCCGGTACGGGGCGGCGGCGGCCACGGCGCGCTCGGCCAGCGAGCCCAGGTGCGGGCGCGCCTGGGCCAGCAGCCGGGCCACGCCCTCGACGGAGTCGGTGTGCGGGTCAACGAACAGGGGCCAGTCCGCGCCGAGGAGCCGCTCGTGCGCCGCGGTGCGGTTGAGCACCGGGGGGACGCCGAGCGCGCAGGACTCGAGGACCTTCGTGGACATCTCCAGGCTCACGTCCAGGGCCGGGGAGCGCCAGCTCAGGGCCACGTCCGCGCGGGCGGTGTGGTCCAGGGCGGCGCTGCGCGGCACGCCCCCGGTCCAGGTCACGGCGGGGTCCGGGGCCTGCATGAGGTCGGTCATGCGGCCGTGGAAGGCGGGGTCCGCCTTCTCCCGGTGGACCTTGTCCCCCACCATCGTCAGGTGCGCGGCCACGCCGTGGGCGCCGAGGGCGGGCACGAGCGCCGGCATCAGGTCGGTGCGCCAGGCGCGGGCGAACTTGCCGGTGTAGACCAGCTCGAGCGGACGGCCGGCGTCAGAGTGCGCGGCGGCGTCGCCGTGGGCGCGGGCCTGGGCCGCGGAGGCCACGAGCGCGTCCGGGATCATCGGGGTGAGCACGAGCGTGCGGCCGGCGGCCTCGGGCACGTACGCCTCCAGCACGGCGCGGGCGTCCTCGGTCTGGGCGAGCATGACCCGGCTGGCGGCCGCGATCGTCCGGACGGTCTCCAGCCCCGCCGGGACCGCGGAGGTCGCCGGGTAGCCGAGCTCGGTGACGTAGGACCACAGCCGGCCCGGGAACGCGCCGCGACGGGCGGCCTCCGCGCACAGGTGGATGCCGCGCACCATCACGACGTCCGGGTGCACCCGCTCGGCCAGCTCCTCGAGGACCTGGACGGCGCGGGGCCGGTCCATCTGGTCGGACCCGGCCTCGGGGCGGGCCTCGTGCAGGGTCACCCCTGCCAGCGCGCGCAGCCCGGAGGTGAGCACGTCCCGCCGCTCCTGCGCCTTGAGCTGGACGTGGACCTCGGCGCCCGCGGCCACCCAGGTCTCGGCCATCGAACCGAGCCACACGGCGGACCCGTCCAGGACGTTCAGGTCCACGTCCCCGTACAGCAGGACGACGGGCCCGCGCGGACCCGCGGGGTCCGCGGGGGCGTCGGCGGGGCGGGGGATCCAGGACTCGGTGCTCATGCGTGGGCCTCCCGGGCGGTGGGACGGAGGGTGGGCTCGGCGTCGTGCAGGACCGCCAGGACCACGTCCGCCACGCCGCGCGGGGCGTCGGTGGGGTCCTCGGTGTGGTGGATCGGCGGGGCGGGATCCAGCACGTCCAGCGGATGGACGTCCGGGTGCGCCAGCAGGGTCGGGGCGCCGAGATGGCTGCGGTGCCCCGTGCCGGCGGCCAGCCACGTGGTGACCCCGCGGCGGGCCCCCTCCTCGACGGCGGCCATCACCTCGCGCAGCAGCCCCACGCCCTCGGCGTCCAGGGCGCCGCCCCACACGCCGGTGAACCCCTCGAGGTCCAGGACGGCGACCTCCACGCGGCCCATCACGGCGCGCGCGGTGCCGGGCACGAGCGGCTCCACCGCGTGGCCGGCGGCCGAGAGCGCCTCCTCCAGGGCCGGACGGGTCAGGACGGCGACCCGCCGCCCGCCGCCGGTCGGACGGCCGCGGTCCGGGTGGGCGCCGTGCAGGGCACGGTCCAGGCGGGCGGCGGCGCCGGCGTCGTCCCGCACGCTGGCGGCGGCGCGGCCGGCCACCTGCACGCCCGCCGCACGGACCTCGACCAGCAGGTCCAGGGGGTCCATGGCCGGCGCGGGACGGCCTCGTCCCCGACCCCGCCCCCGGCCTCCGCCACCGCCGCCCGCGGCGGCGCGGGGGGTAATGCGGGCAGCCCCCCGGATGCGCTCGGAGACCGGCTCCGGGAGGGAGCGGACGGTACGGGACAGCCGGCGGCGGACCGCGGGGCTGAGTTCGGGCTCCACGCCCCGGCGGACAGCGCGCAGGGCGCGCCCTCCGGCGCTCACGAGTCGGCGGGGCAGGGGCTTCTCAGGCATCGGTCACTCCCAGTGAGGTGTACAGGTCGCGGTATCGGCCGGCATTGCCGGTCCAGGTGCGGGTGTCCAGCGCCCACTCCCGGCCGGCGCGGCCGAGGCGCTCGGCCTCCTCCGGGCGGGCCAGCAGGTCGGCGAGGACGGCCGCGAGCGCGTCCGGGTCCTCGGGGCGGAACAGGCGGCCGGTGACGCCGTCCTGGACCAGCTCCGCGAGCGCGGGCAGGTCCGAGGCCACCACGGGGCGGCCGAGGGCGGAGGCCTCCACGGACTTCATGGGTGTGACGGTGCGGGTGACCGTGAGGTCGCGCCGCGGCACGCAGAAGACGTCCAGCGCGGCGTGGTGCCAGACGGCCTCCTCACGGGCCACCCGTCCGGGGAAGTCGCAGATCCCGGCGATGCCCAGGCGCTCGGCGAGCACCCGCAGGCCGGGCAGGGCGACGCCGTCGCCGGCGATCCGCAGGCGCAGCCGGGGGTGCTCGGGGGCGAGCCGGGCGACGGCCCGGACCAGCAGGTCCAGGCCCTCGTAGTCCACGATCGAGGAGACGGTGCCCACGTACCGGGCGTCCGGGTCCAGGCCGAGGCGCTCACGGGCCGCCGCGCGCGTGGGCGGGGCGGCCTCGAAGCGGGCGTCCACCGCGTTGGGGGCGAGGACGATCCGCTGGGGGTCCACCCCCTCGGCGGTGAGCGCCTCCCGCATGCCCTCCCCGAGGGTGACGACGGCGTCCGCCGCGCGCGCCGCCTCGGCCTCGCGGGCCGTGAAGGCGGCGTAGCGCGCCGAGGCGGCCGCGGCGGGGCCCCGGGTGGACGCCCACGTGTCGGCCAGCCGGCCGCGGACCTCGTACACCCACGGGATGCCGCAGGCCTCGGCCACGGCGCGCACGGCCATCGCGTTCACGTAGTGCGTGGTGGTGTGCAGCAGCGACGGGCACTCGGCCCGGACCCGCTCCAGCAGCAGGGCGGCGTGCTGGCGCACGCGCGCGGCCTGGCCCTGGGCCGGACGGGACGGCGTCAGCCGCCGGTACTCGATCCCGTCCACGACGTCGGCCGACCGCGCCCACGGCACGCCCACCTGCACGGGGTAGCCCGGGCGGGTCACGGCGGACACGTCCAGCCCGGCCTCGGCCTGGGCGCGCAGGATCGCGTGGCTGCGCTGGGCGTAGCCGGAGCGGGTGTGGGGCAGGGAGTTCGTGAGAACGTGCAGCACGCGGCCCGGGCGGGGCGTGTACCCGGTCTCGCACGGCAGGGTGGGCCAGGCGCCGGTCAGCGCCTCCCGCTCCCCCGCCATGCGCGCGGCCAGGGCGCGGTTGCGGCGGTGGACCCGGGCGTGGCGCACGGCGCCGTCGAGGTCGCCGGTGTGGTGGGCCAGGCGTGAGGCCGCGGCGTGCCAGGCGGCGCCCCGGCGGGCCGGCGGGACCGCGTCCAGGACGGCGGCCGCATCGTCGAAGGCGGCCAGGTGCACGAGCACGTCCGCCCGGGCCGGGGCGGAGCGGGGCCCCGACGCGGCGGACAGGCGCTCGTGCGCGGTCTCAGCGTCCCCGGCCATGTGCAGGCCCACCGCGGCGGGCACGCCGCCGGCGGCGCGGCCGAGCGCTGTCAGCGCCCGGGCGGCCGGGGCGCTCAGGCGGTCGGGCAGCCGCCGGGAGCCCTGCAGGGCCAGCAGGACCGGGTCGTCCACCGCGTGCTCGGCCACGGTCTGGGCGAGCACGCCGAGGTTGGCCCGCCACGGGACGGGCGGGGCGTCCGCCACGGCTCAGGCCTCCGCGGCCGCGCGCCACTGCCCGCGCGTGTCCACCACGCGCTTGCCGGCCACCCGCGGGCCGAGGTCGGCGAACGCGTCGTGGTCCACGAGGAGCAGGACGATGTCCGCCTCCTCCACGGCCTCGTCCGCGTGGACGAGGCGGACGTTGGCCTTCCCCGCCAGCTTCGCGGGCAGCTCCTCCACGTGGGGCTCGACCACGAGCACCTCGGAGCCGGAGAACTGGTCGGCGAGGTCGTGGGCGATGTTCAGCGCCGGGGACTCGCGCAGGTCGTCGATGTTCGGCTTGAACGCCAGGCCCAGGGCGGCCACCACGGGGGTGCGGCCGGTCTCCTGCTGGACGTCGAAGGCGGCGGCCTTGACCTGGTCGATGACCCACTGGGGCTTCGCGTCGTTGATCTCGCGGGCCGCACGGATGATGCGGGCGGTGTCCGGGGCGGCGTCCACGATGAACCACGGGTCCACGGCGATGCAGTGCCCGCCCACGCCCGGGCCGGGCTGGAGGATGTTGACGCGGGGGTGGTGGTTGGCGAGCTCGATGAGCTCCCACACGTCGATGCCCTGCTCCGCGCAGATCAGGGACAGCTCGTTGGCGAAGGCGATGTTCACGTCGCGGAAGGAGTTCTCCACGAGCTTGGCCATCTCCGCGGTGCGGCAGTCGGTCAGCAGGATCTCGCCCTCGCAGAACGTGCGGTACAGCCGCTCGGTGCGCTGCGCGGCCTCCGGGGTGGAGCCGCCGACGATCCGGTCGTTGGTGACGAGCTCGACCATCACGCGGCCCGGGAGCACGCGCTCGGGGCAGTGGGCGAAGTCCAGACCGGCCTCGCGCAGGTCCGGGCGCTCGCCGTAGACGACCTCGGCCATGTGCTCGGTGGCGCCGGGGGGCGAGGTGGACTCGAGGATCACCAGCTCGTCGCCGGTCAGCTGCGGGGCCAGGGCGCGGGCGGCGGCCTCGATGTAGGACAGGTCCGGGGCGTGGTCGTCCTTGAACGGGGTCGGCACGGCCACGATGTACGCGTCGGCCTTCGGCGTGTCCTTCGACGCGGTCAGCAGACCCTTCTCCACGGCGCGCTCCACGAACTCCGCGAGGTCCGGCTCGACGAACGGCACCC
>NZ_JAUNHR010000025.1:0-23430 GCF_030523875.1 Micrococcus sp. | reverse complement strand
TCGGGCTGCCGTTGCGCGTAGCGCTCGTCCTTCACGCGGCCGGCGTTGACCGCGTCGACCGTGCGGTCCGACACGTCCACGCCGTGCACGCGCACGCCGTTCTCCGCCAGGATCGCCGCGGTCGGCAGCCCGATGTACCCCAGGCCGATCACGGCCACGCTCGAGATCTCGCTCATTCCGTTCCCTTCGCTCGCGGGGCCGGCCCCGCGCGCCGCGTCCCTGCGGCGGCCGAGGCCGACCCGTGTCGCCGTCCAGTCTCGCATGTCACCGCACGAGGGTGCGCAACAGGGCCGCGTACCGCCGCGCGATGGCCGGCAGGTGCCCGTGAATGGCCACCCAGGCGCGGCCGCCCTCGCCCACCCGCGTGCGGGCGGGGTCGGCGGCCAGCGCCGCCAGGTGCCCGGCGAGGTCCTCGGTCTCCGGGCCCACGACGTCGGTGCCGCCGGCGTCCTGGAGGATGCGCGCCGCCTCGCCGGCCACCTGGCCGGTGACGTGGCGGCCGGAGGCGAGGGCCTCGTAGGTCTTCGACGGCACCGTGTGGCGGAAGCTCGCCCAGTCCGGGCGCAGGCACACCACGAGGGTGTCCGCCCACGCGTAGTGCTCGGGAACGCGCGCGCCCGGCACCGCGTCGAGGAACTCCACGCCGGCGTCCAGCCGCGCGTCGAGCTCCTGCAGCGCGGCCCGCCGCGTGCCCCCGCCCACGATCCGCACGCGCACGCCCGGATGGGTGCCGCGGAGCCGGGCCGCGGCCTCGACGAGGCGCTCGAGACCCTGGCTCTCCCCCAGGTTGCCCAGGTAGAGCACGTGCAGCTCGCCGGGGGCCCGCTCGCGCGGCGGGGCCACGGGGACCCGGTCCACGTCCACGCCGTTGCCGAGGGCCACGACGCGGCGCATGCCCCGGCCGCGGAGGGTCTCGGCGAAGCCCTCGGTCACGGCCACCACGACGTCGGCCGCCCGCTGACCTCCCGTGACCACGGCCTCCATCGCGGCGCCGAGCAGCCCCTGGTGCACGCCCGCCTCGTGGGCCAGGTCCGGCCACGCGTCGCGCATCTCCACGACGAGCGGGCGGCGGTGCAGCACCGCCAGGGCCCGTCCGGCCACGATCGTGGGCAGCGCGGGCAGGGTGGCCACCACCACGTCGGGGCGGGGGGCGGCCAGGCCGCGCGGCACCGCGAGGACCGCATGCACGGCCGCCGCGGCGAAGCGGCCGTTGCGCCCTCCCTCGCCGGGCAGCAGCACCGGCGTGCGACGCAGCCGCTCCCCGTCCTCGCCGGTGACGGTGCGCACCCCGCCCGGGGTCACCACGTCCACCTCCCAGCCGTCCGCGCGCAGGGCCGACACCACGGCCGCCCACCGGCGCGCCGGCGGGGTCCGGTCGGGACGGTAGGAGTGCGTCACGAGCATCGCCCGCGGGACGCGCCCGGTGCTCCCGGGGAGTCGGGTGCGCGCCTCAGCCACCGCACACGTCCTCACCGAGCGCCGGCCGCGGTCCGGCGGGGGCCTGCTGTGCGGTGGCGAGCACACCGGTCGCGGCCCGCCCGGACAGGGCCGCGGCGGGCACGGCGGCCGCGCCGCCCGGGGTCCGGACGGCGGGGCCGGCAGCGGGCTCCTCCTCGAGGCCGAGGGCCTCGGGGTCGTGCTCGCGGAGGTAGGAGGCGACGTCGTCGCGGGCCAGGGCGTCCGCGAGGTCCCGCAGCTTCTCCTCGTCCAGCAGGACCACGTCCTCGCCGTTGGGGCCGGTGCCGAAGCCCTCGCGGGCGACAGTGGTCATGTGCAGGTCCGCAGAGTCGACGCCGCGCAGCTGCCAGCTCAGGGACACGATCTCCCCCGAGGTGAGGGAGTCGTCCGCGGTGACGTGCCGGGAGAGGGCCGAGACCACCTCGGCGGTGCGGGCGGGGTTGCCCAGGATCGCCGGGCTGAGGAAGCGGTCCAGGGCGGCGGCCACGAACCGCTGCTGGTTCTGCACGCGCACCACGTCGCCGGCGTCGAAGGCGTGGCGCTCGCGGACGTAGCGCAGGGCCGCGGTGTCCGTGAGGAGGATCGGGCCGCGCGGGTAGTAGGAGGGGTTGACCTGGCCGGACGAGAACGCCTGCGGGTTGCACACGCGCACCCCGCCGAGGGCCTCGGTGAGGCCGCGGAAGCCCTGGAAGTCGATCTCCACGAGGTGGTTCACCTCGGCGCCGAGCAGCTGCTCCACGGTGTCCACCGCGAGCGGGTAGCCGCCGATGTCGAAGGCGGCGTTGACCTTGGTCCGCCCGTGCCCGGGGATGTCCACGAGCGAGTCGCGCAGGATCGAGATGACGAAGACCTGCTGCCGGTCCGCGGGGATGTGCACCAGCATCATCGTGTCCGAGCGCTGGCCCATGTCCGCCTCGCCCTCGCCCTCGCGGGAGTCCGAGCCCAGGAGCAGGACGTCGATCGGGCCGCCGTCGACCTCGGGCAGCGCGCCGGCGTCCACGCTCTGCCGGTTCTCGTCGTACGTCTGGCCCAGGAACACGGCGTACATGGCGCCGAGACCGAGGGCGATGACCAGCAGCGAGGCGAGGACCGCCGCCACGATCGGCCAGCGGCGGCGCCGCGGCCGGGCCGCACGGCGCTCCCGCCGGGAGCCGGGGCCAGGGCCCTCGGCGAGGCCGGGCGCGTCCGGGCGCTCCGGAGGGATCCACGGCGGGGGCGGGGGCTGGGTCACTCGGAACTCCTGGTCGGTCGGTCCCGACCAGTGTAGGGACCCGGGGCGGGCGCGCCCGGCGCGGCTCAGTCCGCGGTGCGGCGGGGCGCGCGGCGGGGGCGGGGCTGGCAGCGCGGGCACAGGTGGGACGCCCGGTTCATGAACGGCTCGCGGACGATCACGCCGTCCCGGCCCTCGGCGGCGCAGCGCCGGCACGGCTGACCGGTGCGGCCGTAGGCCTCGAGCGAGCGGGCGAAGTACCCGGAGCGCCCGTCCACGTTGACGTACAGGGCGTCGAAGCTGGTCCCGCCCACGGCCAGGGCGCGGCGCATGACGTCCTGCACCGCGCCCAGCACGGCCCGGGTCTGCGGGCGGGTCATGCGCTCGGTGGGGCGCTCCGGGTGCAGGCGAGCGGCCCACAGCGCCTCGTCCGCGTAGATGTTGCCGATCCCGGACACCAGGGTCTGGTCCAGCAGGGCCCGCTTGAGGGTGGAGCGGCGGCGCACGAGCCGGCGGTGCACCGCGTCCGCGTCGAAGAGCGGGTGCAGCGGGTCGAGGGCGATGTGCGCGGCGGAGGCGGGGACCGCGTCCTCGGAGGCCGGGTCCCGCACCACGGGGTCCAGCCACCATCCCCCGAAGATCCGCTGGTCCACGAACCGCAGCTCGTGGTCGGAGCCGTCGGCGGAGCGCACGGGCAGGCGCAGGCGCAGGTGGCGCTGATCGGGGGCGCCGGGGTCGTCCACCCGCACCTGCCCGGACATGCCAAGGTGCACCACCACGGCGTCCTCGCCCCCGGTCAGGGGCAGCCAGAGGAACTTGCCGCGCCGCGCGGGCTCGGCCAGCAGGGCGCCGGCGAGCCGCTCGCGCAGCGCGTCGGCGCCGCCGGGGCTGCGCCGCACCGAGCGCGTGTCCAGGACCTCCAGCTCGCCGGCGGTCGCCCCGGCGGCCCAGCGGGCCATGCCGCGGCGGACCACCTCGGCCTCGGGCAGCTCGGGCACGTCGGCTCAGCCCCGGCGGCCGGGCAGCGTGGCCTCGAGGGCGGGCCAGCCCTCGGCGGCCGCGTCCCGCTCGGCCTGCTTCTTGGAGCTGGAGACGGCGGAGCCGAACGTCCGGCCGCCCACCGTGAGGGTGGCCTGGAAGCGGGGGTCGTGGGCGGGGCCGCGGCCCTCGATCACGTACCGGACCTCGCCCAGACCGTGCCGGGCGGCCGCCTCGGCGACCACGGTCTTCCAGTCGGTGCTCTCCCGCATCAGGTCCGGCTCGTCCAACAGCGGCACCACGTGCCGGTGGACGAACGCGGCGGCGGCCGCGGCCCCGTGGTCGCGGTAGACGGCGCCGATCAGCGCCTCGAGGGTGTCCGCCAGGATCGAGTCCTTGTCCGCCCCGCCGCTGCGGGCCTCACCGGTGCCCAGGCGCACGAAGCGGCCCACGCCGATGCGGCGGGCGACCTTGGCCAGGGCCCGGGTGGACACGATGGCGGCGCGCCGGCGCGCGAGGTCGCCCTCGCTCAGGTCGGGGTGCACGGAGTAGATGTGGTCGGTGACCACGAAGCCCAGCACGGAGTCGCCGAGGAACTCGAGGCGCTCGTTGGTGGGCAGCCCCCCGTGCTCGTACGCGTACGAGCGGTGCGTCAGAGCACGCTCGAGCGTCCCGGGGGTGATGTGCACCCCGAGACGCTCGAACAGCTCGGCGGGCTCCGGCGAGGCCGGAGCCCGCCGGCTCTGGGAGGACGCCATCTCAGGCGTCGGCGACCTTGCGGCCCTTGTACTCGAAGAACAGGGGGGTGCCGACGGCGTCGGTCTTCAGCTCCGCCTGGTGCGGCATGCGGTAGGACACGCGGCCGTTCTCCACGGTCTTGACGAGGGCGGGGGCCTCCGCCTTCCACTGGGAGCGGCGGGAACGGGTGTTGGAACGGGACATCTTCCGCTTCGGGACTGCCACGGTTATCTCTCTTCTGTCTCGGTGTTGGAGGTCTCTCGGGTGCCCGCGAGGCCGGCCAGGGCGGCCCAGCGCGGGTCCACCCGCTCGTGGCCGTGCCCGGCGGGCGCGTCCTCGAGCCGGATGCCGCAGTCGGCGCACAGCCCCTCGCAGTCCGGCCGGCAGAGCGGCTGGAACGGCAGGGCGGTCACCACGGCGTCCCGGAACACGGGTTCCAGGTCCACGGTCTCATGCTCCACGAGCGGCTGCTCGTCGGCCCCCTCGGCGGGCGGCACGGCGAGGTACAGCTCCTGCAGGTCCACGGTGATCCCCTCGTGCAGCGGCAGCAGGCACCGGCTGCACTCGCCCGTCAGGTCCGCATGCGCGGTGCCCGTGACGAGCACGCCCTCGTGGACCGCCTCGAGCCGCAGCTCCAGGTCCACGGGGTCGCCCTCGGGGATGCCCAGCATGGGCAGGGACACGGCCGCCGGCGAGGGCAGGCGCGTGGTCAGCTCACGCTGGATCCCCGCGCCGCGCGCGAGGTCGCGCACGGAGAGCACCCATCCGGAGGTCCGGTCACGGGGCACGGTCGTGTCCATCACGGCTCCTCTTCGTCGGGCGGGCGGGGGTGGGATGTCCCGATCGGGACGGTCGGTCGGGGGCGGGCACGGGTGTCCGCACGGCGGGACCGACGGCCCATCCTACCGGGTCTCGGCGCGGTGTCCAATGCGGACGCCGGGCCCGCGCGTCGGCGTCAGAGCCCGGCGGCGAAGTCCTTGACCCAGGCGCGCAGGTCCGCGCCGAGCTCGGGGTGCTCCACCCCGAGCTCCATGACGGCCTGGAGGTAGCCCAGCTTGTCGCCCGTGTCGTAGCGGCGCCCGTCGAACACCACGGCGTGCACGCCGTACCCCTCGCCCTCGCCCGCGGCGAGGGTCTGCAGGGCGTCGGTCAGCTGGATCTCGCCGCCCCGGCCGGGGGCGGTCCGCTCGAGGACGTCGAACACCTGGGGGGCCAGCACGTAGCGGCCGATCACCGCCAGCGTGGACGGGGCGTCCTCGCGGGCCGGCTTCTCCACCAGGCCGGTCACGCGCACCACCGAGGCGTCCTCGCCCGCCACGGGCTCGACGGCGGCCACGCCGTAGGCGGACACCGACTCCTCGGGGACCTCCATGAGGGCGACCACGGAGCCGCCCAGGCGCTGCTGGACGTCGATCATGTCCGACAGCAGGCTCTCCTGGGCGCCGATCAGGTCGTCGCCGAGGAGCACGGCGAAGGGCTCCTCGCCCACGTGACGCCGGGCGCAGCCCACCGCGTGGCCCAGGCCCAGCGCCTCGCCCTGGCGCACGTAGTGCAGGTGGCCCACCAGGTCGGAGGCGCGGATCGCCTCGATCCGGCGCGTGTCGCCCTTGGCCGCCAGCGTCTGCTCCAGCCCCGGGTGCCGGTCGAAGTGGTCCTCGAGGGCCCGCTTGTTGCGGCCGGTGATCATCAGGACGTCGTCGAGGCCGGCGTGGAGCGCCTCGGTCACCACGTACTCGATGGCCGGGCGGTCCACGACCGGCAGCATCTCCTTGGGCATGGCCTTCGTGGCCGGCAGGAAGCGGGTGCCGAGACCCGCGGCGGGGACGACGGCCTTGCGGGTGCGGGGACGCGGGGACTGCTCGCTCATCGGGTGGTGCTCCTGAGGACGGGGAACGGGGCAGGGGTGGTCACCGGGCCGGACCGGAGGCCGGGCCCGGCCCGGGTCACGAACCGCCGGGGGCGGTCGCGGACAGGGCGGAGAGGACGGCCGTGGGGACGAGCTCGGAGACGTCGCCGCCGAGGCCGTGGACCTCCTTGATCAGGGAGGAGGAGAGGTGGACGTACCGGGCGTCGGCCGGCAGGAACACGGTCTCCACGCCGGTGAGGTGGCGGTTCATGGCGGCCATGGGGGCCTCGAACTCGAGGTCCGGCCCGCCCCGCAGGCCCTTGACGATGGCCCCGGCGCCCACCTCGCGGCAGAACTCGGCGAGCAGGCCCGGTCCCATGGCCTGCGCGGTGACCCCGGCCAGGCCGGAGACGGTGGCACGGATGAGCTCGAGGCGGCGCTCGGTGCTGAACCGGTACCGCTTGGCGGGGTTGTCCGAGACGGTCACGATCACCTCGTCGAACAGGCTCGAGGCACGGGCGATCACCTCCACATGGCCCTTGTGGAGGGGGTCGAAGGAACCGGGACACACGGCACGGCGCATGGGACCGACCCTATCCCACCCCGGGGCCCCGCCACGGTCCCGGCGCCCCCTCGGACGGCAGACGGGACCGCGAGGGCCGCGGGCCGCAGTGGCTACAGTGCGCCCATGGACCACCTCACCCGCACGCCCGCCCCGCACGCCGCCGGCACGCGCCTCGCCGGCCCCTGGCGGGCGGCCTCGGCCGCCGCCGGCCTGCTGCGCGGCGGTGAGCCGACCCCCACCGTCTTCGAGGAGACGACGGCGCGGGCGCTCCGCCACGACGCCGTCAACCTGGGCCAGGGCTTCCCCGACGCCGACGGGCCGGCCGCACTGCTGTCCCTCGCAGCGCAGGCCGTCCTGGCCGGGCCCAACCAGTACGCCCCCGGCACCGGCCGGGCCGACCTGCGCGAGGCCGTCGCGGCCGACCGGGCGCGCCGCCACGGGGTGCGCGAGGACCCGGCGACCCAGGTGCTCGCGACCACGGGCGCCACCGAGGCGATCGCCGCCGTCGTGCTGGCCCTGGTCTCCCCCGGGGACGAGGTGGTGACCGTGGAGCCGTTCTACGACTCCCATGCGGCCACGATCGCGCTGGCCGGCGCGCGGCACGTCACGGTGCCCGTGCACGCCCCCGACTTCCTGCCGGACCCGGCGGCGGTGGCCGCGGCCCTGACGGACCGCACCCGCCTGCTGATCCTCAACACGCCCCACAACCCCTCCGGGGCGGTGTACCCGCGCGCGCTGCTCGAGGAGATCGTGGCCGCGTGCGCCGCGCGCGGCGTCCTGATGCTCTCGGACGAGGTCTACGAGCACCTGGTCTACGACGGCGAGCACGTCACCCTGCGCTCCGTGGCGGGGGCGGAGGACATCGCCCTGACGGCCTCGAGCGCGGGCAAGTCCTTCGCGGTGACCGGCTGGAAGGTCGGCTGGCTGACGGGTCCGGCGGACCTGGTGGCCGCGGTCCGGGGGGTCAAGCAGTTCCTCACCTACTCCTCCGGTCCGGCCTACCAGCAGGCCGTGGCCGCGTTCCTGCCCGACGCCGAGCCGCACCTGGCCGCCCAGCGGCAGCGGTACCGCGGCACCCGGGACGCCCTCGTGGCGGGGCTGCGCGGGGTCGGCCTGGATCCGGTGGTCCCCGCCGCGGGCTACTTCACGGTGGTGGACCTGGCGCCGTGGGGCGTGACCGACGGGGTGGCCGCGGCCCGGGACTGGCCCCGCGAGGCCGGCGTGGCGGGCATCCCGGTCTCCGCGCTGTGCCGCCCGGCCGGTGGGCACCTGCGCTCGTGGCTGCGCCTGGCCTTCTGCAAGTCCCCGGCCGAGATCGACCGCGCCGTGGAGCGCCTGGCGGCCCACGCGGACCGGCTGCGCGCCCGCTGACCGGCCCCCGCCGGCGCACCGGCCGGCCTCGTGGACGTCAGCGCTCGTCCTGCCACAGGTGCAGGGCGGTCTCCCCGTAGACGCGCACGTCGACCTCCTCCAGCCCCGCGGGGCGGCGGGGCGCGGGGTCCCGTGCCGAGCGCTCGAGCACCATGAGCCCGCCCGGGGCCAGGCGCGCGGCCGCGGCGTCCAGGACCGCCTCGAAGGCCTCGCCGGACTCGGGGTAGGGCGGGTCGGCGAGGATCAGGTCCACCGGCCCGCCGTCGGCCGCGAGCGCCTGCTCCACGGACGACGCGCGGACCTCCACCACGCGGGCTCCCAGCACGCGGTTGAGCGCCTCGGCGTTGGCCCGGCAGGCCTCCACGGCGCGGCGGGCCCGCTCCACGAGGACCACGTGCGCGGCGCCGCGGCTGGCGGCCTCGCAGCCCAGCGCCCCGGACCCGGCGTAGAGGTCGAGCACGCGCGTGTCGTCGAGCCAGTCCCGCGCCTCGAGCCAGGAGAACAGGGCCTCCTTGGTGCGGTCGGTGGTCGGCCGGGTGCCGGTGCCCGGCACCGAGCGCAGGGGGCGGCCGGCGGCGGCGCCGGCGATGATCCGTGACATGGCTCAGCCCTTCTCGAGGTAGTCGGCGGCGGTGAGGTGCTCGGCCTCCCAGCGGGTCACCTCGGCCGCGAGCGCCGGGTGGGCGGAGAGCCCCTCGCCGGCGGCCATGACGTCCGCGACGACGTCGGCGGCCAGGGCGATCAGGGACGCGTCGGCGAGGACGTCCACGTGGGTCAGGCCCGAGGCGAGGCCGGACTGGGCGGCGCCGAGGACGTCGCCCACGCCGCGCTGGGCGAGGTCGGCCTGGGCGATCCGCAGCCCGTCCTGGGTGGCCTCGAGGACCTCCAGCCGGCGCAGGGACGGGTGCTCGTCCGGCAGGCGGGTGGCGAGCAGGCAGATCGCCGCCCCGGGCCCGCGGCCCACGCGACCGCGCAGCTGGTGGAGGGTGGACAGGCCGAAGTCGTCCGCGTCCAGCACCGCCATGACCGTGGCGTTGGGGACGTCCACGCCGACCTCCACCACGGTGGTGGCCACGAGGACGTCGAGCTCCCCAGCGGCGAAGGCCCGCATCGCCGCGTCCTGCTCCGCCTGGTCCATGCGCCCGTGCACGGTGCCGATCCGCAGGCCCGCCAGGGCGGGCAGCGCGCGCAGGCGGGGCGCCATCTCCTCGACGTTGGCGTGCCCGGGGTCGGCGTCGTCGGGGTCGATGCGCGGGCACACGACGAACGCCTGGTGCCCGGCGGCCACGTGTTCGGCGATCACCTCCCACACGCGGGCGATCACGCGCGGGCCGTGGGCCATGCGGGCCACGTGCGTGGCCACGGGTTGGCGCCCCGAGGGCAGGCCCTCGAGGACCGAGAGGTCCAGGTCCCCGAACACGGTCATGGCCACCGAGCGCGGGATGGGGGTGGCGGACATGACCAGCAGGTGCGTGCCGGGGTTGGCCCGGCGCAGCGCCTCGCGCTGGTCCACGCCGAACCGGTGCTGCTCGTCCACCACGGCCAGGGCGAGCTCGGCGAAGGAGACCTTCTCGGAGAGCAGCGCGTGGGTGCCGACGGCGATCCCCGCCTGGCCGGAGGCCAGCTTGAGCAGCGCCTCGCGGCGGGCGGGCGTGCGCTGGGAGCCGGTCACGAGCACCACGTCCACGGCCGGGCCCTCCTCGGCGGCGGAGGCCAGGATCCCGGCGTCCCGGGCGAGCGGGCCCAGCAGGGCCAGCAGCGCCCGGTGGTGCTGGGCGGCGAGCACCTCGGTGGGCGCCACGAGCGCGGCCTGGCCGCCGGCGTCGACGGCCTGGAGCATGGCCCGCAGCGCCACGAGGGTCTTGCCCGCGCCCACGTCCCCCTGCAGCAGCCGGCTCATGGGCGCGGTCCCGGCGAGCTCCGCGGCGAGCTCCTCCCCCACCGCTCGCTGGCCCGGGGTGAGCTCGAACGGCAGGCGGGCGTCGAGCGCGTCCAGCAGCCCGCCGGCCAGCCGTGGGCGGGCGACGGCGGCGCGCTCCCTCTCCCGGGCCCGCCGCCATGCGAGCGCCGCCTGGGCCACGAGGGCCTCCCGCAGGGCCAACGCCGCCCGCGCCGGGCCGGTCTCGGCGACGTCGTCGGGGGCGTGCAGGGAGCGGTAGGCCTGCGCGGTGGACGGCATCGGGGCGGGCAGGTCCAGGACGCGGGCGGCGCGCTCCCGGATCGAGGGGGTCAGCAGCTCGGGCACGGCGTCGAGGTCCACGTCCGCGAGCACGCGGGCGACGGCGGAGCGGACGGTCCAGCTCGGCAGCTTGCCCGTGGCCCGGTAGAGGGGCACCGGGCGCACGTCGACCTCGCCGGGGGCGACGTCGTCGTCGAGCAGGGCGAAGTCCGGGTTGTTCAGGGTCACGGCGCCCCGGTAGAGCGTGGTGCGCCCCTGGAACATCGCGGTGACGCCGGGGGCCAGGCGGCGCTTGGCGTCGTGGCCGTTGAAGAACGCCATGGACAGGCTCACCCCGGCCACCCCCTCGACCGAGGGGTCGGCCACGGTGACGTCCACGATGAACCCGGCACGGCTGCGCATGCGCCGCGTGCCCACGGACTCCACGCGGGCCACCACGGTGACCTCGGCGTCCACCGGCAGGGCGGCGATCGGGGTGAGCTCCCCGCGCTCCACCCATCGGCGCGGGGTGTGGTCCAGCAGCTCCCCCACCGTGGTCAGGGAGAGCTCCGTGGCCAGCCGCGCCGGCAGCCGCCCGGAGAGCACCTCCTCCAGCGGCGTGTCCAGGACCGACTCAGCCGGCATGGCGCTCCGGCGGGCCGGGGACCTCCCGGCAGGACGGGGCGACGTCGGCGCCGTGGCCGTCGTCGGCGGCCGGCGGGTGGCCGTGGCCGGCCCGCAGGTCGGCGACGGTCACCCCGCGCGGCTCCGCCGCGGCGTGCAGCACCTCCAGGGCGTCCTCGGCGCGGGGCACGTGCACGTGCACGCGCCACGGCAGTCGGCCGGCCCCGTCCGCCGTGCGCGTCAGGGGCGCCAGGATGACGGAGTCGCCCGCCTCCTCGAGCCGCTGGCGCAGCAGGGCCGCCTGCAGGGGCGCCAGCTCCACGGTGCACATCACCTCGACGGCGGACCCCTCCGGCTCGGACGCCGCGTCCGGGTCCCGCCCGTCCACCGGGCCGGGGCCGTCCGCGTAGCCGTGCAGGGCGGCGGCGACCTCCAGGTCCGCTCCGCCGCCGACGACCTCCGCGCGCAGCGCCTCGAGGACCCACAGGGCGCCCACGGCCCCGGCGTCGACCACGCGGGCCCGGGTGAGCGGCGCCAGCCGGGTCTCGGACTCCTCGACGGCGCGGCGGGCGTCCCGGACCATCGCCGCGACGGCCGCGGCGAGCTCCGCGTCCGGGTCGGCGCCCGTGGCCGACGCCGCCGACGCCTCCAAGGAATCGGCGGCCGCGGACAGCACGGAGAGGATGGTGCCCTCGCGCGGCTCGGACAGGGCGGCCCGGGCGGCCCGGTCGGCCCCGCGCAGCGCGTCGGCGAGCACCCGCGGGTCGGGCCTCGTGACGCCGCGCAGCGGGGCGGCCGCGCCCGTGAGCGCCACCGCCAGCAGCGTGCCCGAGTTGCCCCGGGCGGCGTCCAGGGCCGCCGTGCCCGCGCGGGCCACGGCCTCCCCCAGGTCCGCGCCCGGGGCCTCCTGCTCGACGCCGCGCAGGGCCGCCAGCAGGGTGGCGTGCATGTTGGAGCCCGTGTCCGCGTCCGGGACGGGGAACAGGTTGAGGGCGTCCAGGCGCGGCGCCGCGGCCCCCAGGAGGGCCTCGGCGCGGGCGAGCCAGCGCACGGCGGCGCCCTCGGCGGGGCTCACCGGCCCCCGCCCCCCTGCCCGGTGCGGATCTCGCGGCCCACCTCGGCGATGCCCGCCCAGTCCGGCCACACGACGTCCTGGCCGTCCGCCGTGTCGCCGACACCGGCCGTCGGCGCGGTGGAGGTCCGGATGTCGCCGCCGCGCACGTCCCGCAGGGACCAGGCCAGGGCGGCGAGGTCGGCGGAGCCCAGGGAGTCGTCGAACGTCAGGTACGGGGAGAAGCGCTCCACCGAGTCCTGCACGCGCGCCGGGCTGGAGAGCGTGTCCAGCGAGAGGGCCTTGGAGACGATCGCCTTCACGAGGCGCTGCTGGTTCTCCACGCGGTCGAAGTCGCTGCGGGGCAGGTTGTAGCGCTCGCGGGCGTAGACGAGGGCGTCCGCGCCGTCCATCTCGACGGCGCCCTGCGGGAATGCCTGGCCGTTGCTGGCGGTGAAGGCCACCGGGTTGTCCACGGTGACGCCGCCGAGGGCGTCCACGAGGCCCTGGAAGCCGGCCATGTCCACGGCCACCACGTGGTCCACGCGCGCCTGGAACATGTTCTCCACCGTGGCCACGGTCAGCGGGATGCCGCCGTACTGGTACGCGGCGTTGACCTTGGCGTCGCCGTGGCCCGGGATCGGCACCCACAGGTCGCGCATGATGGACATCACCTGCACGTCCTGGCGATCCCCCGGCACGTGGACCCACATGAGCGCGTCGGAGCGGCCCGAGGGATCACGGCCCTCGATGCCGGAGTCCTCGCCCACCAGCAGGAAGTCCACGGCCTCGCCGTCGGCCACCTCGTCCGCGGCGGGCGCCTGCGGCCCGGCGACGGCGGCCTGCGGGTCCACCCCGGCCGGCACGGGCCCGGGCGGCGGGGCGGTAGGCGCGAACACGGCGGAGCCGGCCCCTCCGGCGTCCCGGTCCGCCTGCGCCCCCGGCTCGGCCGGGCGCAGGGACTCCTCGGGGAAGGCTGCCTCGTCGAAGCGCTGCACGCCCCGGTCCACGGAGCGGCCGAGGCCGAGGAGCCACACGGCGCCGGCCACGGCCAGCGCGAGCAGGAGGGCTAACAGCACCGCCAGGACCACGAGGACGGGGCTGCGACGACGGCGGGGGCGGTGCGCGCGGGCGGCGGCACGGGACATGGTCATCACTCCTGGGACGAGGGCGCGGCACGGGGGCCGACGGGGTCCCGCCCATGCTAGCCGCCGCCGGCCCCGCCTATCCTGGACGGATGCACGCCACCACCCCGTCCCCGACCCGCCGCGGCGCCGCCGTGCTCCTGGGCGCCGCCGCCGTCCTGCTCACCGCCTGCGGGGCGGGCGCCGTCACCGTGGAGGCCGCGCCGCACGCCGCGGACCCGGCCTGCGCGCCCGCCATGGTGGCGATGCCGGACGTGATCGGCGACCACGCCCTGCGGGCCACGGACAGCCAGGGCACGGCCGCGTGGGGCGATCCGGCCGCCGTCGTGCTGCGCTGCGGCGTGCCGGTGCCGGGTCCCACCACGGACCAGTGCGTGTCCGTGGACGGGGTGGACTGGGTGGTGCGGGACGAGGCGGAGAACTGGCGCCTGACCACGTACGGCCGCGACCCCGCCGTCGAGGTGCTGTTCACCAAGACCGGGACGAGCTCGGACTCCGTGATGACGGCGCTCGGCTCGGCCGTCGAGCAGATCCCGGCCGAGGGCGGGTGCGTGGGCCTGGCCGACGCCACACCCGTCGGCTGACCCCGCGCCCGCCCCCGGGCGGGGGTGCGGCTCAGTGCAGGCCGACGCCCCGCTCGAGGGCGAGCTCCAGCAGCTCCGTGATCAGCTCGGGGTAGGCGATCCCGGTGCGCTCCCACATGGCCGGGTACATGCTGATGGGGGTGAACCCGGGCATGGTGTTGATCTCGTTGACCACCCAGCGGCCGTCCGGCGTGAAGAAGAAGTCGCAGCGGCCCAGGCCCGCGCCGTCCACCGCCTCGAACGCGCGCACGGCCAGGGCCCGCAGGCGCTCGATCTCCTCCTGGGGCAGCTCGGCCGGGCAGGAGAGCTGCGCGGCCTCGCGGTCCTGGTACTTGGCCTCGAAGTCGTAGAACTGGTGGCCGGCGTCGGCCCCCTTGACCACGATCTCCCCGGGCAGCGAGGCGCGCGGGGTGTCCCCGGCGCGGCCGTCCAGGACGGCGCACTCGATCTCCCGGCCGAGGATGCCGGCCTCCACCACGACCTTCGGGTCGAAGCGGCGGGCCTCCTCGACGGCGGCGCGCAGGTCCTCGGGGGACTCCACCTTGGTGATGCCGAAGGAGGAGCCGCCGCGGGCGGGCTTGACGAACAGCGGGTAGGCGAGGGCGCCCGCGCGGGCGAGGGCCTCGTCGGGGTCCCGGCGCCACTGGCGGTCGGTGACGGTCTCCCACTCCCCCACCTCGAGGCCGGCGGCCTGGAAGGCGACCTTCATGAAGTGCTTGTCCATGCCCACGGCCGAGGAGAGCACGCCGCAGCCCACGTAGGGCAGGCCGAGGGACTCGAACATCCCCTGCAGGGTGCCGTCCTCGCCCCACGGGCCGTGCAGCAGCGGGAAGACGACGTCCACGGTGCCGAGGTCCTCGCCGTCGGCGCCCACGAGCTCGACGGCGCCGTCCGCGCGGGCGCGCAGGGACACCGGGCACTCGGGCTCGGGCACGGCCGGCAGCTCGCCGCCGTCCAGGGCGAACGCGGCGGCGTCCACCTCGCCGTGCGACCACAGCCCCGAGGGGGCGACGCCGACGGGCACGACGTCCCAGCGCTCGGGGTCGGCGGCGTGCAGCACGCCGGCGGCGGTGATGCAGCTGATGGGGTGCTCGCTCGAGCGCCCGCCGAACAGCAGCAGCACGCGGGGGCGCCGGCCCGCCGCGGTCGGGGTGGTGGGGGTCATGCGTGTCGTCCTTCCGACTTCAGGTCGCGGGCCAGGAGCAGGCCGGCCAGACGGTGCACGTCCAGCTCGCCGGCCACGAGGCGGTCCATGGCCTCGCTGATGGGCATCTCGACGCCGTGCGCCCGGGCCACGTGCACGACGGCGGACACGGACTTGATGCCCTCGGCGGTCTGGCTCATGGCGGCCACCGCCTCGTCCGCCGTCATGCCGGTGCCCATGAGGCGGCCGGCGGAGCGGTTGCGGGACAGCGGCGAGGCGCACGTGGCCACGAGGTCGCCCAGCCCGGCGAGGCCGGCCAGCGTGGCCGGCTCCGCCCCCAGGGCCACGGCCAGGCGCGTGGTCTCGGCGAGCCCGCGCGTGATCACGGAGGCCTTGGAGTTGTCCCCCAGGCCCTGCCCGTCGCAGATGCCCACGGCCAGGGCGATCACGTTCTTGACGATGCCGCCGATCTCCACGCCCACCACGTCCGTGTTGGTGTACGGGCGGAAGGTGGGCCCGGCGACGAGCGCGGCCACGCGCTCGGCCGTCCCGGCCGACGCGGAGGCCACCACGGTGGCGGTGGGCTCGCCGCGGGCGATCTCGAGGGCCAGGTTGGGCCCGGAGACCACGGCGAAGCGGTCCGGGGTGAGCCCCAGCTCCTCGGTGCACACCTGGGAGGGCCGCGCGTCGGTGCCGCGCTCCAGGCCCTTCATCAGGGAGACGACCACGGCGTCCTCGGCCACGGCGTCCGCGAGCTCCCGCAGGGCGGCGCGGGCGTGCTGGGCGGGCAGGGCCACCACCACGACGCCGGCGCCGGCCACGGCCTCCCGGGCGTCGGTCACGGCGCGCACGGTCTCCGGCAGCGCAATCTCGGGCAGGTACTGCGGGTTGACGTGCTCGCGGTTGATCGCCTCCGCCACCTCGGGGCGGCGGGACCACACCACGATGTCGCGGGCGCGGCCGTCCGCCTCCCCGGTGGCGGTGGCCATCACGCGGGCGAAGGCGGTGCCCCAGCTGCCGGCGCCGAGGACCGCGACGGTGCGCGGGTCGCTCATGCTCCGACCTGCCGCCGACCCGTGCGGGGATCCCAGCGGCCGGCCGGGGCGGGCTCCCCGCGCAGCTCGGCCACCAGCTGGGTGATCGCGTCCATCATCCGATCCGTCCCCGTGCGCAGCACCGAGGCCGTCAGTGGGCGGTCCTGCAGGTCCGACAGGTCCACCGGGTGCCCGACCCGCACGCGCGCCGTCTTGCGCGGGAACGGCTTGAGCGCGCGGCTCGGGTACGGGAGCAGCTCCTGGATGCCCCACTGGCCCACCGGGATCAGCGGCGCACCCGTCTGCAGAGCCAGGCGCACGGCCCCGGTGCGGGCGGCCATGGGCCACCCCTCGGGGTCGCGCGTCACCGTCCCCTCCGGGTACACCACGATCACGCGGCCCGAGGCGAGGGCCTGCCGCGCGGCCTCGAGGGAGCGGCCGCCGTCGCGGGTGCGCTCCACCGGGATCATGCGCGTGACCTGGAGGGCCTGGCGGAGCACGGGGACCTTCCAGAGCTCGGCCTTGGCCATGATGGTGGGCAGCAGCCCCTGGTTGTAGACCATGTGGGCCACCGAGAGCGGGTCGATCTCGGAGATGTGGTTGACGGCCAGGATCGCGCCGGTGCGCGGCAGCCGGTCCGCGTGCTCCCACTCCTGCCGCATGAGCGCCCGCATCGCCGGGCGGATGACCGAGGCCGGCGCCACGTAGCCGAGGCGCTCCGACCGGGTCGGCCGTCCGACGTCGGTCCGGGGGTCCACCGAGGTCATCGCTGCCGCTCGGTCAGCTCGACGTCGGCGCCGAGGCCCTGGAGCTTGTCCATGAACTTCTCGTAGCCGCGGTTGATGATCTCGAGCCCGGTGGCGTGCGAGGTGCCCTCGGCCGCGAGCGCGGCGATGAGGTGGGAGAAGCCGCCGCGCAGGTCCGGGACGTCGAAGTCCACGCCGCTGAGCGGCGTCGGGCCGGAGATCACGGCGGAGTGCAGGAAGTTGCGCTGGCCGAAGCGGCACGGCACGGAGCCCAGGCACTCGCGGTGCAGCTGGATGGAGGCGCCCATGCGCACGAGCGCGTCGGTGAAGCCGAAGCGGTTCTCGTACACGGTCTCGTGCACGATCGAGACGCCCTTGGCCTGGGTCAGGGCCACCACGAGCGGCTGCTGCCAGTCGGTCATGAAGCCGGGGTGCACGTCCGTCTCGAGCACCAGCGGGTTCAGGTCCCCGCCGGCGTGCCAGAAGCGGATTCCCTCGTCGGTGACGTCGAACTCGCCGCCGATCTTGCGGTACGTGTTCAGGAACGCGGTGAGGTCGCGCTGGGAGGCGTTGCGCACGAAGATGTCGCCGCCGGTGGCCAGGGCCGCCGAGGCCCACGAGGCGGACTCGTTGCGGTCCGGCAGGGCCACGTGGTTGTAGCCGCGCATCTCGGCCACGCCCTCGATGCGGATGGTGCGGTCCGTCTGGACCGTGATGATGGCGCCCATCTTCTGGAGCACGTGGATCAGGTCGTGGATCTCCGGCTCCACGGCCGCGCCCTTGAGCTCGGTGATGCCCTCGGCCTTCACGGCGGTCAGCAGCACCTGCTCGGTGGCGCCCACGGAGGGGTAGGGCAGCTCGAGCTTGGCGCCGTGCAGGCCCTTGGGGGCGGAGATGGAGATGCCGCCGGGGCGCTTGTCCACCACGGCGCCGAAGTTGCGCAGCACGGCCAGGTGGTAGTCGATCGGCCGGTCGCCGATCTTGCAGCCGCCGAGGTCGGGGATGAAGGCCTCGCCGATGGCGTGCATGAGCGGGCCGCAGAAGAGGATCGGGATGCGCGAGTCGCCCGCGTGGGCGTCGATCTCCGCGGTGAGCGCGGACTTCACGCCGGCCGGGTCCATGGTGATGGTCCCGGACTGCTTGTCCCAGTCCACGGTGACGCCGTGGATCTCGAGCAGGGAGCTGACGACGTCGACGTCCTTGATCTCCGGGATGCTGCGCAGCACGGAGGGGGTGGAGCCCAGGAGGGCGGCGACCATGGCCTTGGGCACCAGGTTCTTGGCCCCGCGGACGGTCACCTCGCCGTCCAGCGGCTTGCCTCCGTGGATCGTCAGCAGCTTCGCCATGTCTCGTGTCCTTCCTCGCCGGGCGCGTGGGGCGCCGTGGGCGTCCGTCCCGGCCGGGACGGGGGGTGTCTGTCGGTGCGGACCCGGCCCGACGCCCCCACGGGCGCACGGGACGTCCCGCGAATCGCCCCCCAGCATAGGGCGTCGGGTCTGGCCGGTCCCACCATCCGCCGCCTGTGATCCGGCCCCGACGAGGGGCGTCCGGGCACGCAGACAGCGCGGACCGCCCGGGGGCGCGGACGGCGTCGTCCTGCGCCCCCGGGCGGTCCGTCGGCCCGTGCGCCGGGCTCAGTCGGCGGTGCGGGCCGGGAGGGTGGTGGGCTTGTGGGCGGGGCGGCGCGCCTCGTACGCGGCGATCTCGTCCGCGTGGTCGAGGGTGATGGCGATGTCGTCCAGCCCGTGCAGGAGCCGGTGGCGGGCGTCCTCGTCGATCGTGAACGGCGCGGTGACGTCGCCGCAGACCACGGTGCGCGCCTCGAGGTCCACGGTCACGACGGCGCCGGGCTGGTTCTCCAGCTCCTTCCAGAGGCGCTCGACGTCCTGCTGCTCCACCTGCGCGGCCACGAGGCCCTGCTTGGCGGAGTTGCCGCGGAAGATGTCCGCGAACCGGGAGGACACCACGGCCTTGAAGCCGTAGTCCTTGAGCGCCCACACCGCGTGCTCGCGGGAGGAGCCGGTGCCGAAGTCGGCGCCGGCCACCAGGACCGAGCCGGCGCTGTAGGGCTCCGTGTTCAGGATGAACTCCGGGTCCTGGCGCCAGCCGGCGAAGAGGGCGTCCTCGAAGCCGGTGCGCGAGATGCGCTTGAGGTACACGGCCGGGATGATCTGGTCGGTGTCCACGTTGGAGGCGCGCAGCGGCACGCCGATGCCCGTGTGGGTGGTGAACTTCTCCATGGCTCAGGCCTCCTGGGGCTGGCGGTCGGGCAGGTCGGAGGGGCTCGCCAGGCGGCCCAGCACGGCGGTGGCCGCGGCGACGACGGGCGAGACCAGGTGGGTGCGCCCGCCCTTGCCCTGGCGGCCCTCGAAGTTGCGGTTCGAGGTGGAGGCGCAGCGCTCGCCCGGGGAGAGCTGGTCCGGGTTCATTCCCAGGCACATCGAGCAGCCGGCGAACCGCCACTCCGCGCCGAAGTCCTCGAACACCCGGTCCAGGCCCTCCTCCATGGCCTGCAGGCGCACGCGGGCGGAGCCGGGCACGACCATGACGCGCACGCCCTCGGCCTTGGTGCGGCCCTCCACGATCGAGGCGAACGCCCGCAGGTCCTCGATGCGGGAGTTGGTGCACGAGCCCATGAACACGGTGTCCACGGCCACGTCCTTCATGGGGGTGCCGGGGGTCAGGCCCATGTAGGACAGCGCCTTGCGGGCCGACTCCTGCGCCGTGGGGTCGTCGAAGTCCTCCGGGGCGGGCACGGCCGCGTTCAGCGGCACGCCCTGGCCGGGGTTGGTGCCCCACGTGACGAAGGGCTCGAGGGTGTCGGCGTCGATGACCACCTCGGCGTCGAACTCGGCGCCCTCGTCGGTGCGCAGGGTGCGCCAGTGCTCGAGGGCGGCGTCCCAGTCGGCGCCCTGGGGCGCGTGCGGGCGGCCCTGGAGGTACGCGAACGTGGTCTCGTCCGGGGCCACCATGCCGGCGCGGGCCCCGGCCTCGATGGACATGTTGCAGATGGTCATGCGGCCCTCCATGGAGAGGGCCCGGATGGCCTCGCCGCGGTACTCCAGGACGTAGCCCTGGCCGCCGCCGGTGCCGATCTTCGCGATGACGGCCAGGATGATGTCCTTGGCCGTCACGCCCTCACGGAGGGTGCCGTCGACGGTGACCGCCATGGTCTTGAACGGCTTGAGACGCAGGGTCTGCGTGGCCAGGACGTGCTCCACCTCGGAGGTGCCGATGCCGAACGCGAGCGCGCCGAAGGCGCCGTGCGTGGAGGTGTGGGAGTCGCCGCAGACCACGGTGAGCCCGGGCTGGGTCAGGCCGAGCTGGGGGCCGACCACGTGGACGATGCCCTGCTCCTTGTCCCCGAGGGGGTGCAGGCGGACGCCGAACTCCTCGGCGTTGTGGCGCAGCGTCTCGATCTGGGTGCGGCTCGTGGCGTCCGCGATCGGCTTGTCGATGTCCTCGGTGGGGGTGTTGTGGTCCTCCGTGGCGATCGTCAGGTCCGGACGCGCCACCGGACGGCCCGCCAGGCGCAGTCCCTCGAACGCCTGCGGGCTGGTGACCTCGTGCACCAGGTGCAGGTCGATGTACAGCAGGTCGGGCGTGCGGGTCTGCCCCTCGCCCGAGCCGCGGACCACCACGTGCTCGTCCCAGACCTTCTCGGCCAGCGTCCGGGGACGCGGGCCCGGCGTCTGCGTGCTCATGCGCCGTCCTCCCTCTTCGATCCTCGTGCGGCGCCGCGGGTGCGGGGCGCGCATTCCTGCCCTCCACTGTGCCGCCGTCGGGGGTGGCCCACGATCCGCACGCCCGTTCGTCTCACAGGTCGAGACGCCGGGCGACGACGCGCGGGCGGCCGACCGGGCGCCGGCACCCGCCGCTCGACGCGGTCACCCGCTGACGGCGCGCGTGTCTGCCGCTACGATCTGCGCATGCGCACCTCTCACACTCCGGACGTCGTGGAGCCGGCCCCCGCCCTCCACGCCCATCCGAGCGGGGTGGGCGTGGTGGACAAGTCGGTGGCCATCCTCGACGCGCTCGAGTCCGGCCCCGCCACCCTCGCCCAGCTCGTCGCGGCCACGGGGATCGCCCGGCCCACGCTGCACCGGCTCGCCGCGGCGCTGACCCATCACCGGCTCGTGGCCAAGGACCTGCAGGGGCGCTACGTGCTCGGCTCCCGTCTGGCCGAGCTGGCCTCCGCCGCGGGCGAGGACCGGCTCACCTCCGCGGCCGGCCCCGTGCTGCAGTGGCTCCGGGACGCGTGCGGCGAGTCCGCGCAGGTGTTCCGCCGCCAGGCGGACGCGCGTGTGTGCGTCGCCAGCGCGGAGCGCCCGTGGGGCCTGCGGGACACCATCCCGGTGGGCACGCGCATGTCCATGAAGGCCGGCTCCGCCGCGCAGGTGCTGCTCGCGTGGGAGGACCACGACCGGCTCGTGGAGGGCCTGGCCGGGGCGGTGTTCACCCCCACGGTGCTCGCGGCCGTGCGCCGCCGCGGCTGGGCGCAGTCCCTGGCCGAGCGCGAGTCCGGCGTCGCCTCCGTGTCCGCCCCGGTCCGCGGGCCGAACGGGCGGGTGATCGCGGCGGTGTCCATCTCCGGTCCCCTCGAGCGCCTCTCCCGGCAGCCGGGACGCATGCACGCCGAGTCCGTGGTGGCCGCGGCGAGCCGGCTCACCGAGCTGATCCGCGCCGGCGAGGCCTGAGGTCGGCGTCCTCCACCGGGCGCCGCCGGCCGCCGGGCCGGGCGGCACGGCGCGTCCCCCGGCCGTTCGTCGGACGTTCGTCGGATGTTCACGCCCGTGCCCTAGCGTGGTGACCTGCACCGACCCGTCCGCCGACCCTCCGAGGAGCCCTCCGTGACCGAGACCGCCGTCTCCCCCGCCGCCCCGTCCGCGCAGGACGCGCCCTCCGCCGGCCCCGCCGGCGGCGGTCGGCCGCGCCTGTCCGTGATCGGCACGGGCTACCTCGGCGCCACGCACGCCGCCTGCATGGCGGAGCTGGGCTTCGAGGTGCTCGGGGTGGACGTGGACCCGGCCAAGATCGAGCGGCTCTCCCGCGGCGAGGTCCCCTTCCACGAGCCCGGGCTGCCGGAGCTGCTGCGGGCCCACGTGGCCTCGGGGCGGCTGCGGTTCACCACGGACGCGGCCGAGGCCGCCCGCTGGGCGGACGTGCACTTCATCGGCGTGGGCACCCCGCAGAAGGTCGGGGAGGCCGCGGCGGACCTGACCTACGTGGACGCCGCCGTCGAGTCGCTGGCCCGCGCGATCGACCGGGACGCCCTGATCGTGGGCAAGTCCACCGTGCCGGTGGGCACCGCCCGGCGCCTGGCGGCGCGGGTGGCGGAGATCCGCGCGAAGGCCGGCCTTCCCGGCGCGGTGGAGCTGGCCTGGAACCCCGAGTTCCTGCGCGAGGGCTTCGCGGTCCAGGACACCCTGACCCCGGACCGGCTCGTGGTGGGCGTCGCGGGGCCGCGGGCGGAGCCCATGCTGCGCGAGGTGTACGCCGCCCAGCTGGCGGCGGACACCCCGTGGATCTGCACCGACCTGGAGACCGCCGAGCTGGTCAAGGTGGCCGCCAACGCGTTCCTGGCCACGAAGATCTCCTTCATCAACGCGTTCTCCGAGATCACGGAGACCGTGGGCGGGGACATCGGCACGCTCGCGGACGCGATCGGCCACGACACCCGGATCGGCCGCCGCTTCCTCAACGCTGGCGTCGGGTTCGGCGGCGGTTGCCTGCCCAAGGACATCCGCGCCCTCCAGGCCCGCGTCTCCGAGCTGGGCCTGGACCGGACCATGCGCTTCCTGGCCGAGGTGGACGACATCAACCTGCGCCGCCGGGACCGCGTGGTGGACCTCGCGGTGCAGATGCTCGCCGCTGCGCGGGCGGCGGACGCGGGGGCCTCCGACCCGCAGGGCGGCACGACCACGGTCCCGGGCGAGCGGGTGCTGCAGGGGGCCCGCATCGCGGTGCTGGGGGTGACCTTCAAGCCGGACTCCGACGACGTGCGCGACTCCCCCGCGCTGGACGTGGCCAACCGGCTGTTCACGGCCGGCGCGGAGGTGCGCGTGTACGACCCGGAGGGCAATGCCAACGCCGCCGCCCGCTTCCCGCGCCTGGACTACGCCGACTCGCTCTCCGCGGCCCTGTCGGACGCCGAGCTCGTGCTCCTGCTCACCGAGTGGGCCGAGTTCCGCGCCATGGACCCCGCGGAGGCCGGCACCCGGGTGGCGTCCCGCCTGATGATCGACGGCCGCAACGTCCTGGACGTGGACGCGTGGGGTGAGGCCGGCTGGACCGTGGTGGGCCTGGGCCACCGGTTCGACCCGGCCGCCCTCGCCTGAGGCCGGGGCCGGGGCACGGTCCCGGTCGGGACCGGCCCGCTCAGCCCCGCGCGCCGAAGTGGCCCCAGCCCCGCTCGGGCAGCCGCCGGTGGTCGTCCGGGGCAGACCCGGCCGGGGCGAGCCGTCCGATCCGGACGAACCCCGCCGGCACCGCGGAGCCGTCCGGCACGATGCCCAGCAGCCCGTAGTCCTCGCCGCCGGCGAGCACGAGCTCCTCGGGCTCCCGCCCGGCCAGGGCGGCCACACGCGCCAGGGGGGCGGAGGCCCGAGCCAGCCACGTCTCGTCCACCCACGGCGTGAGCGGGACGTCCGCGGTGCCCGTGGCCCGGGCCATCCGGTGGGCGTCCCGGCCGATCCCGTCCGAGACGTCCATCAAGGCGGCGATCCCCGCCCTCGCGGCCGCCGGGCCGAGGGCCAGCGGCGGGCGCGGCCGCAGCTGG
>NZ_JAUNHR010000122.1 GCF_030523875.1 Micrococcus sp. | reverse complement strand
CGGTGAGCAGCAGGGCCAGGCCCGCCGCGGCCCAGCCCGGACCGGGCTCGCCCCAGCCGGGGCCGTCCGAGCCTGCGGCGTGCACGAGCGCCGCCCCCTCGCCGAGCACGCGCTCCCGGAACGCGGGGGACGGGACGCGACGCACCGCCCCGGAGGCCGGCGGGTCCCCGAGCGCGGTCACGGCCACGTGCACCCGGTCCCCCTCGCCCAGATCCCCGCCGGCCACCCGGCACCCGTCGGCCCCGAGGGCCCGGATCGCGGCCGTGAACCCGCCGGCCAGGGACGCCGCCCACGCCACGGGGGTCTCCCGCGGCAGGGTCAGCGCGGTCACCAGTCCGGTGGCGACGGCCCCCATCGCGTTGACGTCGGAGAGGTTCTGCGCGGCGGCCTTCCATCCGACGTCGTGGCCGCGGGTGCGCACACCGGCCGGCCAGACGGCCAGGAAGTCGGTGCCCTCCCCCATCGCGTCCGTGGACACGGCCACGGCGCCGCGCGGGGCGGGCAGGACGGCGGCGTCGTCGCCGGGCGCCACGGTGCCCGCCGGCCAGGCCGCGTCCCGGGCCACGGGGGCCAGCCGCGCCTGGACGACCTCGAGCAGCTCCTCCTCGGAGAGGTCCCCGACGACGGCGCCCACGACCCCGTCCGTGGACGTCACCGGCGCGAGCGCGCCCGCACGCCGGCCCCCGTGGCCTGCGCCAGGGCGGCGCGGAAGCGCGCGTGGCGGTCGACCTCGGTCTGGACCGGGTCCACCACGAGCTCGCGACCGGCGGCCGTGGTGGCGTCCTCCAGCCGGCGCCGCGCCCGTTTGCCGCGCGAGGCCGCCGTGAACCGGGTCAGCGGGATGGCCAGCAGAGCCAGCAGCAGGCCCAGGGCGAGGCCGCCCACGAGCAGCAGCGTGGGGATCGGGAACCCCTCCACGGTCGGGGCCGGCGGCAGCGGGAACTGCAGGTACGCGGCCAGGGCGAGCACGCCCAGCCAGCCCGCGCCCGCCACGGCCGTGGCCAGGGCCAGCCACTGCAGCACGTCCAGGACGGGCCACCACCAGCTGCCCTTCGCCGCGCCCAGGTCCGTGCCCGCGATGGAGCGGTCGACGGCGGCGGGCACCTCGTCCAGGCGCTGCCGGCCGGCGCGGCGCACGGCGGCCGCCCACGGCTCGGAGGCGCCCGCGGAGGCGGAGGTCACGAGGGTGCGCACCGCGCCCTCGACCACGGCCCGCTGGGTCTGCGTCCGCTCCGGCAGGGACGTGCGGTGCAGGTCCGGGTCCCGCCGCACGGGGTCCTGGTCCCGGCGGCCCACGGCGCGCTCCGGCATCAGGTGCAGGCGGCGCAGCGGGTCGGCGCGGAAGGAGTGCATCCAGCGCAGCACGGGCCAGCTGGTGCGCTTGGCCGAGCGCAGGCGGTAGGAGCCCTCCACGGCACGCACCACGGCGGACACGCCGCCGGCCGTGGCGAGGTCGCGGCCCAGGCGGCGGGCGTCGTCGTCGCCCACCCCGGCCGGCTCGCCCGGGCCCGAGGCCTCCTCGAGGGCACGGGCGCGGGCGGTGACGTCCGCGCCGAGGCGCTCGGCGGCGGCGCCGCGGGAGGAGACGATCGCCGCGATCTGCCGGCCGACCTCCTCGAGGCCCTCGCCGGTGCGCGCGGAGACGGGCAGCACGCGCACGTCGCCGAGCCCGTGGCCGGAGAGCATGCGGCGCAGCGAGGCCAGCACGGAGTCCCGGTCCTGCACGGAGAGGCGGTCCACCTGGTTGAGGAGCACGAGGGTCACCGCGGCGTGCGAGGCCATCGTGGCCAGGAAGTCGCGGTGGATGACGGCGTCGGCGTACTTCTCCGGGTCCACCACCCACACGAGCACGTCCACATGCCCGGCCAGGCGGGCGGTGACGTCCCGGTGGGAGCGCTGCACGGAGTCGATGTCCGGCAGGTCGAGCAGGATCAGGCCGGTGGCGTCCGCCCCGTCCTTGTGGCCGAAGCCCAGGAAGCCCCGGCGGCCGCCGTCGAGCACGGGGGCGTCGTCGAGCAGGTGACGGCGGGGCACGCCCAGCCAGTCGAGCAGCGCCGCGGCGCCGCCGCCCTCGCCGTCGCGGCCCTCGCCGCGGCCCACGCCCCACACCGCGGCCAGCGGCTCGGAGGTGGTCGGCCGGGTCGCGGCGACGCCGGCGAGCTCGCGCCCGGTGAGCGCGTTGAACAGGGAGGACTTGCCGGAGCCGGTGGCGCCGAAGAAGCCCACCACGGTGTGCTCCGCGGAGAGGCTCTGGCGCTCCCCCGCGGCGCGGACGGCCGCGGCGGCGTCGTCCACCACGGGGTCCGGCAGGCGGTCCTGCGCGAGCTCGGCCGCGGTGCCGAGGGCGTCGAGGCGCTCGGCGAGGGAGGGGGCGGCGGTGCGGCTCATCGGGTCTGCTCCTCGTCCTCGATGCGGTCGGCGGGACGGCCGTCCTCGGTCAGCACGTCCTCGGCGCGCACGTCGACGACGTCGGCGGCGCCCTCGTCCGGGTCCGCGGCCGGGAGGGCGTCCCCGGCCGGGGCCGCGGGCGCCGGGTCCGTCGCGGGGTCCACGGGCCCGTCCAGCCCGGCGTCGACGCCGTGGCGCAGCACGGGGACGAGGCCGCGCAGGGCGGCGGTGTCCTCGGGACCGCGCTCGAGGGCGAGCAGGGGCAGGAAGCGTCCGCCCAGGACCTCCTCCACGAGCACCCGCACGCGGGCGTCCAGGATCTCGCTGGCCCGCTGGGCCATGCGGCGCACGGCGTCCTCGCCGAAGATCGACTCGAGCAGCTTCTGGCCCACGGCGGCCGCACCGCCGGCGATGCCGATCTCCAGGCCGGTCAGTCCGGCGGTGGAGGCGAAGGAGATCACCATCAGGGCCACGGCGGCGCCGTTGACGCCGAACGCGGCCAGACGCGCACGGGTGCGGCGGCCGGCACCCTCCTCCTGGATCAGGGCCAGCACGTCCGCCTGCCAGTCCCGCACGAGGGCGGCGGCGCGGTCCGAGGTGTCCTCCGGCAGGGAGCCGAGGTCACGGCCGGCCACCAGCACGCGGCCGGCGGGCTCGGCGCGCCAGCGGCGCTCGATGTTCTCCGCGGCGGAGGCGGCGGCCTCGACGAGCACGGCGTGCAGGCCGGTCTCGAGGGCGTCCTCGACCTCCTCGGGCGGGGCGGGACGGCCGCGCACGAGCGCGCCCACGCGGTCGCGGACGCGGCCGATCGCGGTCTCCAGGCCGCGGAAGAACTCCCCCGTGCCCACGAAGTCCTGCCACCGGGCCAGGACCTCGCCGCGCAGCAGGGTGCCGTCCGAGGTGGAGCGGTGCACCGTGTCCACGGCGTGCTCGGTGGCGTCGGAGACGATCGCGGCCAGGCGGGCGGCGGTCTCCTGCTGGGCGCGCTCGGCCTCGGCGATCTCCTCGACGCGCCCGGCCAGCTGGGCCAGCACCCCGTCCACGGTGCGGCGGGCGACGGCGCCGCGCGCCTGGGCGTCCTCCCCCAGGGCGGTGAGCCAGGAGCGCAGCCCGGCGACGTGCTCGTCCGGCAGCAGACCGCGCTCGTCGAACCGGGTCTCCGGGATCACGTGGATGCGGGCGTCCGGCAGGCCGTGCGCGGTGAGCATGCGGCGCAGGTCCGGCTCGATGTCCTTCTCCGCGCCGTCCGGGACGCGGCCGAGGACCACGGCCACGGTGATGTCGCGGGCCGCGGCCTGGTCCAGCAGCTCCCACGGCACGGCGTCCGCGTAGCGGTGGGCGGTGGTGGTGAAGATCCACAGGTCCGCGGCCTCGAGCAGCTGCCGGGAGAGCGCGCGGTTGGCGTCCGCCACGGAGTCGATGTCCGGGGCGTCCACGATCGCGATGCCGGCGGGCAGGGAGGGCTCCGCCACGAGCGCCACGGTGTCCATGGCCCCGGAGTCCGGCTCCACCGGTCCGGCGGCCTCAGAGCGGTGCACGGTCACGCGGGCCAGGTCCGGGAGCACGCGGGGCCCGGTGAACCAGTGCGCGTCCTCGGGGTGGTGCAGGAGCAGCGGCTGGCGCGTGGTGGGGCGCAGGGCGGAGGAGCGCGAGACCTCGTGGCCCACGAGGGCGTTCACCAGGGTCGACTTGCCGGCGCCGGTGGAGCCGCCCACCACCGCGAGCAGCGGGGCGTCGAGCGAGTCCAGGCGCGGCAGGACGTAGTCGTCGATCTGGTGCCGGGTGCGCTCGCGCTCCGCCCGGTCCGCCTCGGCGGTGGGGGTGGCGAAGGGCAGCTCGACCGCGTCCAGGTGCGCGCGCACGCGGCGCACGGCGGTGTCGACGCCGATGCCCGTGACGGGCTGAGCCGGGGAGGTGTACGGATCGGTGGATTCCACGGGGTCATCGTCTCACGGGCAGGCCCCGTGGACCGTGCGGACGCACCGTCCGCGGCCCCCTCCCGGTCGAGGGCCGGGCGAGCTGCCCAGGGGACCGGGCGCAGGGGCCGGCCAGGGGACGACGAAGGCCCGGTCCGTGGTGGACCGGGCCTTCGTTCTCACTGTGACCCCAGCGGGATTCGAACCCGCGTTACCGCCGTGAGAGGGCGGCGTACTAGGCCGCTATACGATGGGGCCGTGCTGCCGTGGCAGTCGCCGTTCCCCGGGCTTCCCCGGAGGACGACTTGGAAAGCATACCAGCACTTCCGGCTACCTGCAACGCCGGACCTGCGGCACCTCCCCCGGAGACGCCGCAGGCCCGGTCCCTGGGGGTCCCGGCCCGCGTTATCACGGTTTCCCCCGCGGGCTTCGGACCCGCGGTAACGCCGTGTGAGGGCGGCGGTCTATG
>NZ_JAUNHR010000121.1 GCF_030523875.1 Micrococcus sp. | reverse complement strand
GGACGCACCGGCCCCGCGCAGCCCCGCGGCGGTCCCGTTCACCCCTGCGTCGTCCCCGTGGGGGGCTTCCCCGCCGCCCAGGCCACGCGCTGCCGGAGCACCTCGGCCTGCTTGCGCTCCAGGATCTCGCGGGCCTCGTCTTCGCGGTCATGGGACTTGGCGCGCACGTACAGGTTGTAGCCGCGGGTGACGACCTCGGGGCGGCCGTCCATCGTGAGGACGCCGCGCTCGATCCAGATCACCCGCTGGCACATCTCCTGGATGGTGCTCAGCGAGTGGCTGACCAGGAACACGCAGCCGGCCTGCTCCCGCAGCTCGTCCAGGCGACGGCGGGTGCGCTCGCGGAACTGCGCGTCACCGGTGTTCAGGGCCTCGTCGATCACCAGGATGTCCGGGTCCACGGATGTGGCGATCGCGAACTGCAGACGGGAGGCCATGCCGGAGGAGTAAGCCTTCAGGGGCAGCTGCAGGGCCCGCTCGTCGAGGCCGGACAGCGCGACGACGGCGTCCCGCTTGGCGGCGGCCTCGGCGCGGGTCATGCCCATGGCCAGACAGCCCAGGCGGATGTTGTCCTCGCCGGAGACCTGGCGCACGAGCGCGGCGTTCACGCCGAGCATGACCGGGGTGGTGGAGGCGTACACCCGGCCCGTGGTGGGGTGGATCTGGCCGGTGATCAGCTTCATCAGGGTGGACTTGCCGGAGCCGTTGGTGCCGATCACGCCCACCGACTCGCCGCGCTGGACCACGAGGGACAGCGGCTTGAGCGCCTCCACCGCGGTGGTGCGCACGCCGCTGCCCACCCGGCGGCCGCCCTGGACCGCGTCGGCCGAGCGGACCGTGTAGGTCATGCCGGCCTGGTCCACCACCACCGCCGGACGGGTCACCTCGGCCTCGGTCTGCGTGCTCATCGTTCCTCCCCGTAGGTCTCCTCGGCGCTCCAGAACACCAGGGTGCCGACGACCAGCAGGACGACGGTCCAGGC
This sequence comes from Micrococcus sp., assembly GCF_030523875.1. Lineage (GTDB taxonomy): Bacteria > Actinomycetota > Actinomycetes > Actinomycetales > Micrococcaceae > Micrococcus. The sequence continues at coordinate 3,803 of NZ_JAUNHR010000121.1, read as the reverse complement.
GAGCAGGACGATCCAGCGCATCGGGTCCGCGTCCGTGGCGTAGAGCAGGGACTGCCGCGCGATGTCCAGCACGCAGTACATGGGGTTCAGGTGCATGGCGGTCAGCAGGGCCGGGTGGTTCTCGAAGCGGTCCACGCTGAAGAACACCGCGGACAGGTACAGCCAGATCCGCGTGCCGAACGTGATGAGGTTGGCGAAGTCCGCCCAGCGGGCCACCACGCGGGCCAGCAGCAGGGACAGGCCGAGGTTGAACAGCGTCTGGACGGCCAGCAGCGGCACGAGCAGCAGCCAGCGCCATGTGATGTGCTCGAGCGGGGGGATCGCCAGGACGAGCACGACCATGACCGCGAGCGTGGGCAGGAACAGCAGAAGCTCGCGGAGGTTGGTGGCGATCGGCAGCGTGGCCCGCGGGAAGCGGAAGGCCCGGACGATCGAGAGGTTCGCGGAGATCGAGCGGGATCCGTTGGCGATCGCCTGGGAGGTGTAGCGGAACAGGAACACGCCCACCACGAGGTAGCCGATGAAGTTCTCGATGTTCCGCCCGGCCTGGAGGATCAGTCCGAAGACCAGGAAGTAGGCCGCGCCGTCCAGGATCGGGTTCAGCACCATCCAGATCCGGCCCAGCGCGTTCGTGGAGGTGGCCCCGGCGATCCTCGAACGGGAGTCGAAGAGGATGAAGGAGCGGAAGTCCCACAGCGAGGCGATGTACCGCCCCAGGCTCGGGCGGGCGCCCACGCGGGCCAGGCCCGCGCCGTCCACGCGCAGCACCTGCGTGGCCGGCTCGGCCGCCCCGCGGTGCTCGGCCTCAGCGGAGTCGGCCATGCGGATCCACCCTCTCTCCATCGGTCCAGGGGAACGTCGGCGGCCGGGTCGGTCGCGCCCCGGGAGTCTAGCAAGCCGCCCTGCGCGGAGCGGGATCCGCACCCCGGCCCTGCGTAGAGTGGGACCGACCGGGGACCGCCCGGTCGGTGCCGTGCCCGTGTCCGGGCGCGGCTCGACGTCGAGACCCAGGAGAGCCCCGTGCCCAAGGTCATGCCCATCTACGGAACGCGCCCGGAGGCCATCAAGGTCGCCCCGATCGTCCAGGCGCTCCAGGCGGACGAGCGCTTCGAGTGCGTCGTCACCGTCACGGGACAGCACCGCGAGATGCTGGACCAGGTCAACGAGCTGTTCGGCATCGAGCCCGCGCACGACCTCGACATCATCCAGCCGCGGCAGACCCTCAACGGGGTCTTCGCCCGCACCCTCGACGGCCTGGACGCCGTCCTCGAGCAGGAGCGCCCGGACGCCGTGGTGGTCCAGGGGGACACCACCACCTCCACCGCCGCGGCCGTGGCCGCCTTCAACCGCGGCATCCGCGTGGTCCACGCCGAGGCGGGCCTGCGCTCCTTCGACATCCTCTCCCCGTTCCCCGAGGAGGCGAACCGGAAGATCACCGGCCAGATCGCCGCCCTGCACCTGCCGCCCACCCGCGTCAGCCGTGACAACCTGCTGCGCGAGGCGGTCCGGTCCGAGGACGTCTACGTCACGGGCAACACCGTGATCGACGCGCTCATGGAGGCCGTGGCGGCGCAGGTGCCGTTCGAGGACGAGCGCCTCGCCGAGCTCGAGGCCTCCGGCCGCCGCGTGGTGCTGGTGACCACCCACCGGCGCGAGAACCAGGGGGACGCGATGCGCGGCGTCGGCCGTGCGCTGGCCCGCCTGGCCCGCGCCCACGAGGACGTCACGTTCGTCCTGCCGGCCCACCGCAACCCGGTGGTCCGCGAGGCGGTCCTGCCCGCCCTCGAGGGCCTCGGGAACATCCTGGTCACCGAGCCGCTGGCGTACGGCGAGTTCACCCACCTGCTGTCCCTGTCCACCGTGGTGCTCACCGACTCCGGCGGCGTGCAGGAGGAGGCCCCGTCCCTGGGCAAGCCCGTGCTCGTGATGCGGGAGAACACCGAGCGCCCCGAGGCCGTCACCGCCGGCACGGTGCGCCTGATCGGCACCGACGAGGAGCGCGTGGTGGCGGAGGTCTCCCGGCTCCTCGAGGACGAGCTGTCCTACCGGGCCATGTCCACCGCCGTGAACCCCTACGGCGACGGCCGGGCCGCCGAGCGCACCGTCTCCGCGATCGCGCAGCTGCTGGGGGTCGGCGAGCGCCTGCCCGAGTTCGAGGACGGCGTCTCGGCGTGAGCCCCGCCGCCTGACCCCGGCCCCTCGGCCCGCACGAGGACGCCCCCGGACCGCGCAGGTCCGGGGGCGTCGTCGTGCCGGGCGCAGGCGGGCTCAGCCCGCGTGCCGGCCCTCCGGCGGGTGCGGGTGGTCGTCGGGGTCGATCCTCGGCAGGGCCCCGGTGCGCGGGCCGCCGGGGACGACGGGCAGATTGGTCTCGGGGGCGCGGAGCCACGCGAGGGCGCCGACGGCGATGACCGCCCCCGTCACCACGAAGCCCCAGCCGTAGCCGGCCATGTCCACCACGAGGCCCACGAGCAGCGGGCCCAGGATGGCGCCCAGGTCCCCGGACATCTGGCCCGTGGACATCACGGGCCCGGCCCGGCGGCCCTGGCCCACCAGGTCCGCCACGGCCGCCTGCTGCGGGGAGTTGAGGGTGCCGGTGCCCGCGCCGGCCAGGGCGCAGGAGACGAGGAACAGCAGCGGCGAGCCCATCCAGCCGATGGCCCCGGTGGACACGGCCATCACGGCCAGGCCGACCAGGATCAGAGGCTTGCGGCCGTGCACGTCCGAGAGGCGGGAGCTGAACGTCACGGCCAGGACGTTGCCGGCCGCGAACACGGACAGCGCGAGCCCGGCCATGAGCTGGCGGTTCTCCTCCGTGATGGACCAGCCCAGCAGGGCCGAGCCCGTGAACGCCGAGGCGGCGAACAGGGGCGTGATGGCGTTGCGCACGCCGAAGGTGGCCCAGCCGTTGGCGAACATCGAGACCAGCGCCGCCCGGTAGGAGCGGTGGCCGAGGGCCTCCCGCAGGGGCATCACGGGCCGGGGCGTCGTGCGCGCGCGGTCCTGCAGGCGCGCGTCCTTGAGCATGACGAACACGATCCCCGCGGCGATCACCAGGGAGCTGCCGTAGATCAGGAACGGGACGCGGAAGCCGAACACGGACAGCACGGATCCCACGATGGGGCCCACGATGTTGCCGACCAGAAACGCCGAGGCGTAGGCGCCGGAGACCCGCCCGCGGATGGCGGGCGGGGACTTGCTGGCCAGGAACGCCATGGCGGAGACCGTGAACAGCGTGGAGCCGACGCCGCCGAGCGCGCGGTACAGCAGGAGCTGCCGGTAGTCCTGCGCGAACGCGATCAGGAACATGGATGCGGCCACGATCAGCACGCCCGTCATGTAGACGGGGGTCTCGCCGAGCCGGTTGGTGAGCCGCCCGGAGACGGGCGCGAACATCAGGCGGGTGAGCCCGAAGGCGGACACCACGGCGGCGACGGCGGTGGCCGGGTTGGCGAAGTCGGACGCGAACATCTCCGCGTACTGGGGCAGCAGGGGCGCGATGATGCCGAACCCGATCGCGATCACGAAGGCCGCCGCGACCATCACCTTGATCTCGCGCGGCAGGGGCACGCGAGCGGCCGGAGGGGAGGAGGGCATGGCCGCCATCATCCCACCTCCCATGACGTCGGCCCGTCGCATCGGCCGCCCCCGGAGCGGATCCTGAGAGGATGCCCTCATGCACCTGAGCCGACCCCCTGCTCCGTCCGCGTCCCCGTCCCGCCCGTGGCGCCGTGCCGCCCGCCTGGCCGCCGCGGTGGCCCTGGGGGCGGTGACGGCCGGCTGCGGCGTCGCCGGGCCGGCCC
>NZ_JAUNHR010000120.1 GCF_030523875.1 Micrococcus sp. | reverse complement strand
TCACGAAGCCCTCGTGCATGACGGTGGTGCCCTCGGCCAGGTGGGCGCCCAGGCGGACGCGGTCGGCGTCGCCGATGCGCACGCCGGAGGGGACCACGTAGTCGGTCATGCGGGGGAACTTGTCCACGCCGTAGACGTTGACGGTGCCGCGGGCGCGCAGCTTCGCGCGGGTCAGCTCGAAGCCGGTGACGGCGCACGGGCCAAAGTTCGTCCACACGACGTTGGTCAGCAGCCCGAAGACCCCGTCGAGGTTCAGCTCGTTCGGACGGACCAGGCGGTGGGAGAGGGCGTGCAGGCGCAGCCAGGCGTCCTCGGCGGAGGCCGGCGCGGCGTCGAGGTCCGCCTCCACCTCCACGACCTGCTGGGTGGTGCCGCGGTCGGCGTCGTCGGCAGCGAGGCCGCGCAGCGTCTCGGCGAGGGATGCGTCGGCCTCGGCGAGCGGGCCGGCCGCGGGGGCCGGGAACCACACGTCCAGGACGGCGCCGTCGGCGGCGAGGGTGGCCAGGCCGTGGCCGGAGACGAGGCGGGGGCGGGTGTTCTGGGAGGTCTCGGTCATGGCCGCCAGCCTACCGATGCGCCCTCCGCGGCCCGCGGCGCGAGCGGACCGCGTCCGTAGGATGGACACCATGACCGACACCGTGTCCGCCCCCGCCCTGCCCGACCTCACCGCCGAGGACCTGGACGTCGCCGCCCTGACGGCGCTCCTGCTGGACATCCGCTCCGTCTCGGACGAGGAGGGCCCGCTCGCCGACGCCGTGGAGGCCGCGCTGCGGCGGCTGGACCGGCTCGAGGTGCGGCGCTTCGGGGATGCGGTGGTGGCCCGCACGGACCTGGGCCTGGGCTCGCGCGTGGTCCTCGCCGGGCACCTGGACACGGTTCCGCTGCCCACGGTGCCTGGATCCCGCGGCACGGTCCCCAGCACGTGGGAGGGGGACGTGCTCTACGGCCGCGGCGCCGTGGACATGAAGTCCGGCGTGGCCGTGCAGCTGGCGCTGGCCGGGCTCGTCGGGCACGACGCCGGCCCGCGCCCGGCGCACGACGTCACCTGGGTGTTCTACGACCACGAGGAGGTCGAGTCCCACAAGTCGGGCCTGGGCCGCGTGGCGCGCGAGGCCCCGGAGCTGCTCGAGGCGGACTTCGCCGTGCTGCTCGAGCCCACGGACGGCGTCGTCGAGGGCGGGTGCAACGGCACGTGCCGCTACCGGGTGAGCTTCTCCGGCGTGGCCGCGCACTCCGGGCGGGCCTGGCGCGGGGACAACGCGATCCACAAGCTCGGCGCGCTCCTGACCGCGCTGTCCGCGTACGAGCCGGCCACCGTGACCGTGGAGGGCTTGGACTACCGGGAGGGCCTCAACGCCATCCGGGTCAGCGGCGGCGTGGCCGGCAACGTGATCCCGGACGCGGCGGCCGTGGAGGTCAACTACCGGTTCGCCCCGGACAAGACCCTCGAGCAGGCCCACGCCCACGTGCGTGAGGTGTTCGAGGGCGCCGGCGTGGACTGGGAGGCGCAGGTGGAGGTCACCGACGCCTCCGCGGCCGCCCGGCCGGGCCTGGACCGTCCGGCGGCCGCGGGCTTCGTGGCGGCGGTGGGCGGACGGCCCCAGCCCAAGTACGGCTGGACGGACGTCGCCCGCTTCTCGGAGCTGGGGGTGCCGGCCGTGAACTTCGGCCCCGGCGACGCCCTGCTGGCCCACACCGACGACGAGCACGTCGAGCGCGCCGCCGTCGAGGCCTGCCGGGACGCCCTTCGCGCCTGGCTGCTGGGCTGACCCGGCCCCGACCTGCCCGGAAGCCCCCGGACGACCGAGCCCGCCGCCCCCGGAGACGGAGACGGCGGGCTCGTGTGTGCCCGGGACCGGTCAGGCGGCGGCCTTCCGGCCGACGGCCACCGCGGAGGACCCGGCGGCCGGCTTCGTGCGGCCCGCGGTGCGGGAGGAGAGCCGGCGGGAGAGCAGGGTGGCGATCCACGTCAAGATCATGTTGATCACGATGAAGATCGCCGCGGCCACCACGAGGGTCTGCAGGATGTTGCCCTGGCCGGCGCCGAGCTGACGGGCGTACTGCAGCAGCTCGAAGAACCCGATCAGGTAGCCGAGGGCCGAGTCCTTGAGGATGACCACGAACTGGCTCAGCAGCGAGGGCAGCATGGCCACGAGGGCCTGGGGCACCTCCACGAGGCGCAGCGACTGGTTCGGGGTCATGCCGATCGCCGCGGCGGCCTCGCGCTGGCCCTTGGGCAGCGAGCGGACGCCGGAGCGCACCAGCTCCGCGATCACCGCGCCGTTGTAGAGCGTCAGGGCGACGATCACGGCGTAGTACGGGCTGTCGGCGGCGTTGATCGCCCCGCTGCGGGCGGCCAGCGCGAAGGCCTGGTAGAAGAACACCATCATGACCAGCACCGGGACGGCGCGGAAGAACTCCACCACCACCGCCGCGACGGCGCGCACGGGGGCCAGAGGCGCCAGTCGCAGGAAGCCGAACACCAGGCCGAACACCACCGAGGTCACCACGGCGATGCCCGCGGACTGCAGGGTGAACTGCAGGCCCGGCAGGTAGTAGTCGGACCACGCGCTCGCGTCGAGCGCGGCCGTCCAGCGGCGCGGCTCGAGCTGACCCCGCTCCTGCAGGCGCACCAGCACGAGGGCGGCCAGGGCGAGGACCACGACGGCGGCCACGAGGTTGGCGATCAGGATGCGCCGCCGAGCCGCGGGGCCCGGGGCGTCGAACAGCACGGACGCGCTCATCGGGCCACCGCCCACTTGTCGGAGGCCCACGTGGTCAGCAGGCCGATCGGGATGACGATCAGACAGAAGCCGATCGCGAAGGTCAGGAAGATCGCCACCATGACGTCCGGGCGGAACTCGATCATGGTCTTCATCAGGCCCGAGGCCTCGGCCACCGAGGCGGCCGCGGCCACCGTGGTGTTCTTCGTCAGGGCGATCACGGTGTTCCCCAGGGGCGTGATGGCCCCGCGCAGCGCCTGGGGGAGGATGACGAGCCGCGCGGCCGGCAGGAAGCCCAGGCCGATCGCCCGCGCGGCCTCGGCCTGGCCCAGGGGCACCGTGTTCACGCCGGAGCGGATCGCCTCGCACATGAACGCCGCGTGGTAGAGCGACAGCGCGATCACGGCGTAGACGAAGAAGTTCAGCTGGAAGTCGGGGGCGAAGGTGATCTTCAGCTGGCCCCACACCGCGAGCACGCCCAGCAGCATGAGGATGGTCAGGGGAGTGTTGCGCACGACGTGCACGTACCCGGCGCCGAGCGCCCGCAGGGACGCCACGGGGGAGATGCGGCACAGGGCCAGCAGCACGCCCAGGACGAACGAGCCCAGCGTGGCCAGCAGGGCCAGGCGGATGTTCATCCAGAACGCCGCCGGCACCTGGGAGCCGTACTGCTCCAGGAGGGTGGACAGGGATTCCATGTCTCTTCCGATGGTCGGTGGGAGGCGCCGTCACCGCCGCGGCGGCGGCATCCCCGCACGGGGGTGCCGCCGCCGGCGGTGCGTCGAGGACGGGGAGGGGTCAGGCGCAGGGCTCGGCCTTGGCGGCCTCGCCGGAGTTCAGCTCCTCGCTGTACTCGTAGCCGGTGCCCTCGGTGTTGGCCTTCAGGGCCTTCTCCCACTCGCCCGACTCCTTCATCTCGGCGATCGCGTCGTTGATCGCCTCGCACTTGTCGGAGCCCTTCGGGATGCCCACGCCGTAACGCTCGGTGGTGAAGGTGTTGCCCACGACCTTGAACTTGCCCTTGTTGGCATCCGTGGCCGCGAGGCCGGCGAGGATGATGTCGTCCGTGGTGACGGCGTCGACCTGGCCGGACTCGAGGTAGGTCACGCACTCGGCGTAGCCGCCCTGCTCCACCAGGTTCACACCGGAGGCGAACTGGTCCTTGATCTTCTGGGCGGAGGTGGAGCCCGTGACGGAGCACAGGTTCTTGCCGTTGAGGGACTCCGGGCCGGTGATCCCGGACTCGTCCGCGCGGACCAGCAGGTCCTGGCCGGCCACGAAGTACGGGCCGGCGAAGCCCACGCGCTCCTTGCGGGCGTCGGTGATGGAGTAGGTGGCGAGGATCATGTCCACCTCGCCGTTCTCAAGGGCGTTCTCGCGGTTGGCCGACGGGGTCTGCACCCAGGTGATCTTGTCCTCGGCCACCCCCATCTTGTCGGCGACGTAGCGGGCCACGTCCGTGTCGAAGCCGGTGGGCTGGGCGTCGCCCTGACGGTAGCCGAGGCCCGGCTGGTCGTACTTGATGCCGATGCGCAGGGTGTCCCCGCCACCGGCCTGGGAGCTGCTGGAGGCGCCGCCGGCGGCGGAGGACTCGCCCGCACCGCCCGAGGAGGACGGCGAGCACGCGGACAGGGACAGGGCCGCGGCGGCGGCGACGGCGGTGACGGAGAGGAACTTCGAACGGATCATGGAGTGCTCCTGATGACGGGGTGGGTGGGGTGCGGCGGACCGCGGGGTGGGGGACGTCAGTGGACGAGGATCTTGCCGAGGAAGTCGCGGGCGCGCTCGTGCCGGGGGTTGGTGAAGAACGTCTCGGGGTCGGCGTCCTCGAGGACCTCGCCGTCGGCCATGAAGATGACACGGTCGCCGGCCTTGCGGGCGAAGCCCATCTCGTGGGTCACCACGACCATGGTCATGCCCTCCTTGGCCAGGCCGACCATGACGTCGAGGACCTCCTGGACCATCTCCGGGTCCAGGGCGGAGGTCGGCTCGTCGAACAGCAGGGCCTGGGGCTCCATGGCCAGGGCGCGGGCGATCGCGACGCGCTGCTGCTGGCCGCCGGAGAGCTGG
>NZ_JAUNHR010000119.1 GCF_030523875.1 Micrococcus sp. | reverse complement strand
CCCGGCTCGGCCTCGGTGAGCACGACGCGCACCTGCTCCCCGGGGATCGCGTGGCGGACGAACACGACCCGCCCCTCGTGGCGGGCGACGCAGTGGCCGCCGTGGGCCATGGCCCCCGTCTCCACCTCGATGATCGCTCCGATGCCGGTGGCCTCTGGCGTGCTCTGCGTGACCGTCATGGCTGTGCTCCTCTCCGCACGGGCGCGCCTCGGCCCTTGTGGACGACGGCGTCTTGGTCCACTGTACCGCCCGCACGGGTCGCCCCCGCCGCCCGGCGGGGTCCTCAGAGCCCGGAATCGTGCGGATCGCGGCGGGTGTGACGCACGGCATCCGGGGCGGCCGGGTCCGCGGCACGGGGGTCCCCCTCGTGGATCTGCCACGGCACCGAGCCGACCATCACGCCGGCCTCGCGCTGGAGCCGCCGCGTCTGGCGCGTGGCGGTGCGGTTGTGCAGCAACGTCCGCCAGCCGGGCCGGACCACGTGCTCGGGGATGAAGACCATCACGAGGTCCCGCGGCGAGCGGCTGCGCCGCGAGCGCACGTGGCGCACCAGCGGCACCACGGTGTCCCGGTAGGGGGCGCCCACCACGGTCAACGGGACGGGCAGCCCGGCCCGGGCGAAGTCCTCGACGACCCGCTCGGTGGCCTGCCGGTCGGTGTCCACCACCACGGCCTCCAGGGACGAGGGGCGGGTGGCGCGCGCGTACGCGAGGGCGCGCAGCGCCGGGCGGTTGAGGGTGGACACCACCACGACGACGTGCACGCGGGAGGGCAGGGCCCGTGCGTCGTCCTGGGAGTCGGGGGCGAGCTCGGCGGCCACGGCCTCGTAGTGGCGGCGGATCCGGCCCATCACGAGGGCGCCGAGGAGGATCGCCAGGAGCGCGACCCAGGCGCCCTGCTGGAAGCGGGTGACGAGGACGACGACGCCGGCCAGGCCCGTCACGGCCAGCCCGACGGCGGTGACCAGATAGCGCACGCGCACGGAGGCGCGGGCGCGGGCGCCCGGGGTGTGGGCCAGCTTGCCGCGCCACAGCCGCACCATGCCCACGAGCGCGAGGGTGAAGGCCAGCAGCACGCCGATCACGTAGAGCTGGACCAGCAACGCGGTGCGGGCCCGGAAGAGCACGAGGAGCAGCAGGGTGCCGGCGCCCAGGATCAGCACGCCCCACGTGTGCACCATGCGGTCGCCGCGCACGCGCAGCTGGCGGGGCAGGTACCCGTCGGCGGCGAGGCGGGAGGCCAGCGCCGGGAAGGAGTGGAAGGAGCCGCGGGCGGCCACGAGCAGCAGCAGGCAGGTGACGGCGATGACGGCGACGGCCCCCGGGGAGCCGGGCCCGAAGACCGCGTCGGCGAGCTGGGCGAGCACCGGGCCGGGCTCCTCCCCCGGGGCCAGCGGCGAGCCGTCGGGGCGGCGCAGCGCGGAGGGGTCCAGGGCCACGACCGCGCCCGTGCGCTGGGCCAGGTGCATGACGCCCACGGTGAGGGCGCCCACCACGAGGGCGAGGACGGCGAGCACCCAGCGCACCGTGCGCACCGCGGGGCGGGCCATGCGGTGGGTGACGGAGAGGGGGACCTCCACGCCGGTGAGCAGGACGGAGCCGGCGCTGAAGGCCCGCAGGGCGAGCAGCGCCGTGGCCAGGCCGCCGGCCGGGCCGAGCCCGGCGCCCTCCACCGTGAGCCCGGCGGTCGCCGCGGCCCCCAGCCGGTCCTGGCCGTCCTGCCACAGGCCGACGGCCACGAGCGCGGCGAGCACCGCGACGAAGGCGGTGACCACCACGGGGGTGAGGCGGGAGCGCTCGGCGCCGCCGCGCAGCGCGGAGAGCAGGACGACGACGAGCGCCGCCCCGGCCACCAGCCAGGTGAACCCGTCCACGGCGGGCACCAGCGCGGAGAGGTGGTGGGCGAAGGCGGCGACGGACACGGCCGCGGTGAAGACGAAGTCGAGCATCAGGGCCGCGGCCGCGAGGACGCCCGAGCGCGGGCCGAGCTTGGTGCGGGCCATCCGGTGGATGCCGCCCTGCGGGACGGCCACCACCGCGGCGCGGAACGCCAGCACGGTCAGGACCATGACGGCCACCACGGCCCACCCCACGAACGGGCCGAGCCACAGCGGCGCGCCGCCGGCGGCCACGAGGGTCAGGATGATCTCGTCCGGCGCATAAGCGAGGGAGGAGAGGGCGTTCGAGGAGGTGGCCTGGAGTGCGCGCCAGCGGCCGAGGCGGGGCGCGGCGTGCGCGGAGGACACCACGGGCCGGCCCAGCAGCGCCCGGCGGAGGATCGAGGACGGCGAGCTCACCGGACCACGGTACCCCCGCGGGGGTGGGAGGATGATGCCCGGCGTCGTCGGGACGCCGACCGGACGGGGAAGGAGCGGGCATGGCCCACTACGTGATCGTCGGCGCGGGCCGGGTGGGCCGCCGCCTGGCGGCGGACCTCGACTCCGCGGGGCACTCGGTGGCGCTCGTGGACCGCTCGGCCCACGCGGCCGAGGGTGCGGCGCCGGGCGAGCTGGTCGTCGGCATCGGGTTCGACCGGGACGCGCTGCGCCGGGCCGGGATCGAGCACGCCCAGGGGCTGGCCGCCGTCACCGCGGACGACAGCACCAACATCATCTCCGCGCGCGTGGCCCGGGAGACCTTCCACGTCCCGCACGTGGTCGCGCGCATCTACGACGCCGAGCGCGCCCGGGTGTACCAGCGCCTGGGCATCCCCACGGTGGCCTCCGTGGAGTGGACGGCCGACCAGGTCCTGCACCGGCTGCTGCCGGCGGGCACGGCCGACCCCACCCGCCGTGACCCCTCCGGCCGCCTGCTGATGGCCGAGTTCATGCCGCACCGCTCCTGGTGCGGGCTGCCGCTGACCCGCGTGGAGGAGCTGGCGGGCCTGCGGATCGCCTACCTCACCCGCTACGGCGAGGGCGTGCTGCCCGCCGCGGACGGGGTGCTGCAGGAGGGGGACGTGGTGCACGCCGTGTACCCGGTGGAGGACCGGGACCGCGTGGAGGCACTGCTGCAGGGCGAGGCCGGACGGGCGCGCACCCGCGGAGCCGAGGACGAGGACGACGAGGAGGACCGGGCGTGAGGGTCGTGATCGCCGGGGCGGGCGCCGTGGGCGCCTCGATCGCGCGGGAGCTGGAGCGGCACGGCCACGAGGTGGCCGTCGTCGAGATCCGCCCCGACGCCGCCGCGAAGACGGACGTGGGAGGGGCCCGCATGGTGCTCGGGGACGTGTGCGAGCTGGGGGTGCTGCGCGAGGCCGGGACCCTGTCCGCGGACGTGCTGGTGGCGGCCACCGGCGACGACCGGGCGAACCTCGTGGTCTCCCTGCTGGCCCGCAGCGAGTTCGGCGTGCGCCGCACTGTGGCACGCGTGAACAACCCGCGCAACGACTGGCTGTTCGACGAGTCCTGGGGCGTGGACGTGGCCGTGTCCACCCCGTCCATCATGACGGCGCTGGTGGAGGAGGCGGTGGAGTCCGGCGACCTCGTGCGCCTGCTGCGCCTCGAGGCCGGCGGCGCCGCCCTCACCGAGTTCCGCGTCCCCGCCGGGCACTGGCTGCGCGGGCGCCGCGTGGGCACGGTGTCCTGGCCGCTCGAGGCGCCGCTGCTCGCCGTCGTCCGCGACGGCGCGCCGCGCCCCTCCGCCCCGGACGAGGTCCTGGAGGAGGCCGACGAGCTGTTCTTCCTGGCCGCCCCCGAGGCGGAGGCGGCCCTGCGCCGGCTGCTCGTGGGCCCCGTGGCGGCTCAGCCGCGGCGGGCGTCCGTGGACGGGGCGGAGGCCGGGGCGCCGGGGGCCGAGCCGCGCGGCGAGGACACGGACCAGGCCAGCCAGAGCCCCAGCGCGTAGAGGGGCAGGCCCATGACCACGCGGGCGATCCCCAGCCCGGTGGCCGCGTCCGCCAGGTACATCGGCAGCTGCACGGCCAGGCGGGCGGCGAAGACGCCGGCCACGATCCAGGTGGCCGCCGCGTACTGCCGCCGCCGGGCCGGGGAGGTCCGCCACTCGGTGCCCTCGCCGCGGACCAGGCCGAACAGCACACCCGCCAGCGGCCAGCGGACCGCCACCGAGACGGCCATGGCCACGAGGTAGACCGCGTTGGTCACCAGGCCCCACACGTAGAAGTCGGCCGCCCGGCCCGTGGTCAGCGCCAGCGCCACGGACAGGCCCACCACCACGACGCCGGCCAGCACCTGCACGGGCGACTGGCGCTGGGCCAGCCGCACGACGCCCATGGCCACGGCCACGGCGAGGGCGGCCAGCCCCGCCGGCCACACCTGCCCCGTGACCAGCGAGGCCAGGAGGAACACGAAGGTGGGCAGGGAGGCCTCCACGATCCCGCGCACCCCGCCCACGCTCGCGAGCGGGTCCAGGCGGCCGCGCTCGTCGACGGCGGGGCCGGCCGCGAGTCCCGCGCGGGCGGCGTCGGGGCCGGCGGACTCGGACGGGCGTGCGGGGTCGGCGGGGGGCGGGGTGGCGGTCATGGGCTCTCCTGGGGTGGGACCGGCGGGCCGGTCAGCTCGCGGTCGGGGCCTCGTCGAGGAGGTGGAACTCCGGGTTGTGCACGGTGGGCGCCCCGTCCACCGTGTGCACGCGCCCGCGCAGCCGCAGCCAGGCCCCGGGCATCACGCCGGGCACCCGGGCGCGCCCGTGCCACACCAGCGTGAGGGTGTCCTGCGGCTCGAGCCGTCCGGGCCGGGGCAGGGCGGAGGCCAGCTGCGCCCGGAACACGGTGGCGTCGTCCGCCCCGTGGAAGGTCACGGCCACGACGACGCCGGTCCGCTCCTCCCCCGGGTCC
>NZ_JAUNHR010000118.1 GCF_030523875.1 Micrococcus sp. | reverse complement strand
CGGCGGGAGGCGGGTCCGCCCCGTGGGGCCCCGCCCACCGGGCGGTCCTCGAGGCCCGGCTGCGGGCCGACGTCGCCCGGCGGAACGCGCTGTCGCCGCGCCAGGCGCGCGCCCTGGACGGCGTCCTGCACGCCCTGCGCCCCGACTCCATGGACGCCGCGATCCCGCCGCGGGTCCTCGTGGACCACGACCTCGACGCCCCGGACGGGCCCGTCGCGGCGATCGCGGTCGGCGACGTCGACGCCCCCACCCACATGACCTGGCAGGTCTCCGGGATGGGCATCACCGCCCACACCGCCGCGTGGGGCAGCGCCCGCGAGGCCGGCGGCCTCCTGCTGGCCCAGCGCCGCGCCGGCGCCCCGCGCCCCTGCGTGGTGGCCTGGCTCGGATATCCGGCGCCTCCGTGGTGGCGGGTGCTCGGCGACGCGCCCGCCCGCCGCGGCGCCGAGCGCCTGCGCGCCCACCTCGAGGGGTGGGAGCGCCGTCCCCGGCCCCCGCACGCGGGCATCGGCCCGGCGGTGCACACCGCCGTGGAGGCGCACTCCTACGGCACGCTCGTGGCGGCCCACGCCCTCGCCGGGTCGGCCCACCGGGTGGACGTCCTCGCGCTGTCCGGGGCGGTCGGCCTGCCGCGCCGGCTGGCCCGCGCCCTCGCCGGGCCCGGCGGCCCCGCCGCGGCGGTGTTCGAGGCCCGCGCGCCGGGGGACCGGCTCGCCTGGCTCGGGCGGGTGCTGGCCGGCCGGTCCCCGTGGCTGGCCGTCCAGGCCCTGCCGGTCCGTGCGGACGAGGCCGCCGGGCTGATCGGGGTGAGCGGGCACAACAGCGCCCGCTGGCGCCCCGAGACGGGCGGCACGGCCCCGCGCGGCTACCGCGACCCGGGCACGGTCACCCTCTCCGCGCTCGGCCGGGTCACCGCCGGGCGGGGCCTGGACCCGCGGCCCTGAGCAGGCTCAGTCCCGGGCCGCGGCGCCGCGCGTCGGGGGCGCGTCGTCGTGCGGGGTCCAGCCGTCCGCCCAGGTGCCGGTCGCGTAGTCGTAGTCGACGTCGTTGCCCTCCTCGTCCGTGCGGCGGTACCACTCGGTGACGTGCGGGGCGGTCGAGTCGAACGCGGCGCCGGCGCCCCGGCCCTCGGGGGCGCGGCGGACGGCGAGCTCGAAGTCGTCCCCGTACTGCTCGATGCCCCGCCGGGCGGCGTTGGACAGGGCCGTGGCGGCGTAGTCCGCGCGGATCGCGGCCGGGTCCGTGGCGAGGTCCCGGAAGAGGGCCACGATCATCAGGACCAGCACCACGGAGAACGGCAGCGCGATGAGGATGGTGAGGTTCTGCAGGGCCGAGAGGGTGTCCTCGCCGCCGGCCAGGAGCATCACGACGGCGATGCCCATCATCATCAGCCCCCAGAACGCGGTGACAGCACGCCGCGGGGAGGGGTCGCCGCGCGAGGACAGCGTGCCCATGACCACGGCCGCCGAGTCCGCGGAGGTGACGAAGAAGATCGCCAGGATGACCATGACCACGAACGGGGTGATCCCGGACAGCGGCAGCAGGTCGAAGAGCGCGAACAGCTGCGCCTCGGGGGAGAGGGAGCCGTCGAAGCCGGCCGTCCCCTGCCGGTTCAGCCAGATGGAGGTGCCGCCGAGCACCGTGAAGGCCAGCACCAGGATGGCCGTGGGCACGGCCATCACCACGAGCACGAACGCGCGCAGCGTGCGCCCGCGGGAGATGCGCGCCAGGAACACGCCCACGAAGGGGGTCCAGGCGATCCACCACGCCCAGTAGAACGCGGTCCACCAGGACTGGAACTCCACCGTGGCCGCGCCCCAGGACAGCGAGCGGCCCGCCATGTCCAGGAAGCCGTCCGCGTAGGCGAGCACGCCGGAGGGGAGGAGGTTCAGCAGGAACAGGGTGGGCCCGGCCACGAACACGAACAGCACCATGCCCAGGGTGAGCACGATGTTCGTGTTCGAGAGGTACCGGATGCCGCGGGACACCCCGGAGACGGCCGAGACGATGAACGCCACCGTCAGCACCGCGATGATCGCGATCAGCAGGGTGTTCGTGACCTCGCCGACCCCGGTGACGATCTGGATGCCCTGGCCGATCTGCACGGCCGCCAGGCCCAGCGTGGCGGCCGTGCCGAACACGGTCGCCACGATCGCGGACATGTCCACGAGGCGCCCGGCCAGCCCCTCGGCGTGGCGCGTCCCGAGCAGGGAGCGGAAGACGGAGGAGATCAGCGTGACGCGGCCGCGGCGGTAGGAGCTGTAGGCGATCGCCCCGCCCACGAGCGCGTACATGGCCCAGGCGCTGACGCCCCAGTGGAAGTGGGATTGCGCCATGGCCTGGTGCAGCGCCTGGGGCGTGCCGGCCTCGACGGTGTGCGGGGGCGGGGAGAGGTAGTGGCTCAGCGGCTCCGACGGGCCGTAGAAGAAGATGCCCACGCCGATCCCCGCGCCGAACATCATGGCCACCCAGGAGAACCGGGAGAACTCCGGGGTCTCGTCGTCCCGGCCCAGGCGGATGCGGCCGAACCGCGAGAACGCGATCACGAGCATCGCCACGACGGACAGGCCGGCGACCGCGTTCAGCAGCCACCCGGCGTTGGTCATGGCCCAGGAGAACGCGGCGGCGGAGGCCGCGCCCACCGAGGGCGGGTCGAGCACGCCCCACACCACGAAGGCGAGCACGAGCACGGCGGTCACCCCGAACACCACCGGGTCGACGCCGAAGCGGTGGCGGTTCTCGTCCACCCCGATGCCCGGCACCAGCCCGGGATGGGTGCCGTGGGGGTAAGCCGGCGCGGGGGCGTCGGCGGGCTCGGCTGCCGGGGGCGGGGTCGCGTGGGACACGGGGTCTCCGTTCGTGGGGCCGTCAGCGGTCAGCGACGACGATAGGCCAGGTCGAAGACGAGGCGCCCGGCGCGCAGGGCCTTGCCCTCGAACTGCGTGAGGGGGCGGCCCTCGTAGCGGGGCGCCCAGCCGCCGTCGTGGTCCACGGGGTCCTCCGCGAGGGACGCGGCGACGGCCTCCCCGAGCCCGGCGCGGTCCGGCAGGGACGAGGCCGGGGCGGTCTCGTCGAAGCCGCGGGGCAGGGGCTGGGCGCCCACCTCGAGCTCGCGGCCCTCGCGGCGCACCCGCGTCAGTGGGGAGTCCTCGCCCGCGGCGCGGCCGGGGTGGAGGTTCTCGAACGCGTCGTGGGCCTCCATGACATCCCGCATCTGCACGGCGTAGCCGGACCAGTCCGTGGCCAGGCGCAGGACCCCGCCCGGGGCCAGGACCCGGGCCACCCGATCCGCGAACGCGGTGTTGACGAGGCGGCGCTTGTGGTGGCGCTTCTTGTGCCACGGGTCCGGGAAGAACACCCAGACCTCCTGCACCGAGCCGGGGGCCAGCAGGTGGTCCATCAGCTCGGGGGCGTTGGCCTCGACGGCGCGCACGTTCGGCAGGTTCCGCTCCTCCACCTGCGCCATCAGCGCGGCCAGACCCGGGATGTAGACCTCCACGGAGAGCACGTTCCAGTCCGGCCGCTCGGCCGCGCCCTGGGCGGTGGACTCGCCGAGGCCGGAGCCCACGTCCACCAGCAGCGGGGCCTCGCGGCCGAACACGGCCGCCCAGTCCAGCTCCGCGTCCCGGGCCACCGACGTGGCGGCGCGGTGCCGGGGCACGTCCACCAGCACGGTGTCCGCCAGGCGGTCCCACACGGCCTGCCGCCCCGCGTTCAGGCGGGCGCCGCGGCGCACGAAGGACACCGGCTCGCGGCGGTGCAGCTCCGGGTCGGGCTCCCGGTTGTGGTCGTGGGCGTGGCGCGGGGCGGCCGGGTCGTGGGGGGCGGGGTGCTCGTTCATCCCCGCGATCCTCCCACGCCCGGCCGGGCCGGGATCACGGGTGCAGGCCGCCGCGCACCGTGGAACCGGAGGGGACGCCGCCGGTGAGGGTGTCCACCGTGACGAACGTGTAGCCCTGCGCGCGCAGGTGCGCGATCACGGCCGGCACGGCGTCCACGGTGGTCGCGTGGATGTCGTGCATCAGCACGATCCCGCCGGGCGCCGCCCCCGCCTGCACGGCGGCCAGGGTGCTCGCGGGGTCCCGGTGCTCCCAGTCGCGGGTGTCCACGGTCCACGTGACGGACCCGGAGCCGGGCAGGCCGCCGAAGGCGGCAAGGACGGCCTCGTTCATGGCGCCGTACGGGGCGCGGACGGTGCTCGGCTGCGCGCCGGCGGCGCGGATGGCCGCGGCCGTCGACCGGGTCTCCTCCGCCACCTGCTCCGGGGTGAGCTCGGTGAGGTTGGGGTGGGACCAGCTGTGGCCGCCCACCTGATGCCCCTCGGCGGCCATGCGCGCGATCAGGGCCGGGTTCAGCTCGGCGCTCTGACCGATCACGTAGAAGGTGGCCGGCACCTCCTCGGCGGAGAGCAGGTCCAGCAGGCGGCCGGTGTGACGGCCGGGGCCGTCGTCGAAGGTCAGCGCGATGCACCGCGTCACCCGGCAGTCCACCTCCGGCTCCACGATCGGGTCGGCGTGGGTCGCCGGCGCCGTGGCGGACGCGGACGGGGAGGCGGCCGGAGTCGAGGGCCTGGTGGCGGAAGCGGACGACGACGACGTGGGCCGGGGCGCGGGGGACGAGGCGGCCGGACGCGGGGCGGGGGCCTTCGGGGCCACGTCCGCGGCGGCGACCTTCTCCACCACCGGCGGTGCGGCCGAGGCGACCGCCACGGGGGTGTCGGCCGGGGCCACGCCGGCCTGGGGGCCGCCCAGGTCCGCCGAGGCCGGGGCCTTCGCGGCGACGGGCGCGGGCCGGCTCGTACGCTCCGGCGCCGCTGAGGACGCGGCGCGGGTCGAGGGCGCCTC
>NZ_JAUNHR010000117.1 GCF_030523875.1 Micrococcus sp. | reverse complement strand
CTGACCGCCACCGGCTCCGTGGTCCTGGACGGCGCCGCGGCCGAGGACCTGCTCGAGGTGCCCCGTCCGGACGGACCCGTGCCCGCGCTCCTCGAGGCCACCCTGCTGGCGCTGCTGGCCGGCGTCGGGCGGGCGGCGCTCGCGGAGGGCGCGGAGCTGCTGCGCACCCGCCGACGCACCTTCAACACGGGCACCGCGGACGTGCCAGCCCGGGACCCCCAGCTGCTGGAGATCATGGGCCAGCTGGCCGGGCAGCAGGCCGCGGCGGAGGAGATGGTGCGCGCCGTCGGGCGCCTGCTGGACGAGGCCGCGGAGGCCGCCACGGCCGACGACGACGCCGACCCCGCCTGGGACCCCGACCTCGTCCAGGAGGCCATGGCCGCCGCCTACCGGGCGCAGGCCGTGGTCCCGACCGCCGTGCTGGACGTGTGCACGCGCATCTTCGACACCCTCGGGGCCTCGGCGACCTCCGCGGCGCTCCAGCTGGACCGCCACTGGCGCAACGCCCGCACCCTCGCCACCCACGACCCCGCCGCGTTCAAGGTGCGCATGGCCGGGGACTGGCTGGTCAACGGCACCCCGCCGGTGGCCTACACCTCCGCGGGGGACGTGGCCGAGGAGGACTGAGCGTCAGCTCCAGCGTCGGAGCGCCCACCGCTCGACAAGCCCGAGGATCCAGTCGGTGGTCTTCCCCAGGAGGGCCAGGAGGATGATCGCGAGGATCAGACGGTCGGTTCGACCGTTGTTCTGCGAGTCGGTGAGGAGGAAGCCCAGACCCATGGATGACGCGATCAGTTCTGCGGCCACCAGGAAGAGCCATGCCTGGGCCAGAGCCAGTCGCAGCCCGGAGAAGACCGACGGCACCACGGCAGGGAGCTGCACAGTCCGGAGCAGGGAGAAGCCGTGGTATCCGAAGGCTCGGCCGGCTTCGACGAGGTGCGGGTCCACATGGCGCAGTGCGGCGTACACCGTGGTGAACACCGGGAAGAAGGCGCCGATCGCGATCAGGGTGACCTTGGAGTCCTCCCCGATCTGCATCCACAGGATCAGCAGCGGCACCCACGCGAGCGACGGGACGGCGCGCAGCGCACCGATCAACGGTGAGAGCAAGGCGTCTGCCCAACGCGACAGACCGAGCAGGGATCCGACAACCAACCCCAGCGCTGCGCCGATCAGGAAGCCCAGGAGTACACGCTGTGTGGAGATCCCGATGTGGGTCCAGAGGGTGCCTCGCTCCGCGAGGTCCACACCGGCGAGCACCACGGACTGCGGCGAAGGAAGCTGAACGGGAGAGAAGACGCCGGCGGCGGTCACCGCCCACCAGAGCAGAAGCAGGAGCAGCGGGACGATCAGCCCCACGGCGAGCCGCGCGCCCGGCCGATCCGCGGCGCCCCGGCCGGCACCCGCGAGACGTGTCCTGGGGGGACGCGCCCTCCCCGTCGGGGCCGCACCGGCCGCAGCGTCGGTCGGGTCGACCGCGGTGCTCACTGGTCCGAGGCCTTCTGGGCGAACGACGGCTCGAACAGCGTGTCGAGGGCCTGGTCGACCTGGTCCTGGTCGGGGACGTCGCCGGTCTCCACGAAGATCGGGCCGATGCCCTCCAGGACTGCCCGCTGCTCCTCCCCGGGGACGGGCGAGACGTCCAGGTTGGTCCGCTCATCGATGACCTTCGCAGCGACGCCCTCGTCCAATCCGGCGACCTCGGCCAGGATCGCAGCCGTCTCCTCAGGGTTCTCCTGGGCCCACGCACGCGCGCGCTCGTACGTGTCCGCCACCGTCTGGGCGACCTCGGGGCTGTCCGTGAGGAACTCCTCGGTCGCGTTGACGACGCTGTAGCTGTTCAGGGAGGGGTCGCGATGGAGGAACTCGGCGCCGGTGGTCTCAGCCCCCGCCATGATCGGATCGAGTCCCGCCCAGGCATCCACCGACCCGTACTCCAAAGCGGTCCGGCCGTCGGCGTGCTGGAGGTTCTGGACGGTGACCGCCGAGGGGTCGACGCCGGCCTGCTCCAGCGACTGGATCAGGAAGAAGTAGGGGTCGGTGCCCTTGGTCGCGGCGACGGAGCGGCCCTCCAGCTGCTCCACGGAGGTGATGTCCGAGTCCGGGCCCACCAGCAGGGCGGCCCATTCGGGCTGATTGGCGACGATGAAGGTCTTGATGGGGGCACCGTTGGCGCGGTTCAGCAGGGCTGCCGATCCAGCCGTCGAGCCGACGTCGATGGCCCCGGAGCGCAGTGCCTCGTTGGCCTTGTTGGACCCCGCCGACTGCACCCATTCGACCTTCACGCCGTCGTCGGCCAGCTCCTCCTCCAGCCAGCCCTGCTCCTTGATGACGAGCGACAGGGGGTTGTAGGTCGCGAAGTCGATCGTCAGCGTCTCGGACGAGTTCGTGGCCGCGGCGTCACCGGACCCTCCGCCGGCAGGCGCATTCTCGCCCGCGCAGGCGGTCAGGGTCAGGGTTGCGGCAGCCAGGAGGCCGGTGAGCGAGAGAGGGGTGCTGATGCGACGCATGGAGGGGCCTTTCGCAGTGGGGAGATCAGTGGGAATGGGCTTCGACGCCGAGGCCCTCGAGGAGCTCTGCCCGGAGGCGGGCGAGACCGGGGTCAGCCCGATCCCGTGGACGGTCGCCGGGGACCTGGACAATGCGGCCGACGCTGGCTCCCTCAGACGGACTGGCGCCGTGGGAGATGAGCAAGACGCGGTCGGCGAGGTGCAGCGCCTCCTCCACGTCATGAGTGACCAACAGGACGGTGGTCCCGGTCGCGGCGTGCACATCCAGCAGCAGGTCCTGCATCTTGAGTCGCGTCAAGGCGTCGAGGGCGCCGAACGGTTCGTCGAGGAGCAGGACTCCGGGGCGGCGGGCGAGGGCCCGCGCCAGTGACGCCCGCTGGGCCATGCCGCCGGACACCTCGCGCGGCCGGTGATCCGCGAACGGCGCCAGGCCGACCAGCGTGAGCAGGTCGTGGACGCGTTCCAGGCCGTGTGCACGGTCCATGTCTCGAGGAAGTCCGAGCTCAACGTTCTGACGGATCGTCCGCCACGGCATGAGCCGTGGTTCCTGGAATCCGACGGCCGTGCGCTCGTCATAGGGCTTCACGGGCGCGCCGCCGATGAGGAGGTCGCCGTCGAAGCCCATGTCCAGGCCGGCAGCTGCCCGCAGCAGGGTGGACTTGCCGCTGCCGGACGCGCCGATCACGGCGAGGACCTCGCCGGGCGCGACGGTCAGATCGACGTCACGGAGGACGACGTGCGTGCCGTCCGTGGTGGCGAAGGTGCGCCCCACGCCGCGGAACACCACGTCGAGGCTGTGACGCTCCGGAGAGGCCACGCCGGGGGACGGGCGTGCGTCGTTGTCGCGGGGGGTCACGATTGCGGAACTCCCATCGTTCGTGGGCGGGGGCGCGGGGATCGTGGGTCATCACAGCACGCGCGGCCCGGGGCGGCGCATCCGGGGAGCCTCAGCACGTGGGGCTTCGTCACATGACGGCACCCGACCCTCCCGTTCACCGCTGGCACGGCGCACATGACGGCGAGGTGTCACATCGTGACGTTGCGTCCCGGTGCCCTCCAGGACATGCCGCGCCATCCCCGACATCCCATCCCCCACGTGTCGTCTGCCGCCGCGGGGCGCCCGGTCCGGCGCTGCGAACGTGTCACTCGGCGTCACCGGGCGCGCCGTCACTTTCGTCACTCAGACCTCGGCCGGTTGACTGGTGACGACACCCACGGCGCGCCCGGCGCGGCCGTGACATCGTCCGTGCAGGCGTGCGCCGGCTCGGACTGCGCCCGGACGGGGCGCCCTGGAAGGAGCAGCGATGACCACCGAGCAGAACCCCGGCCGCGCGGGCCGCGAGATCCTCTTCAACGCGTTCGACATGAACTGCGTGGCCCACCAGTCCCCGGGCCTGTGGCGCCACCCGGACGACCGGTCCCGGGACTACAACACCCTCGGGTACTGGACGCACCTGGCGAAGACCCTGGAGAAGGGCCTCTTCGACGGGCTCTTCATCGCCGACGTCCTGGGTCCGTACTCGGTCTACGGCGGCGACTCCGAGGCCGCGATCCGCTCCGGCGCCCAGACCCCCGTGAACGACCCGTTCCTGCTCGTCTCGGCCATGGCCGCCGTCACGGAGCACCTGGGCTTCGGCGTCACCGCGGGCACCGCGTACGAGCACCCGTACCCGTTCGCCCGTCGCCTGGCCACGCTCGACCACCTCACGGGCGGCCGCGTGGGCTGGAACGTCGTCACCGGCTACCTGCCGTCCGCCGCCCAGAACATGGGCCAGGACGACCAGATGGAGCACGACGAGCGCTACGACCACGCGGACGAGTACCTCGACGTGGTCTACAAGCTGCTCGAGGGCTCGTGGGAGGACGACGCCGTGGTCTACGACAAGGAGTCCGGCGTCTTCGCGGACCCGGCCAAGGTCCACGACATCGCCCACGAGGGCAAGTACTTCAAGGTCCCCGGCCACGCCGTGACCGAGCCGTCCGCGCAGCGCACCCCCGTGATCTACCAGGCCGGCGCCTCGACGCGCGGCCGCGCCTTCGCCGGCAAGCACGCCGAGGCCGTGTTCATCAACGCACCCACCAAGGAAATGGCCGCCGGCACCGTGAAGAAGATCCGCCAGGCCTTGGCCGACGCCGGCCGGGACCCGTACGACGTGAAGGTCTTCGCGATGCAGACCGTGGTCACTGGCCCCACGGACGAGGCCGCCCAGGCGACGTTCGAGGACCTCTCCCGGTACGTGGACCACGAGGGCGCCCTCGTGCTGATGTCCGGGTGGATGGGCGTCGACCTCAAGCAGTTCGCCCTGGACGAGCCGATCGGCGACGTCGAGTCCAACGCCA
>NZ_JAUNHR010000024.1 GCF_030523875.1 Micrococcus sp. | reverse complement strand
TCGTGGCCCATGCGGCGGTGGTCCACCTCGTTGTGGCCGCGGTAGGGCCACAGGTCCGAGCCGCACACGCACGCGGCGGCCAGCTTGAGGACCACGTCTGTGGGCTTCTCGACGCGCGGGGTCTCCACGGTCTCCACGACGACGTCGCCCGGCGCCCGCATGACGACGGCCTTCATGGTGGCGGGGATCTCGAGGGCGGTGGGGGTGGGCGTCTCGGTGGTCATGAGGTGTCCTCTCGTCAGGTCCAGGGAATGTCGCGGAGAAGTCTCCCCCGCGGCACCGCGTGAGGGCGACGGCTCGGCGTCGCCAGCGACGATGGCGTCGCCGTCGTTGTGTGCCCCGGCCCGGTCAGCCCCGCGCGCGGAACTCGGAGGCGAGCATCGCGTAGGTGATGCCGTCGATCCACCCGCGGGTCAGGTGCAGGGACTCCCCCCGGAAGGTGCCCTCGTGGCGCAGCCCCGCCTTCTCCATCACGCGAAGGCTGGGCGCGTTGTCCGCGAAGGCGTGGGCCTCCACGCGCCGCACGCCCAGGCCGGCGAAGGCGAGCCCCAGCAGGGCGCCGGCGAGCTCGGTGGCGTAGCCCCGTCCGGCGTGAGCCGGGTCGATGGTCCACCCGATCTCCGCCTGCGCGTTCCGGGCCTCCTCGCGTGGCCCGCCCTGGCTCCACGCGTCCTGCGCGGCCAGCTTCCCGACGCCGACGACGTCGCCCGCCGCGTCCCGCACCGTGAGCCGGTCGCCGGCGGTGAGGTACTGCTCCCGCAGCTCGTCGGCCGAGCCGGCCCGCCCTGACGTCCACGTCCAGACCTCCTCGAGGCGGCAGAAGGCGAAGACGGCGGCCGCATCGTCAGCGGCGAACGGGGTGAGCGTCAGGCGCTCGGTGCGCAACGGGAAGGCGACGCCGCGGCGCGCGGCGAGGTCGAGGAGGGGCGTGGCCATGGGGTCACGGTAGCGGCACGGGTGAGGGGGACGGAGCGCTGTGACCTGCGGAGCCGCGACTCACCAGGTGTGCGGACCGAGGTCCTCGAGGATCTCCAGGTCGAGGAGCCATCCGTCTGGGCGGGGAGTCTCGGGAAGCACCGGCTCGTAGGCCGCGGTGAACACGACCTCTCCCTCCCCGATCGCGGCCTCCTCCTCCGGTTCAGAGGCTGCCAGGTCCGCGTGGCCGGGGACGCGGTCGATCTCCGCGAGCCGGCCCGTGGGCCACACCTCGTGGACGCGCCTGACTAGGGCCCGCACCCGCCGCAGCGGAGTGGACCCGGCGGGACCGCCGTCGTCGTGGTGGGTGAGGATCCAGTCGACGGAGGTCCGAGACCCTGGCCGGCCCGTCTGCACGGAGGGCTGCAGGACCAGCTCGTGGATCGCCCCGGTGACGATCGGGTCCCCGCAGCATTCCTGCTCCCAGTCGCAGAGGTGGGCGCGGCCGACGGCACGGGCGGTGATGTCCATGGTCGGGACACTACCCACGGCACTGGGGTCAGGCAGCCAGGTGGACGACCCCCGTCAGCCCCGCCGCCCCGCCCGCGCGGCGAACTCGTCGAGGCAGGCGAGCACCTCGGTGGCCAGCCACACCCGGTTGCGCCGCTGTGCGTTCAGGGGCTGCAGAGCGCCGACCTCGACGAGCTGGTCCACGGCCCGCTGGGACGCCGGGCGGGAGACACCCAGCACCTGGGCAAGGTGGTCCACGGTCACGGCCGGCTGCGCGATGATCACCGCGAGCGCCCGCCAGACCGCCGCGTCCCGCCGGGCGGTGAGCCGCTCGCGCCAGCCGGTGAGGACCTCGTCCAGGTCGGTCACGAGCTGCCGGCCGTTGCCGACGGCGGCCAGCGCGGCCTGGGCGAAGCGGCTCACGATGGGTGCGGGGTCGCCGTCGCGGTAGGCGGTGAGGGCGTCGAAGTACCCGGCCATGTCTGTGAGGAGCCCGGCGGAGAGGGGCACTCCCATGCGGGTGATGGTGCCGGCGCGGTGCAGGACGGCGTGCACAAGAACCCGGCCTGTGCGCCCGTTGCCATCCGCGAACGGATGGATGGTCTCGAACTGGGCGTGGGCGATGGCCGCCTGCACGAGGGCGGGTACGTCCGTGCGCCGCAGGTAGGCGAAGAGGTCGTCCATGTCGGCGGGCAGGCGTTCCGGGTGGGGCGGAACGAAATGCGCCGTGTGCGGCGTGGGCGCCCCTCCCCCGATCCACCCCTGCACGTCGCGGTACGCGCCCGGGCGGGCGTGCTCCTGACCGTCCATGAGGGCCCGATGGGCGGCCAGCAGGGCGGCTTCGTCCAGCTCGGCGGCGAGTCTGGGGGCCGCGCCCATGGCTCTCACGTTCGCGGCCACGAGCGCCGCGTTCGGCCGGGTGCGTTCACCGAGGGTCGCCAGAGCCAAGGCCCGCGCGCCCGCGGTGATGTGCTCGATCTGCGAGGAGGACGCAGACTCGGTGCGCAAGAGCACCGCGTCGAGCGGGGCGATCTCTCCGGTGAGCCCCAGGAGGGCGTGGCTGAGCTCGGCGTCGAAGCGCACGACGGCGGCGGTCGCCTCCTCCGTCTCGGCCGCCAGGTCGGAGGGCAGCGGGAGGTCGAGCCCCGCGATCCGTGCGGGGAGGGCGGCGTGGTCCGGGTCCGCGACCCAGGGGCGTTGCTCCCATCCGACGGCCGTGCTGGTGGTCAGATCCGTGCCCACGTGAGCATCTTATGCAACGATCGGGCCGGTTCGTTACTCAACCGGTTGTGGCGGGTACGTCTGATGCTGCATCGCTCCCAGGGTCGCGCGGGCATGCGCGTACTTCGCGATGAGACGCTCCGCGGTGGCCGCATCCAGGAGGGCGAGTCGAGCAGAGTCCGTGTTGTCGTCCAGGTCCGCGTGCTTGACCGCGAGCGCGATCGGGTCGGCCCGCACGCGGGCGTAATAGGCGTACGGGCCCTCCCCCGGCCGGCGGGTCATCGCGTCGACGGCGGCCACCACCTCCGCCGGGAACTGCGCCCGCAGGTCGGCGAGGGTCACGCCGGTGTCCTCGACGACGTCATGCAGCCAGGCGACCGCCCGCGCCTGGTCCAGCCACCCCGGCGCGGCGTGCCGGGCCACGTAACCCACCACCCGCTCCGGGTGGTGGATGTACGGGCTCCCGGCCTTGTCCACCTGCCCCTCGTGCGCGCGCCGCGCGATCGCCTCGGCGCGCTCGGCCAGGCTCCCCGTCTCCGTGATCCGCTCGTCCATGGGCGTCCCCTTCCCTCGTTCCGGTGAGGCCCACGCTAGGGGCGCGAGCCGACACTATAGGGCCGGGCATACCGCTACGAGCCCGGGAGCACGTAGTGCGCTGCGCGCCGCTCCCCCCGCAGTTCGAGGAGACCCTCCTCCGTCATGCCTTTGAGCACCGCCCGCGCGGCCGTGGGAGCGATCTGGCACAGTTCCGCGGCTTTGCTACGGGTGATGGATCCGTATTCGCGGACGTAATCGGCGATCAACCGCCGCTGTTGGATTCGGTCGACCGGACGCAGGCGCAGGTAGGCGGCTCGGTCTTCGGACAGCTCGTAGAACCGCGCGGTCAGCATGTACCGCTGCGCCCGGCCGTTCCCCCGCGATTCCAGGACGCCGGCCTCGACGAGTGCGGTGGCAGCTCCGCGCACGTCCGCCACGGGCAGTCGGAGGCGGTCCGCTGTCTCTGCCGCCCCCGCAGGCCCCCCGTGCTTGATCTCGTGGACCACCCGCAGCTCGGTCAGGGTGAGTGCACGCTGGCCCTCGTTCTGCCGGCGGGCCAGAAAGATCAGCAGTTCCCTGTCCTCGTCACCCAAGGGGATGTCGACGATCACGGACCGCTGCGTGGAGCGTCCGTAGTCCGGCGCACCCCGGCCGGCTCGGAGCTGCGAGGCGAACATGTCCTGAACCCCCTTGCCCCGACGCTCGACGAGACCGGCGCGCTTGAACACGTTCGCCAGGGCAGGGCTGCGGGGAGCCGAGCGGTTCAGGATGTTGGCCGGTGAGACGTCACGGGGGAACCCGCCAGGGCTTGCGACGGAGAACGTGGACCCGGTGAGGGTCACCTGGATCGGCCCCACCTCGGCGTAATCGCGGTGCACAAGGGCATTGGCGATCGACTCGCGCCGCACACTCTCGGACAGCAGAGGTACATCCACTCGGACGAGACCCACCTCCACGGGTGTGACGGAGTTCCGCAGAGCCAAGCGGGCCTCGATCTCCTCGAACGCGTTCAACAGGGGAAGCAGCAGGTCCTCATTCGCTTCCACACCGTGGGGTCGGGAGTCCTGGAAGAGGACTTCCGCCGTGGGGGCCCACCTGCGCAGCGCATCCGACGTGCCGAAGACCAGCACCGCGCCGAGACTGATGCCGCCGTCCGGAGTGAGGAGGTCCAGCGTCCGCAGCAGTTCCGCATCCGTGAGCTCCGCAAGACCGCTGTCACCAGCCGACTGGCCGGCCAGTCGCCGGAACCGGTCGAACTCAGCCGGATCGAGGTGCCCCCACTCGGCCCCGCGCGCCTCCGCCCGGGCATAGTCCAGGCCGACGCCGTCGAACCCAGCCCGGAGGACGTCCATGGGTGTCATGGGCATGCACGCGGGGCGACCGTCCGGCCCCATGACACGCTTGACGAACAACCCCTTGCGCGTGCCGACGAACGACGACCTCGCCTGGGGCACGGTGATGACCGCCACGTCTTTGCCCTCCCAGGGGACCACCTCGACGTCCACGCTCAACGGTGGCTCGATGCCGTTCTGGATGCGTCCAGCCCAGAGGTCTGCGTCCACAGCACCGCCATGTTCGGCCGTCGTCCCGACGACGGTGCCGTCGTCGTCGACTCCGACGAGGATCCGGCCTCCCATGCCGTTGGCCATGCAGACGACGGCCTGGTAGAGGTCGTCCTTCCCCAGCCGACGTTTGAACTCGACGTCCAGGGTCTCGCCCGCAGCGAGGAGGGGTCCAAGGTCCATCTCATAAGTATCCATAGTTATGGAGCGATGAACCATCGTTCGCTCATGCTTGCCATAACTTTGAGCATCTTTGGTGCGCGGAACGCCCCCGTAGCTCCCCTCGCGCCCCCTTTCACCCCGCCGGGCGCAGCCGCTCCGCGGGCAGGGTCAAGGTGATGCTCGCGGCAGGGTCGATGCTCTTGGCGACCGCCCCGACGGCGCCGTCCACCGTGGGCGCGACCGTCACCTGCGTGCGCGTGACCTCCTTGATGCGCACCCGTGCTGGGTCGCCGACACCGTCGGCCGGGTCGAGCAGCCCGTGCGCGCCGGCCTCCTCCAGGCGGCCGCGGACCGCCCACGACGACGGCTCCTCCCCCGCCTCCACGGCCGGCTTCCACGGGGCCATGGCGTCGGCGAGGTCGACACCGAGGGCCGTGAGCGCGTCGGCGTCACGCAGGTCGACGATCCGTTCGGCCTGGACGTCGAAGGCCAGCAGCGCGCGCGGCGGGGTGGTCGTGTCCGTGTGGGCGACCATGGCCGCGTCCACCCCCTCCGGGGAGGAGCTCAGGTAGAGAGTGGGCGTCTCCGGCGGCGAGTACCGCCCGGCGGATCGGGAGCCGCGGAGGAGGCTATCGACCAACCGGGCGTCCACGGCGAGGTGGAACGTGCCGGCGACCGTGGCGGAGGGCGAGGAGGTCGTGCGGCCATCCTGTCCAGGAGGAGGACCGGCCGTAACCCGAGTTCAGTGCCCCTGCGTCACTCCCCCAGCGGACGCATGGCGGCCTCGACGCGCTCGGGGCTCATGTGCACCTCGGGAATGAGCAGCAGGCTGGGCTCGTGGGGGTCGATGCACTCGCGCCAGTAGGCGGCGTGGCGCTCGTCGAGCCAGTGGGTGGAGTCGCTGAGCTCGGCGCCGTCCTCGCCCTGGAGGGTGTACCACCACAGGTACAGGGCGTCCCCGACGGTCTCGGAGAAGATCGTCTCCACGTACATCCGCTCGGGTTCCAGGGTCTCCCGGAACGCCTCGGGGTTCTCCCGCAGGAATGCGATCCACTCGCGGGCGCGTTCCTCCTTGCCGGCTCGGACTCGGAACCTCTCCATCTCGATCCTCATGGCCGCCAGCCTACGGACCCTCGCGATGACGGCGGTAGGCACCGCCCCTCACCGCGCCAGGATCCAGCGGTCCTCGGGGCCGAAGACGTGGAGGTCGTCGCACGCGAAGCCGCGCAGCCACGGGGCGTGGTCCACCACGCGGAGGTACAAGCCGCGGTGCACGCCGGACTCGTCGCCGAGAGACGGGCTGAGCACATGCGCGGAGCCGTCGGGCGCGTGGCCGTGCCGCAGAACGGAGTCCGGGGCGTTCGCCTGGTCCAGCGTCGCCATGCGCAGCAGCGGGGCGACGGCGGGCGGGCACTCCCGCAGTCCCGCCGCCTCAACCGCCCGCCGCAGCTCGGGGAGGGTGCCGCCGTCGGGAAGGCCGAGATCGGCCAGCGTGCGCTCGACGACGGTCACGCGGGCTGGCGCGTCGACACGCATCCGCCGCTCGGCGACCAGGCGCTCAGCGGACTCGTTCATCGCGACCCCGGCGGCGCGCAGGCGGGCGAGGAGGTCGGCGGGGTCCTCGGGTGCGAGGTCGAGGGTGAGGGAGTCACCGGGGAGCAGGCGCGTCATGGGGGCGCCGATCACTCGAAGGGGTTGAGCAGCTCGACGCCGGCGTGCACGAAGTCCTTCACGTTGCGGGTGGCGCAGACCGCCCCGTGGGCGCGGCAGATCGCGGCGATCTGGGCGTCCGCCGTGGCGATCGGAAGTCCGCGCTCGCGCCGCCCCTGCAGGACCTCGGCGTACTGGTCGGCCGCGGCGGTGTCGAACGGCAGGACGAGCCCCTGGGCCTCGTAAGGGGCGGTGACGTCCCGGACGAGCGAGCACAGGCGGTCCTTCCGCGCACCCTCGGGCAGGCGTCGCACTCCGGCGAGGAGTTCTCCCAGGGTGATGGCCGTGATGGCGGTCTCCACGGTGAGGCCCCGGGCCCATGCCTCGACGTGCTGGTCACGGGCGGAGCGCATCAGCTCGGAGACGACGTTGGTGTCCAGGACGATCATCCGAAGTCGACCGCCCGGGCGTCGTCGCCCCGGGGCGGGATCTCCAGATCGTCGAGGCCGCCGACCTGGTCCGCGGCGGCCATGAACGCGACGGCGAGCGTGGGACGGCCGACCTCCCGGGTGAGGATGGCGCGCACCTCCGCCTCCATGGAGCGGTCGTGAGACCGGGCCTGGGCGGCGAGTCGCCGCTTCACGTCCTCATCGAGTCCGCGCACGATGATCGATGCCATGGCGGGTTCCTCCTTCTGAGCGACGGCTGCCTGATATCACCGGATGATAGCAAGTGCCTTCCTGGCTCTCACTCACGACGCCGACCGGTCTGCTTCACGCCTCGTCGGGCGCCCGGTCCTCCGCGATGGCGGTCAGACGGTCCACGTGGGCGGCCCAGCGGTCGGCGTCCCACGGGGGCAGGTTCTGCCCCGGGGCGCGCAGGCCAGCCTGCCCGTCGATCTGCTCCCGCAGGATGTCCGCGTGGCCGTCGTGGAGGATCTGCTTGTGGCCCATGGGGTGATCCTGCCGCAGATCAATCAGGCCGCGAACCCCCGCACGAGCTCAGCCACCCGCTCGGGCGCGTCCAGGTGCACGTCGTGCCCGGCGCCGGGCACCTGCACGTGCCGCACCTCCGGACGCCGCCGCATCTCGTCCAGCTCCCCGGCGGGCACGTATCCGTCCTCCCCGGTGATCAGCAGCGTGGGCGCGGCGATCCGCGCCCATTCCTCCCACCGGGCCCGCTCGTGGAGGGGCCGCAGGGCGGCCTCCAGCACGTCGACGTCGAAGCGCGGCACCCAGCCCGCGTCCGTCTCCTTGAGCCCCTCGGCCCACACCCGGGCGGCGGGTCCGCCGGCGTGGTGGGCGACGGCGTCGTCCGCGGTGGCGAAGGGGACGGGCCAAGCACGGAACCAGTCGATGACACCGGCAGTGGCCTCGGGCCCCTCCCCGCCGACGCCGCCCTCGATCAGCACGAGCCGCGCCACACGCGCCGGATGGGCGGCCGCGGTGAGCAGGGCGGTGTGCGCGCCCATGGACTGGCCCACCAGGGTGAACGTCTCCAGTCCCAGCGCGTCGGCCACGGCGACGACGTCGCCCACGTGGGTCTCGCGGCTCAGGTCCGCAGGGCGCCGGGTGCTGGCGCCGTGGCCGCGCTGGTCGAATGCGACGACCCGGCAGGTCCCGGCCAGGCGCTCGGCGACCTGCGCCCACTCCCCCGCGTACCCCGCCAGGCCGTGGAGGAGGAGGACCGCCGGCCCGGCGCCGCCGGAGTCGAGGACATGCAGGCGGGTGCCGTCGGAAGTGGTGACCTGCAGCGCCCTCATGCGCTCAGGCTAGTCATTGCGCCCGGGCGTCAGGTCGTGCAGGGCTACGAGGCTCGGCGCGGGCACTCCCTCTCCCGCCCGCCCCTCGCCCTCTTCCCAGGACGACGACGCCACCTCAGTTCCGGTTCAGCCCGAACCGACGCGTCATCAGCGCGTCCTTGTAGTGCTTCTCCGCGGCGTCGATCTCCGCCTGCGGAGTGTTGGAGCCGAACACGCGGAGCAGGCTGAAGGTGTAGCGGCTCGGCTGGGCGGGGTCGAGGGCGAGGGCGTCGCGCAGGGCCGTGTTCCCGCCGTGCCCATCCCGGGCGTAGGCCTCCCACCGCCCGAGCACGCCACGCTCGCCGTCAGCCTTGCCCACATAGCACTGGCCCTCGGTCTCATCGGCGATCAGGTAGATCCCGCGTACAGCCTGCAGGGCGGTGCGCCAGCCGGCATAGCGGGTCTCGGCGACCATCGACTGCAAGCCCCCGTAGCTGAGCAGCACGTGGTCGAACCCGGGGAACGCCTCCGTGGTGGGATCGGCGATCTCCAAGACGGGAAAAGTGGCCGCAGCCACGCCGCGCTTGACCCAGTTGACGGGGTCCGCCGACCACTCCACGACCAGGCGCTCTTCCAGGGACCCCAGCACCGGCACCGGCACGACATCGTAGTACCGGTGCCGCTGCGTGCGCTCGGCCACGGATTCCCCACGGTTCTCGTACACGGCGGTGAGGCGAGAGCGAAGCGCGCCCTCGGCCATGAAGACCAGCCAGAAGCGGGCAGGCTCCTTTGGGAACTTCCCGCTATGGAGCTGCTCGCGCGTGTAGGCGAGCACGCGCTCGGGCGTGGCCGCGGCCCGCGAGGGAAGCCCATCCGCCTTGTATGTGTGACGGATGGCAAGAACCTCGTGCGGGTCCAGGCCAGCGGCGTCGAGCACCGACCCAAGAGCCAGGACGAACGGCTCGGGAACCGGATCAGAGTGCGGCATAGGACCTCATTCTGCTCATGGGACGGATCCACATCGACAGATGGACACTTCAGACTCACAGTCGACCACCAAGGGGGGCCCTCAAGAGCGGCAGTGTCAGTCTCCCGCCCCTCTGGCCGCCACCAGTCGGTACCGGGTGTCCTTGTGGCCCTGACCGCCGGTCATCTCCACCAGCCCGTCGAGCAGCGGCTGGCGGAGCGCGTAGCGGATCTGCCGCGCGGTCAGCATGGTGGCCTCCTCCAGGTCGCGGATGCCCACCGCCTCCCCCGCGGCCAGGGCGCCGAGGACGCGCCCCTCGTGGCGAGTCGGCACGGAACTGGACGGCACGGTCGACGACGGTGTCCCAGCCTTCGCCCCGGGCGTCACCTCCGCGGGAGAGGTCCGCGCTACCTCCACGGCAGGCTCCCGCCGACTCGGCCGAGCCCCCTCGGGCCGCGGCCGCCAGAGCAGAGCCTTGAACTGGACGCCCGTGTCGATGAGCTGAGGCCGGTCCAGCCCCCACTGCCGAGCGGACCGGAACACCTCGTGGATGCCGCCGCCCTCGCCCTCGATGACGGAGGCGCCGTCCGGCGTCGTGAGCTTCTTGGCGATCTGGTACAGCCGCTGATTGACGGCGGCCTGGGCGTGTTCGTCACTTTCGAGCTGGGTGAGTGACACTCCGCGGAGCCCGCCCGGGCTCTGGATGAACAGGGCCCGGTCCGTGAGCCGCACCTGGATGGCCTTGCCCGCGCCGAGGGTGTCGGGGCCGAGGTCGCGGTGCACCAGGGCGTTGCCGAGGAGCTCGCGGACGGCGGCGAGCGGGAGCTCGGGGCGGCGCTCGAGCTGACCGTCGGGGCGGTACACGTGCTCGGTCCCGACGTTCTGGCGCACCCAGGCCATCACCTCGTCGAGCAGCACGGGGACCGGCCCGGTGAAGTCCGTGAGGTTGCGGCTACGCGCCTGCCCCTCTCCCCCGCGCACCTGGACGGCGGCGGTGACGGTGAGCCCCGGATAGCGGCCCTGCGGGTAGTCGCCGAGGGCGTAGAGGCCGGCCAGGGTGGGCTCCCCGGCGGCGGTGAGGACGTTGGTCTGGCGGAGGATCTCGTGGTGCGTGCGGTCGCGGAGGCGGCGGTCCCGCTCGCGCACGGCCGCCACGTAGTCGGCCACGAGCTCGGGGACAAGGTCCTCCTCGCTCATCCCGGTGACGGGCTTGACGTCGTAGTCCACGCGCTCGTCGGCGTGGAGCTTGGCGACCTCCAGCATGCGCAGCTCGTGCGCGTGCATCACGTAGTCGCCGTCGGACTGGCGGAGATAGGCCTGCCCTCGCACCGTTGCGGGCCGGTCCGTGAGGCGCAGGGGCACCACGTGGGCGACGAGCACGTCCTTCCCGTCCAGGCGGAAGACCTGGGGCAGGAGGGTCGGACTGGGCGTGACGGCCTCGCGCGCCTGGGCCACGAGCCCCGCCTCCAGCACGGCGACGTCGGGCACGCCCACCACGCGGAACTCGCCGTGCGCCTCGTCGACGCCGCAGACGACGGTTCCACCGGCGGGCATGTTGGCGAAGGCGCAAAGCGTCTCCGGCATGGAAGGGACGCCGCCCGTGGCCCGCTTGACCTCGACCGAGGTGGTGTCGCCACGGCGCGCGCGGAGGGCGCCGAGGGTGGCCGTCAGATCGTCAGAGGACCAGTTCACAGTGACAACTGTAAGTCATGGTGTCAGTGTCATGGGGTGGCGCTTTCTTCGAGGGCCGCTCAACCTGGACCCCGGCGACGTCGAAAACCTGGACGAGGTGCGCCTCCGCGGCGGCATGAACGTGTACCCGCAGGAGATCGAGGAGGTCCTCTACGAGCACCCGGCCGTGGCTGAGGCCGCCGTCGTGGGGGTGCCCCACCCGGAGCTCGGCGAGGAGGTGGCCGCCTACGTGACGCTGGCGCCTGGAGCGAGCGCGACGGAGGAGGAGCTCGTCGCCCACGTGAAGGAGCAGGTGGCGCCGTACAAGTACCCGCGCACCGTGGTGGTGACGGACGGGCTGCCCAAGACCGCCACGGGCAAGATCCTCAAGCGGGAGCTGACCGCGGCAGAGTGAGGCGGGGCCGGCCCCGGGCAGGGCCCGGGCTCTGGGTCCACAGGACCGCAGGTTTCCGTCAGAGCCTGGGCCGTCGGCTCAGGTTCTTATCGAAACGCGCGGTCCGCGCGCGGCGACGGCGCGATCGGCGACGCCACGGGGAGCGCCGACAGCGCTGGGGTCGCTGACGGCTTTCAGTAGGCTCAGACTCACCACGTGGGCGCCATGGTGGATGAACCCGGCTCCCGGAGGGCGCGTCCCACG
Organism: Micrococcus sp.; assembly: GCF_030523875.1. GTDB lineage: Bacteria > Actinomycetota > Actinomycetes > Actinomycetales > Micrococcaceae > Micrococcus. Next base: position 19,391 of record NZ_JAUNHR010000024.1, on the reverse strand, counting down.
CGATACGCCCGTGGTTCGAGACCTCGACGGAATGGAATCCCGTGTCGACCTTCCAGACCCCCCAGTACACGATCGTCGAACTGCTGAACAGGGCTCAGTGCGGCGAGCTTCAGCTTCCCGACTTCCAGCGGCCTTATCGGTGGGACGACGAGCGCATCCGGTCCCTGCTGGTCACGATCCTCCGCGGGCACCCCATGGGCGTCATCATGACCCTCAAGACCGGAGGTCATAATGTCCGCTTCAAGCCGCGCCCCATCACCGGTATCGGCCACGAGGGCCTGAAGGAGCCCGAACTCCTTCTTCTGGACGGTCAGCAGCGCACCACGTCGATGGTGCAGGCCCTCACGGGGGATGGCGTGGTGGACACGGAAGACGCGCGCCATCACAAGCTGAGGCGCCGATACTTCGTGGACGTGGTCAAGGCACTGGGCGATGTCCGGGAACAGGAGGATGCCGTCGTGTCTCTGCCGGACTCGGGCATCGTCACGGGGAACATCGGCCGAGACGTCGTGCTGGATGTGACGACGGAGGAGAAGCAGCACGCGGCGGGACTCATGCCTGCCACGGTCCTCTTCGACAGTGCCCGCTGCTTCGCGTGGATGATGGGCTACCAGCAGGGCGCCCCGGAGCGGATGGCCGTCACCCAGCAGTTCCTCTCGACCGTGGCCCAGTCCGTGCAGACGTACAAGGTGCCCGCCATCGAACTCGACAAGGACATCTCCAAGGACGCTGTCGCCACCGTCTTCGAGAAGGTGAACACGGGCGGTCTGCGCCTCGACGTCTTCGAGCTCCTCACGGCCACTTTCGCGGGCGACGGCGCCTACTTCAAGGAGACGGGCGAGGACTTCCGTCTGGCTGAGGACTGGGCGCGCACCGAGGAGGTGCTCCACAAGTACCCGGTGCTCAAAGAAATGAGGAGCACAGACTTCCTCATGGCTGTCTCCGTGCTGATCACCCTGTCCAAGCGCCGCACAGCCCTGGCCGCCGGCAAGACGGGCAAGCAGGTGCCCCAGACCAGCGCCCGCCGTGAAGACATCCTCAGCATGAGTCTGGACGACTACCGGACCTGGGCTCCTCAGCTGCGGGATGCCTTGCCTAGGGTGGCCAGGCATCTCCGCGATCTCCACATCCACGAGAGTCGGGGCATCCCGTACAGCTCGCAGGTCGTTTCGTTGATGATCGTCACCACCCTGCTGGGCGAGCGAGCTGAAGAGCACGCGGTGCGCGCGCGCTTGAACCAATGGTTCTGGTGCGGAGTTCTGGGCGAGCTCTACGGGTCTACGATCACGACCCAGCTGGCCAAGGACGCGGAGCAGTTGCCAGATTGGTCTCTGGACAAGAGCTCTACCACTCCGGAGGCCATCATCCGCGCCAGCTTCGCGGAGTCACGTCTCGGTTCTCTGCGCTCACGGCAGTCCGCCGCCTACAAGGGCGTCTACGCGCTGATCATGGCGCAGCAGACCCCCGTGAAGGACTGGATGTTGGATCAGAAGCTTGACTTCCAGTCGTATGACGAGCTGCAGGTTGACATCCATCATGTCTTCCCCAAGAAGTGGTGCGAGGACAACGCGATCGAGTATTGGCGACGCGAGAGCATCATCAACAAGACTCCTCTGGCGAAGAAGACAAACATCCGCCTGCGGGGCGACTCACCCGCCGTCTACATCGACCGCCTGGATGCGAAGGGCCTCAGTGCGGAACAGGTGGACGCGCAGATTGCGACCCATGCGATTGACCCGGCGTTTCTCCGGGCAGGGGACTTCGACGGCTACTTCCAGGATCGTCGCCGTCGACTCGTGGACCTCATTGAGAGCGCCATGGGCAAGTCCGTCGTTCGCGACTGGGACGTTGATTCCGAATCAACGGATGCACCCGCGAACTTCAATGAGCCAGCGGCATCGACGGGCGGTGTCTCCATTGGGGGCGAGCCGACACCGGACAGGACCATCTGATCCTATCGGAGGCGAACTGGCCCACCGCTCTCGGACCGGCTCATGAGGAGACGGCTCAGCTCTGCGCGCGGTACTCGGAGGCGAGCATCGCGTAGGTGACGCCGTCGATCCACCCGCGGGTGAGATGCAGCGGCTCCTCCTTGAACATGACCTCGTGGCGCAGCGCCACCTTGGCCATGACGCGCAGGCTGGGCGCGTTGTCCGCGAAGGCGTGGGCCTCCACGCGGCGCACGCCCAGGCCGGTGAAGGCGAGGTCTAGCAGGGCGCGGGTCTGCGCGGCGACGGCGGCGTACCAGCCGGTGCCGAGCACGTCGGAGGCGGCCAGGTAGTCGGCCAGCCGGTCCGGGTCGGAGGGCTCGCCGCCGGGCACCTTCATGAGCGAGCCGTCCGCGAGCTCGACGCGCATGTACTGCGCCTGGCTGCCCGTGTACTCGCCGGCGTTGGCGCAGCGGGACTGGTAGCCGGCCTGGCAGATCTCGCACGTGTTCTCCGAGAGCATGAACGAGCCGACCACGAAGTCGCCCAGCTCGAGGGTGGCGACCTCCGCGCCCTTCTCCACGATCGTTCCGACGTACTCGTGGCCCATCCGACGGTGGTCCACCTCGTTGTGGCCGCGGTAGGGCCACAGGTCCGAGACGCACACGCACGCGGCGGCCAGCTTGAGGACCACGTCCGTGGGCTTCACGACGCGCGGGGTCTCCACGGTCTCCACGACGACGTCGCCCGGGGCGCGCATGACGACGGCCTTCATGGTGGCGGGGATGGTGGTCTCGGTGCTCATGTGAGGTCCTCTCGTCAGGACGGACGGTCTCCCGCCAGGCTAGTGCGACCGGCGGGAGGGTGCGGAGGGCGGTGTCAGCGGGCGGCATCGTCGGGCTGGAGGAGTTCCGGGGGCTGATGGTGCGCGGGGAGACGGTGGTGGCCGGGTCGCCGGCGCACCGGTTCATGCACGGGGCGGTTCAGGAGGCGCTGGCGACCACCGCGGAGCTCAACCACGATCGGCCGCAAGGTCTGGTTCGGCACGAACGTGACCGTGCTGCCGGGGGTGAGCATCGGCGACGGCGCGGTGGTCTCCGCCGGGGCCGTCGTCACCAAGGACGTCCCGGCGGACACGATCGTGGCCGGGGTGCTGGCGCGCGTGGTTCGGAAGACGGGTTACACGGCCTGAGATCGCCCCGGCTTGAGCCGGGTGCCGATCCGTGCGCAGCGGGACCGCTGACGTAACGATCTGCCGGGATCGTTGCGCACGCGGCACCGTGCGCACGGTTACCGGCCGACCGCCCCTCACGACGCCGGGCGCAGCCGCCCCGTGGGCAAGGCCAGGGTGACGCTGGCGGCGGGGTCGATGCTCTTGGCCACCGTCCCGACGGCACCGTCCACCGTGGGCGCGACGGCCACCTGCGTGCGCGTGACCTCCTGGATGCGCACGCGCACCGGCTCGCCGACGCCGTCGGCCGGGTCGAGCAGCCAGTCCTCCGCGAGCGCCCGCAGGCCGACCGCGTCCAGGACGGCCTCGGCCTCCTCCAGCTCCATGGGCTCCCCGCGGCGGCGGTGCAGGAGGTCGTGCGGCACGAAGAGGTCACCGACCATCTCGATGTAGCCGACGTGCTCGCCGTCGTCGGAGCGCAGGTGGTCGAAGGTCGTGGACATGGGTCAGGGTAGCCATCGATGCCGACGGGGCCTGCGCGTTCCCGTCGGTCGGCCCTCGCTACTGTGCCCCCATGACCTCCTCCCCCTCCACCGGCGCCGGCGTCCTCTCCCCCGAGGACGGCCTCGCGGCGCGCGCGTGGATCGCCGACGCCCTGGGCGAGCCAGCGGAGACCCTGGCGGTGGAGGTGGTCCGGGAGCGCGCGTGGGGTGACATCTGGCGGGTCGGCGGGGACGGCGGCCACTGGTTCAAGGCCCCGCACCCGCGCCTGCGCCGGGAGGTGCCGCTGCGGGCGCGGCTCGAGGCGCTCGCCCCGGAGGCCGTGCTCCCGCTCGTCGCCGGGGACGCCGACCGCGGCTGGCAACTGACCGCCGACGCCGGCCCCGCCCTGGCCGCGCTCACCCGGGACGCGCAGGGGCAGCCGTGTCCCGCTCTCGGGGCGCGGCACTACGCGGACCTCGCCCGGGCGCTGGCGCGCATCCTGCGGGCGGTCACCGCGGACGACGTCCGAGGGCTAGGCCTGGACGAGTTCGATCCGACGCGCGCCGTGGAGACGTTCGAGCGGGAGTCGGCCCCCTTCCGCGCTCTGCCCGCCGACCACCTGGCGCACTGCGGCACCGAGGACATGCGGCGGGCGACGTCGGCACTGTCCGGGTTGGTGGGGCGCTGGGAGGCCGCGGGCGGCGCGGACCTGTCCCTGGGGCTCGACCACAACGACGCCCACGCGGGGAATGCCTTCCTCCGTGGCGGCCGCGTGCTGGTCAGCGACTGGGGCGACGCCCTGTGGAGCCATCCCTTCGCCAGCCTGCGGGCGATGCTCGTGCCCCTGCGGAACGTGTTCGGCCCGGAGGCGATGGCCCCGGTGCGGAGGGCCTACCTGGAGGGCTTCGCGGACGGCGGCCTCGAGCTCGACCAGCTGGGGGAGCTGCTGGACCTGGCGATGATGCTCGCCGTCCCCAACCGCCTGAACGCCTGGCGCTCGCTGGAGGACACCGACGCGTGGGCCGAGTATCCCGACTGGGTCACCCCGCTGTGGCGGGAGGCGGGGACGCCCATCGGGGAGGTCACAGCGCCGTGAAGTCGGGGCGTCCGAGCCGGGCACGCCGGTGACGGCTCCAGAACGAATGCGACGTCCAGTCGAGGGGCACACCCATGCCCGAAAGTTCATCCCGGGCCGTCCTTCCAGCAGCCCGGCGGTTCAAGCGGCCTCCATCCGCCACGACCAGCTGCTACCGAGACAGGCGGGTCGGGGCCGGCCACAGGAGCCGGACCTTTCGTGGGAAGGGTCGGTCCGCCAGGATGAGGACCGAGCGCCCACGTCCCTCTCCCGTCTGGAGCCCCCATGCCCACGCCCGCCCTGCATCTGCCCCCGGTGATCGCCGGCGAAGACTTCCCCGAGGCCACTCGACTCCTCACTCGCTACTACGGCAGCGGCGAGTTCATCGGCGGGCGGTGGGACGCCTTCGACCCCAGCGGCACGCGTACCGCTGATGCGGACAGGTTCACGGGTGATGACGTCGCCTCCACTGCGCTTCTCAACACGCCCTTGGACGGGTCTGCGGTGGAGCAGCTGCTCCTGACCCGGCGGGACGAGTTCACCGAGCTGTTGCAGGCGGCCGGCCCCGACCGTGACTTCATCGAGGTGGACCCGGATCCGCAGGGCGGAGATATGAAGCCGGTCTTCGCGCTGTACGAGGCGTTGAAGACCCTTCCGGACGTCGGCCCGACAATCGCATCGAAGTTGCTCGCGCGGAAGCGCCCGAACCTGTTTGCCATCGTCGACTCGGTACTTCTGGACGCGGTGTTCCGGCAGACGCGCACGGACACCCACATCGGCCGGCAGCTTCTCCATGAAGAGCTGGCCGCAGAGGGACGGGCTGTGTGGCAGCGCCTGCTCGCCTACCGGGAGGCCGCCGGCTTGGGAGATGAGGTCTCTGCCCTTCGGGTCTTCGACGTGCTGGCGTGGATGACGGCAAAGGGGTACTGACCCCCTGCTTTAAGCCGCCACTACGATCAGTCCATGATCAAGGACACCGCCGTTCCCGGGCAGATGAGTGCGTATGAGGCCGAGGTGTGGGCCCGCCTCCTGGCTCACTGGGAGGGGCGCGCCAACCGGCGCGGCCTCCCCAACTGGCTCAACGACGCCGGAGAGAAGGCCTCCGGGGTGGCGGCACGGGCCGCCGGCGCGGTGGGCAAGCGGGTGCCCGACGCCGTCCGCGACCGAGCCGAGAAGGCCGGAGAGGTCCTCGGCGACAAGGTGCTCGGACCTACCGTCAAGGCGGTCGTCTCCTTGCTTGATCTGGTGAATGACTGGTCCGCCGAGCTGAACGACCCGAACACCGTCGTGAAAATCGCCAACAAGAAGGGCCTCGAGATCAACGAGATCTCCGAGCTGCGCGCTCACGACCTCAAGGCGTGCGACCGCCTGCTGACGCGCAACACCCTCAAGTGGCGGTCGTTCGGCGCCCTCGAGGGCGGTGGCATGGGCGCGCTTGCCCTTGTGCCGGTGGCCGGCCTGCCGGCATCCCTCACTGCGGACTTCCTCGTCATCCAGGTGCTGAGCACAGCCATTGCTTCGCGTATCGCCTACTCGTACGGCTTCGACGCGAAAGATCCGGCGGAAGCGGAATTCATCCGCCGACTGGTGAACCGTTCCTTCCTCGCGCAGGCGGGCAAATCGGCCCCCATGCACCAGGTGGCCAATGCAGCCGCTGCGGCGAAGGGAAGAGTCAATTGGAGCGAGAAGCTCCTCAACGACCAGAAGCTCCTCGCCGCCTTGAAGAAGCTCATGGAGAACGCCGGGGCAAACGCCCCCAAGGCGAGCGTGGGGAATGTCGCTAAAGGTCTGCCCTATATCGGTGTCGTCATCGGTGCCGGAACCAACTCAGCAGTCCTCGGGGCTGTCGCGGCCGACGCTCAACGCTATTGCCAGACCCGCTTCCTCAGTGAGAAGTACGGGCTTCCCCTGCCCGAGGCGCTCGGCGGCGTGGCCACTGAGGACGAGGACATCCTGGACGAGGAGACCGCCTCCGAGGACTACTGACCGAGACCATCTCCCCGAATCGCCCCTCTAGGTCGCTAGAGGCGCAGACGGCCGCAGCCGGGCGGATGCTGCCCGGACTCGCGCGTAGGAGACCCTAGTCCGCGCTCGGCACGGGGACGACTTCCACCCGCGCGGGGCCGAGGTCCGCCGTCAGTGCGGCGAACTGGTCCTCCGGGATCCCGCGGAGAGACGTGAGGAGGTCCTGACCCCGCGCGTACCGGAGGAGAACGACGTCGGCGCACACCGTCAGCGTCTCGACCACGCTGAGCGGGAGGGAGAGCCCGGGCGCCTCCAGTCGCCGCGCATCGCGATCGTATCGCAGCTGCAGGGGACTGAGCGGCTGGGCGTCGTGCGCCTCCAACGTCTCCTGCATCCACCGGTAGGGGCGGAGCAGGTCTGCCCGGTCGGCGAGGGCGACGGCGGCCTCCTGCTGGCGGAACCAGTCGACCGTCCAGGTCGTGGCCGGCCCGGGCAGTGGCTCGGGGACGGCGATCGGCCCACCCACGAGGTGCGCCAGTGCCGAGCCATCCTCTCCCGGGGGCAGGGGCACGGCGACCACGGCGCCGCCCTCCCCAGACAGCACTGCGTGCCCCGGGAGCCTGCGCAGCCCGCGGACCCCGGATACCACGGAGGAGATGCCCTGCACGTCCGTCGCCACCAGTGCCCGGTCCTGCACCTCCACGCGCACCTGCCCGGGCACGACCTGTTCGCGCATGCTGGCCCGGGACCTGCGCCAGCCCCCGCCGACCCGGACGGCGGGCAGGCCGACGACGAGGACCAGCGTCAGCAGAAAGAGGAGGCCGATAGCGATGAGAAGGCCCACCCACACCGGCGTGAGCGACCGGGCGAGCAGGGCGACCACGGCTCCGAGCACCAGAGACAGGGCTATGAACGCGGCGAGGGCGATCCACGCTGCCCGGTGGCGCATCCCCGCGACGACGAGCTCCACCATCTCCCGGGGCCACCTGACACCGTGCCGAAGCAGTTCCGGACGGTACGCGCGCCACACGGAGCGGCGCACCGCCCGCGCCAGTGGCTCGTCCACGTCGACGCACCAGGCGACCCTCAGCTCTCCCAACCCCGCCTCGGCCTGCAGCTGCGCGCCACTCCCTCGCTCTGCCCGTCGTGATCCCATGGCCTCGAGGCTAGGCGATGGCTCTCAGCCCCTCACCCCATCACGGCCCGGTACAGGGGGATGGCGAGAGCCACGGTGGCGGGGCCGAGCAGGAACGCGAGGTAGTCGCCGCCGGCCATGTACGACTCGTAGTCGATGCCGGTGAGGCCGAGGAGCGCGGCCACGAGCACGATCGCCACGAGCACCGGCGTGAGCAGCGAGTTCTGCCCGGCGGCCCGGTACAGGCGGCGGGCCAGCACGTACGCGGTGAGGGTCAGCGTGATGCCGAACAGCGGGGTGTGCAGGAGCGCGTCCCACGCGCCGGCGAGGGAGGCGGTGAGGTCGGCGGCGTTCACTGGGCCTCCCCCTGCCCGGCGCTGCGGCGGGCGAGTGGGGCGGCGACGCCGGCCGTCACCACCAGCCCCAGCAGCCAGGGCAGCACTAAGCCCACCAGCATTAGGGCCCAGTGGTCCTGGATGAGGCCCAGCACCGCGACGACGCCGACGCCCGCCGGGATGAACAGCAGCGGCAGGTGCTCCAGCAGCCGGTGGCCGGTGGCGACGACGGGCGCGTCCTCGGCCGGCCGACGCCACGCGAGCAGGCCGAGCAGCAGGAGCATCCCGAGCACCGCCCCGGGGATCGGCAGGTGGAGCGTGCTGGAGATGAGCGTGCCCACGAGCTGGCAGAGGAGGAGGAGCAGGAGGCCCTCGATCATTGGGTGGCCTTCGCGGTAGCTGCCGTGACGACGACGGCGGCCGCCTCGCTCCATGGCGCGCCTCTCTCCGGGAACCGCTCTCGAATCCGACCCATGACGCCTGCCTCTCCGTGGGGACTCGGGGCCCTATCGCGGGGGCCGCTCGTAACGTCCGATACTGACAGAAAGAACTTATTGAAGAGGGCTCCAGACGAGAGTCGGCTCTCAATATGCATTTGACAAAGACATCAAATCCTGCGTAATAGCAAGAATCCACTTACGATTATTCAGGGGGTTCGAGTTGTCTTCGGACCGAAGAAATTTTCCCGCGCTAGTGGTTGACGAAGTTCCGGCAAGTGACAAGACCGCGGCCGCCAACTTCCTCTTCGAGTCCTCTGAACCATGTGCAACAGAATGTCGGATTGCCGCATAGCTTTCAAGTCTAGCCTGACTTCCGACTATGATCGACTCGATGGACGAGTTCTGGATATGCCCCCTAATCTGCGCCAGAGACTTCTGCGGATTATGCCAAAGGAGGTAGTCTCGTCCATTATATAGATCCGTCCGCGCACTCTTCATGGTGCGATGCAGACTCTTCCCCTGGGCCGGAATCGGCGTGTAATTTTGCGAGACAGCGCCTGACATGAATCTCACCGTCAAGTCTTCCTGAAAATTCTCCCATGCGGCAAATACCCTCAGGTATGCCGATTCGTAGAGAGCCTCCATCTGCGGCTTCTTGAGCGACCGCCTGACTTCAGTTGTGGGAGCAGCCGTCAACCACAGCCCTTCTGTCGCAGCCAACCAATCAAGGGTGTCCTGGCAATCTCTTTGGAACTTTTTGGCAGCAGGTTCAGCTGAGATCGCCATCAAATTTTCCCGAGCTTGGACTCCGACCAAAGATAGTGGAAGCGTTCCAGCCTCGGGCCAAGATTGTCCGTCTGCCGCGAAGAGGCTCGCACAAATTCGGACTCCCGCCATGAGAGGCCATGTCCATCTCCACCGTTGTGGAGCGCCTCAGCAGAAGAGGCTACCCCGTCTCTAAGGCTCGTAATATCGTGGGACTCAAGATCGCGCGCTGGGGAACCGATTCCAAGAGTCTCAGGTACTTGCGGGACTCCATAGAGGCGGTGATAGAGTACGCTAAACAATGTATAAAAGAGCGGGACCCGCTTGAACGGCGAATCCACGATGATATCTCCGAGCGTCTCATCGATTAGGCCAAGGACTCGATCTATCCTGGCAGCCACCTCGTCGCCGGAGATATATTCATAGGGGACAGGGCGTCCCTTCCGCTGCTCCCACATGACTGGCGCCCCGCCCCATGATGCATCCAAGTGGCCATAAAAGGCGTCAATTGATTTTTTCTTATCCTGAAATCCATCCATCATCATGATGGCCAGTTCCGCCGTAAATTCAACTTCCTGCATTCTGGCGATAGAATTCTCGGAGAAGATTCTGAATCTGCGCCAAAATTCAAGGTGGTCGCGGGCAATAGTGTCAATAGTTGACTTGAATTCGCCAAAGTAGCGGCCGTGGCGAAGCTCCTGGGAAGATAGGCGCACAGAATACGTGTTCATGCGGGAGAAGATCTCCAACACCTGCGCATCTGAGATCAAGTCATACTGAAAAGCGTGAAACTTGTACATTTGAATGCGCTCTTGTTCATCTTCGCTTAGGTCTGAGAATCTTTTTCCAGACCAGTCCGAAGACACCGTGCTACTTAGCGAGAATTTATCTTCAATGTAGTCAAATACTGCGCGAAGGCGCTGCTGGCCGTCGATAATTTCCCGCATGGCGCCGCCTCTACTCCTGTAAAGACGGATGTGAATCGGGGGAACTGGGAACCCTCTAAGAATCGAATCAATGAAGTAGCTCTTTGCGGAACTTGTCCACACGGGCCTCCGCTGAAACTTCGGACTTAGCTCCAGAGTTCCGGCCATTTTCCATGTCAACAGGTCAAGGACGACATGGGTAGTGGGAGTTGGAGTTATCGAAGCCATCGGGGTAACACAACTTTCGAGTTGACAACTAGAATCCACTACTTCCCCCGCCATCCTGTGCGAGGTTGCTGAAGCGACTGTAGTGCCCCTGGAACCCCACCACAATGGTCTTCGTCGGACCATTCCTATGCTTCGCCACGATCAGGTCCGCCTCGCCGGCCCGCGGCGACTCCTTGTCATACACGTCCTCGCGGTGCAGCAGGATCACCATGTCCGCGTCCTGCTCGATGGACCCGGACTCACGCAGGTCGCTCACCTGCGGCCGCTTGTCCGTCCTCTGCTCGGATCCACGGTTCAACTGACTCAAGGCGATCACCGGCACCTCCAGCTCCTTGGCCAGCAGCTTGAGCGCACGGGAGAACTCGGCGACCTCCTGCTGGCGGCTCTCCACCTTCTTGCCGGAGCTCATGAGCTGCAGGTAGTCGAGCACCACCATCTTGAGGTTGTTCTTCTGCTTGAGCCGCCGGCACTTGGCGCGGATCTCCATCATGGTCATGTTGGGCGAGTCGTCGATGAAGAACGGGGCCTCGTTCAGCCGCCCCACCGTCGCCGCGATCTTGGACCACTGGTCGTCCCGGATGGTGCCCTTGCGCAGGTCCTGCAGGGCGATCGTCGCCTCCGCGCTCAGCAGCCTCATGGCGATCTCGTTCTTGCCCATCTCGAGGCTGAAGAACACCGTCGCCATGTTGTGGTGGATCGCCGCGGCGCGCGCGAAGTCCAGCGCCAGCGTGGACTTGCCGACGGCCGGTCGCGCCGCGATCACGATCATCTGCCCGCCGTGCAGGCCCTGCGTCAGCTCGTCGAAGTCGTAGAAGTCCGTGGGCACACCGGTCAGGCCCTCGCCCTGATTGCCGGCGGCCTCGATCTCGTCGACCGCGTGCTCCATGATCTCCGCGAGGCGCACGTAGTCCTCGGACTGGCGGTTCTCCGCCACCTTGTAGATCTCGGACTGCGCCTCGTTGACGATCTCCTCGACCTCGCCGTCCCCGGCGTACCCGAGCTGGGTGATCTTGGTGCCGGCGGTCACCAGACGCCGCAGCACGGCCTTCTCCGCCACGATCTCCGCGTAGAAGCTCGCGTTGGCGGCGGTGGGGACGGTCTGGATGAGCTCGTGCAGCACGGCCGGCCCGCCCACGCGGGAGAGCTCCTGGCGCTTGTTCAGCAGGTCCGCCACGGTGACGGCGTCGGCGGGCTCGCCGCGGCCGTAGAGGTCGATGATCGCCTCGTAGATCATCTCGTGGCTGGGCCGGTAGAAGTCGTGCCCACGCAGCAGCTCCACCACGTCCGCGATCGCGTCCTTGGAGAGCATCATGCCGCCCAGCACCGAGCGCTCCGCCTCCAGGTCCTGGGGCGGCAGGAAGCGCTCGGCCCCACGGCCGGAGTCGTACGAGCCGGAATCGTAGGAGCCCGAGTCTCCGTAGCCTTCAGTCAACTGCGGGGACTCCCTTCCACGGCCGCGCCCCTCACGACGCCGGCCCTCGGCCGGCACCGCCGGCTCGCCTCTACCTCGACAAAGAAAAGATCCCCGCCCGGCCGCCCGCCCCCATGCAGGTGGGGGCGCGGCGGTCCCCGGGCGACGGTCTGGACGGATGCGCGCCTGAACAGTGGTCACCTGCGGCCAATACCCGCCCTCGCGTTGGGGATACCACGGGACACTACGCCCGGCCCGGAACCCGGGCAACCGCGTTTCCCACAGCTCTTGTGGACAACGTGTGGAGTACTCGGCGTGTCGCGTGCGCAGTCTGGGGACAGCGCTGGGGAGAACGGAGGTCGATCCTCCCGAATCCGCCTGCGACCTGGGGTTTTGTGGTGTGGAGAACTGTGGAGAAGAACTTTTCCACCCCGCCGCCACTCTCGCTCCAGACCTCACACCGGGGGGACTCCCGCTCGAAACGGCTCCGACAGGCCGATCTGTCCACACCGCTGTCCACATTCCCCACAGGTGTGGACAACTTCTGTGGAGAACTCCCCCGCATCTGGGGACGGCAGAGTTGACGCACCCCGGCCCCCAGGCGTTCACTGCCCCGCCATCGTCACGTCACCGCCCCGCGCACCTCTCCCCCGCGCCACCGCCGGTATGGCATCGTCGGCGGGGTGACCGCCACCACACCCACCCCCTTCCACGCCGAGTCCGACTCCTTCCTCGGCCGCGTCGACGTCGTCGGCCTGGACTCGCTGTTCTCCGAGCAGGAGAAGACCACCGCGCTGGCCGTCCGCGCCTTCGTGGACGAGCACATCCGCCCGAACATCGCCTCCTGGTACGAGGACGCGGTGTTCCCGCGGGAGATCGTCCCGGAGCTGGGCCGTCTCGGCGTGCTGGGCATGCCCTACGCCGGCTACGGCTGCCCCGGCCGCTCCGCGGTGGAGTACGGGCTGGCCGCGCAGGAGCTCGAGGCCGGCGATTCCGGCCTGCGCACGTTCGTCTCCGTGCAGGGCTCGCTGGCCATGGGCGCGATCCACAAGCACGGCTCCGAGGAGCAGAAGGAGCTCTGGCTGCCGCGGATGACGGCGGGCGAGGCCGTGGGCTGCTTCGGCCTCACCGAGCCCGGCGCCGGCTCCGACCCGGCGTCCATGACCACCACGGCCCGGCAGGAGCCGGGCGGGGACTGGGTGCTGAACGGCACCAAGCGGTGGATCGGGCTGGGGACCATCGCCGACGTGGCGATCGTCTGGGCCCAGACCGGCGAGATCGGGGACGGCCGCGGCGTGCGCGGCTTCGTGGTGCCCACGGACACCCCCGGCTTCACCGCCGAGGCCATCACGGGCAAGCTCTCGATGCGCGCCTCGATCCAGACGGAGCTGCACCTGCAGGACGTCCGGCTGCCCGCGAGCGCGATCCTCCCGGCGGACTCGGCCGTCGGCCTCAAGGGCCCGTTCCAGTGCCTCAACGAGGCCCGCTACGGGATCGTGTGGGGCACCATGGGCGCCGCGCGGGACTCGTTCGACGCCGTCCTGGACTACACCAGGGAGCGCACCCAGTTCGGCGCGCCTCTGGCCTCGTACCAGCTCACCCAGGCCAAGCTCGCCGACATGGCGGTGGCGATCAACCGCGGCTACCTGCTGGCCCATCAGATCGGCCGGGCCAAGGACGTCGGGACCCTGACCCCGGCCATGATCTCCGCCGGCAAGCTGGACAACTGCCGCGTGGCCATCGGGATCGCCCGGGACGCCCGGGAGATGCTCGGCGGCAACGGCGTCACCCTCGAGCACTCGCCGCTGCGCCACGCCAACAACCTCGAGTCGGTGCGCACCTACGAGGGCACGGACGAGGTGCACCAGCTCACCCTCGGCCGGCACCTGACCGGGATCGGCGCGTTCGCCCCGCATACCGCCCGCTGACGGCACATTGGCGGCGCACGGTCCAGCCCGCGCACCCAAGCCGATTCTCACCGGGTGAGATGACGTGAAGCTCACACCGTTGAATCCTGCCCAGACGGTACAACTCAAGGGATTCCGGGAACCCCCGGTACTACGCTGGGAGCAGGACAGCAGGTCGTTCCTCGGGCCGCGTCCGCCGCGCGTGACAGGCGCGGAACCAGCCCGCGGGTGCCCTCGCCGTCCTCCCGGCCGGACCCGGCCGGGCCCCGGTCGAGAGGACGCCCCGTGAGCACCGTTTCCGAGATCCTGAAGACCCTGCCCGAGTCGGCCTCGTGGCAGGAGGAGCTGTACAAGCACCTGCACGCCCATCCCGAGCTCTCCATGCAGGAGTCCGAGACCCGCAAGGAGATCGCGAAGCGCCTCGAGGAGTACGGCTACACCGTCCACGAGCTCGGCGGCGGCGTCGTCGGCGTCCTGGAGAACGGCGAGGGCAAGACCGTCCTCTTCCGCGCGGACTTCGACGCCCTCCCCGTCAAGGAGGAGACCGGCCTGGACTACGCGTCCACCGCCACCCAGGAGGACCGGGACGGCAACGTCGTCCCCGTGATGCACGCGTGCGGCCATGACATGCACGTCACCACCGCGCTCGGCGCCGCGAAGTCCATGGCGGAGAACACGGACGCCTGGTCCGGCACCTACCTGGCCCTCTTCCAGCCCGGCGAGGAGACCGCCGAGGGCGCGCAGTCCATGGTGGACGCCGGCCTCGTGGAGAAGCTCCCGACGCCGGACGTGGCCCTCTCCCAGCATGTCCTCGCCAACCCGGAGGCCGGCAAGGTCACCGTCACCGACGGCGCCGCCCTCTCCACCGCCGTGTCCGTGAAGATCACGGTGTACGGCAAGGGCTCGCACGGCTCCATGCCGCACCTCGGCGTGGACCCGGTGGTCCTGTCCTCCGCCATCGTCACGCGTCTGCAGACCATCGTGGCCCGCGAGATCGCCCCGTCCGACTTCGGCGTGGTCACCGTGGGCTCCCTGCAGGCCGGCTCGAAGGCCAACATCATCCCGGACAGCGCCGTGCTGCGGATCAACTTCCGCGCCTACTCGGAGGAGATCCGGGACACCCTGGTCGCCGCCGTGGAGCGCATCGTGCGCGCCGAGTGCGAGGCCGCCCGCTCGCCCCGCGAGCCCGAGTTCGAGTACACGGACCGCTACCCGCTGACCAACAACGACGCCGACGTCGCCGCCACGGTCAAGGACGCCCTCGTCGAGGCCCTCGGCGAGGACAACGTGGTCCCGATGTCCCCGCTGACCGCCTCCGAGGACTTCTCCGTGGTCCCGGACGCCTTCGGCACCCCGTACTGCTACTGGGGCTTCGGCGGCTTCACCGCCGACCAGGACGCGGTCCCCAACCACAACCCCCAGTTCGCCCCCGCCATCCAGCCGACCATGACGACCGGCACCACCGCCGCCGTCGCCGCCGTCATGGCCTTCCTCGCCCAGAAGTGAGCCGCCCCATGTCATCCTCCGCCTCCCCCGCCGCGAACGCCGGCGGGACCCCGCCGGCCGGCGCCGCCCCCACGGGCGCGCCCGCCGCCACCCCCTCGAACCCCACCGGGTACCAGGGCACCGAGAAGCTCCTGTGGGGCATCGTGCTCGCCGTGGTCACGTTCTGGCTGTTCGCCGGCACGGCCGGCACCGTGGCCCCCGCGATCATGCAGGACATCAACGCCGGCGGCGAGTACGTCAACGCGTCCGCCATGAACCTGGCCGTGTCCATCACGGCCCTGTTCTCCGGCCTGTTCATCGTGCTCATGGGCGGCCTGGCCGACCGCGTGGGCCGCGTGAAGATCACCCAGATCGGCATCCTGGCCGGCATCGTCGGCTCCGCCCTGCTGATCTTCGCCTCGGGCCCCGCGGCCCTGCCGCTGCTCATCGTGGGCCGCGCGATCCAGGGCTTCTCGGCCGCGTGCATCATGCCCGCGTCCATGGCCCTCGTGAAGACCTACTGGGACGGCAAGGAGCGCCAGCGCGCCGTATCGATGTGGTCCATCGGCTCGTGGGGCGGCTCCGGCCTGGCCGCGATCTTCGGCGGCACCGTGGTCCAGTTCGTCGGCTGGCGCGGCATCTTCATCGCCTCGATCATCATCTCCGTGCTCGCGTTCTTCATGATCAAGGGCACCCCGGAGTCGAAGGTCGCGGTCAGCGGCGAGCGCGCCAAGTTCGACATCCTCGGCCTGGTGCTGTTCATCGCCGCCACCCTCGCGCTGATGATCGTGCTGCTGTTCGGCGGCGGCATGGGCTGGACCAGCCCCACCGTGATCATCCTGGGCGTCGCGGGCCTGGCCCTGCTGGCCGCCTTCGTGGTGGTGGAGCGCCGCCAGGCGCACCCGTTCATCGACTTCGCCCTGTTCAAGAACACCACCTTCACCGGTGCGACGATCTCGAACTTCCTGCTCAACGGCACCATCGGCATGCTGATCGTGTCCCAGCAGCTCATCCAGCTCGCGGGCCAGCGCGCGGACGGCACCCCGTACTCGGCGTTCGACGCCGGCCTGCTCACCCTCGGCTACGGCATCTTCATCATCGGCTTCATCCGCGTCGGCGAGAAGCTGCTGCAGCGCTTCGGCCCGCGCAAGCCGATGATCTGGGGCTCCGCGATCGTGGGCGTCGCCGCCCTGATGCTCATGGCCACGCACCTGCTGATCGGCCAGTACGTGATCCTCGCGATCGTCGCCTACTCGCTGTTCGGCGTGGGCCTGGCGTTCTACGCCACCCCGTCCACGGACGCCGCCCTCTCCAACCTGCCCGCCGACCAGGCCGGCTCCGGCGCGGGCGTCTACAAGATGGCGTCCTCGCTCGGCGGCGCGATCGGCGCCGCGGTCTCCCTGGCCGTGTTCACCGCGCTCATGACCGCCAGCACCAACGTGGTCGGCAACGTCATCCAGATGGGGGGCCGCACGGACAACGCCATGATCCGCGTCGCCGGCATGGTCGCCCTGGGCGTCTCCCTGGTGTTCGTGCTGCTGGCCATCATCTCCATCGTGATGACCGTCCCCAAGGGCCACGGCAAGAAGGACGCCTCCGCCCCGGAGGGCCACGTGGACCCCAAGCCGCAGCGCACCCCGGACCAGGCCAAGCAGGTCGTCCTGGACCGCCTGTCCGAGTTGCCGGTCGGCACGCTGAAGGACATCGAGCGCCAGCACTTCCCGAAGAGCTGACGCCGGCCGGGGGCTGAGCCCCCGCGCCACGACGACGCCGCCCCCGCCTTCCAGGAGAAGGCGGGGGCGGCGTCGTCGTCGGGGGTGAGGCGCGGGCCGGGTCAGTCGCGGGAGCCGGAGTCCACGGCCTCGTCGCCGGCCGGGTCCGCGGAGGCCACCTCGGCGGCGGGCTCGGGCAGGGCGTCCTTGGGCAGCCTGCGCACCCGCTTGGGGCGCTTGGAGCGGGCCGGGATGAGCGAGCGCATGTTCTCCAGCTTGCCGAAGCAGAGCAGGCGGTCGCCCTCCTCGAGGACCTTGCCGTCCGCAGGGTTGGGGAACACGGAGGCGCCGCGGTGCAGCGTGAGCACCTGCAGGTCCTTGGCCAGCAGGCCCGAGTCCTCGATGGACTGGCCCACCATGTCCGAGCCGGCGAACACCGCGATCTCCGCCACGCCGTAGCCCGTGGACACGGCCAGGCGCTGGCGCACGTCGATGTCCGGGAAGCCGGCCTGGTCCGCGATGTAGTCCACGATCGCCCCGGCCACGTCCAGGCCGGTGGCGCGCTCGATGCCCTCCAGGCCCGGGGAGGAGTTGACCTCCATGACCAGCGGGCCGTCCTCGCCCTCCAGCATGTCGACGCCGGCCACGTGCAGGCCCATGATCCGGGCGGCCCGGACGGCGGTCTCGGCGTACTCGTCGGAGAGGTGGACCTCCTCCACGGTGCCGCCGCGGTGCACGTTGGAGCGGAACTCGTCCCCCTGCGCGCGGCGGCGCATGGCGGCCACCACGCGGTCCCCCACCACCAGGGCGCGGACGTCCTTGCCCTTGGACTCCTCCACGAAGCGCTGGATGAGCACCTGCTGGTTGGTGCCGTGCAGGGTCTCGATGATGGCCTCGGCCACCTTCTTGGTGGGGGCCAGGATCACGCCGATGCCCTGGGTGCCCTCGAGCAGCTTGATGACCACGGGGGCGCCGCCCACCATGTCGATGGCCGTGGAGACCTCGCCGCGGTTGCGCACGAACACGGTGGCCGGCTGGTCGATGCCATGGCGGGAGAGGATCTGGCTGGCGCGCAGCTTGTCCCGGGAGTTCATGATGCCGGCGGCCGTGTTGGGCGTGTAGACGTCCATCTGCTCGAACTGGCGGACCACGGCGGTGCCGAAGTACGTCACCGAGTTGCCGATGCGCGGGAGCACCGCGTCGTACGTGGACAGCGGGCGGCCGCGGAACATCAGGTCCGGCTCCTGGGAGCTGAGGTCGATGCCGAACCGCAGGGTGTCCAGGACCTTCACCTGGTGGCCGCGGTCCTGGGCGGCGGTCTTGAGACGCTGCGTGGAGTAGGCGCGCAGGGAGCGGGAGAGGATCGCGAGCTTCATGCGGGGTTCCTGCGAAGATGGGTCACGTGACGGAATCCAACCACACGCGCGAGCCCGCGGAGGCAGATCTCCCCACGGTCCCTGGGGGGGCCGAGGGCCCCGCCGGGCCGCCCGTCGTCGTCGGCTGGCGCGAGTGGGCCGGACTGCCGGACGCGCTGACCCCGTGGATCAAGGCCAAGATCGACACCGGCGCGCGCACCTCCGCCCTGCACGCCTTCCGGATCGAGCGGCACACCGGCCCCCACGGCGAGGACCGGGTGCGCTTCGAGGTCCACCCCTGGCAGGGCTCCACCGCGGACGCCCGCACCGTGGACCTGCCGGTCGAGGACGTGCGCACCGTCCGCTCCTCCAACGGCGAGGTGCAGGACCGGTTCGTGGTGCTCATGCCGCTGCGCCTGGCCGGGCGCACCGTGGACGCCGAGGTCACCCTCACCGACCGGGACGAGATGGGCTTCCGCATGCTCGTGGGCCGCACCGCCCTGGCCCAGGGCTTCCTCGTGGACCCCGCCGCCTCCTATCTCGGCGGGGAGCCGCCCCGCGGCGTGCGACGCCGGAACCGGGGACGGGCGTGAGCGGCCCCGGCCCCGCGCCCCGCCGCACCCCCCGCCGCGAGTCCTTCCGTCTGGGCGACGCCGAGGTGCGCCCCGGCCGGCGTCGTGAGGTGTCCCTGCCGATCTCCCGCCTGGTGACCGGCGCCGAGGTCTCCCTGCCCGTGCACGTGCTGCACGGACGCCACCCCGGCCCCACCGTGTGGGTCTCCGCCGCGATCCACGGGGACGAGGTGGTGGGGATCGAGGTGATCCGCCGCGTCCTCGAACGGCTGGACCCCACCGCGCTGCACGGCACCCTGCTGGCGGTGCCGATCGTCAACGTGCTCGGCGTGCAGGCCGGCGACCGCTACCTCCCGGACCGCCGGGACCTGAACCGCTCCTTCCCCGGCTCGGCGCGCGGGTCGCTCGGCGCGGGGTGCGGGCAGCGGGGGCTGGAGCGGCGCCCGACCGAGCCCGCGATCGCCGGCATGCCGTCGGCGCCGGCGCGACGGACGCCGA
>NZ_JAUNHR010000116.1 GCF_030523875.1 Micrococcus sp. | reverse complement strand
CGTGCCGCGGTCCCGGCGGACCGCGGGGTGGAAGCCCAGGCCGGAGATCATCAGCAGCACACCGATGATGATCGCCCCGCCGCCCGCAATGCCCAGCAGGCCGTGCGGGTCCAGCCCCTGCACCGCGCCCACCGCGAGCGCCACGCCGGAGGCGGCGCCCACGACGCCGGTCCAGAGCTGGTCGCGGGCGGGGATGAAGCTCCGGCGGAACCAGGCCCAGGCCACGAGCTCGGCGACGCCGCCGAGGACGAGCGCCGCGGCCACCGTCAGGCCCACGCCGGCGGGGGTGCCGAAGAAGAACAGCAGCAGGGTGCCCAGCATCCAGGCGGCCGCCGCGAGGGACAGCGGGGAGCGCATGGCCTCGGGCACGCAGTCCCGGCGCAGGTACTCCCACAGGGCGGAGCCGGAGAAGACGAGGAACACCGCGAAGGCCACCTTCATCCAGGTCAGGCCGGGGTTCTGGACGAACACGGTGGACAGCCCGAAGAGCAGCGCCACGCCGGCGCGGATCAGGATGGGCTTGAACACCTCGGACGAGATGGCGAGGGGGGTCTTCTGCGTGGTCACCGCCCCAGTCTAGGAGCGACCCCTCCCGAGCGAATCCACCCCTTCCCCAGCGAATCCACTGCACTTCTGACCCTTCTGAGGCCGGATCCGGGGTTGAGAAGGGTCACAACTGCAGTGGATTCGCCGCGGTGGTGGCGGGGGTGGCGCGAGGGGGAGTCAGCGGGCGCCGACCCGCATCCAGGCGTCCTGCCGGGCGCGGTGGCCGAGGGTGAGGGCGCGCATCCCCATGTACACCCCGGCGAACCCGCACCACAGCAGCGCGACCTGCGCGGCGGCGTCGGGAGTGTGCTCCCACGGGTCGGACCAGTCGACCGTCCAGCCCAGCCCCCCGGCCGCGACCTGGGCGAGCACCCACAGGGCGGGGGCGTACACGGCCAGGTTCACGACGCCGGCCAGCGCCAGGTAGCGCGCGTCACCGGCGCCGATGAGCACGCCGTCGAGGACGAACACGTACCCGGCCACGGGCTGGGACAGCGCGAGCACCAGCAGGCCCGCGGTGGCCGCGGCCTGCACGGTCGGGTCCGGGGCGAACAGGGGCGGCAGCACCCAGGCGAGGGCGGCCAGCAGCACGCCGGTCACGAGGCCGAAGCCCAGCCCCCAGCGCACCATCAGGTCCGTCAGACGCCGGGCCTGGCGCGGCCGGGACGCTCCGAGCTCGGCGCCGATCAGGGCCTGCGCGGCGATCGCGAGGGCGTCGAGCGCGAACGCGAGCGTGGAGAACAGGGTGAAGACCAGCTGGTGCGCGGCGAGGGTGACGTCTCCCAGGCCGGTGGCGGCCATGACCGTGATCAGGATGGCCGCGCGCAGGCTCGCAGTGCGCAGCAGCAGCCACGAGCCCACCTGCGCGGTGGCGCGCATGCCGGACGGCAGCGGAGCGAGGGGGGTGCCCGCGCGGCGGAACCGGGGGGCCAGCACGGCCAGGTAGACGGCCAGCATCCCCCACTGCACGGCGGAGGTGCCGATCGCGGAGCCGGCCACCCCGAGCCCCGCCCCGTACACCAGCACCCAGTTCAGCCCGATGTTCACCGCGAACCCGACGCCGGCCACCACCAGCGGGGTGACGGTGTCCTGCAGGCCGCGCAGCACGCCGGTGGCGGCCAGCACCGCCAGCAGCGCCGGCAGCCCCGGCATGGACCACTGGAGGTACGCGGTGGCGTGGGCGTGGGTCTCCCCCGTGGCGCCGAGCGCACCGGTGAGCCCGGGGGCGGCGAGCCACCCGGCCACCCCGAGCACCGTGCCCAGCAGCAGCCCGAGCCAGATCCCGTCCCGGCCGCGGGCCATCGCGCCGGGCAGGTTCCCCGCGCCGATCATCCGCGCCACCGCGGGCGTGGTGGCGTACGCCAGGAAGATCATCAGGCCCGTGGCCGTGTGCAGCACCGTGGTCCCCACCCCGACGCCGGCCAGCTGGGCGGTGCCCAGGTGCCCGACGATCGCGGTGTCCGCCAGCAGGAACAGCGGCTCGGCGATCAGCGCGCCGAACGCGGGGATCGCCAGGCCGAGGATCCGCCGGGAGAGGCCCCGCCCGGCCTCCGGGGGCGGGGCGGCCGTCGCACCCACGTCAGCCGACCAGCGCCAGGAGGGGCGCCAGGGCCGTGGTGGGGGTGACCGGCTGCGGCAGCTCCGGCAGCAGCGGGGCCACGAGGTAGAGCATGGCGATCGCGATGCCGTTGTTCACCATGTGCAGCAGCACCGCGTACCCGAAGGAGCGGCCCATGAGGATGTACGTCACCGTGATGGTCACCGCGAGGGTGAGGTACGGGACCACCTCCACGAGGCGGAAGTCGCCGCCGGTGCCCAGGAAGTGCAGGAAGGAGAACGCCAGCACGGACACCGCGGCGCACACCCACACGTTGATCCAGCGGGAGAGCTTGCCCACCAGCAGGTGCCGGAACAGGTACTCCTCCACGAGCGGAGCGCCCACCACGGTCATCAGGACCATGAGCGCCGGCGGGGCCTGCGTGGTCATCTCCTCGAGGGCGGCCTGGTTGGCGCTGGTCTGCGCGTCCCCGATCAGGGCGAGCAGCACGGCGTTGACCAGGATGGTGGTGAACCACAGCGCCGGCAGCAGCAGGACCTTCCACCACGTCCCGGTGGCGAAGACCCGCAGCGAGGTCACCAGCGGCCGCCACGCCACCAGCAGGACGAGCGTCACGAGGATGGCGTAGCAGAGCAGGTTCACCGTGAACCCGTCCAGCACGGTCAGGGCGGCGGGGTCCGCCGGGACCAGGCCCAGCGCCGCGGCCAGGAAGAACCCCAGGCCGAGCACCATGATCCCGCCGTAGGCCAGGACGACGAGCGCGTCCCCCCCGTGGAACGGGCCGGGGGCCCAGCGCGCGGGGTCGGCCCGGCGGCGAGGTGCGCGGCCCGGCCAGCCGGACGGCGGCCAGCCGGCGGGGACGGCCCCGGGGACGGTGCCGTCGGCGGGCGCGGAGGGGGGAAGGCTCATGCGCTCACGCTACCAACGGGCCCGGACACGCCAGGGCGGGATGAGGGCGCGGAGAGACACCGGTCACGCCGCGGCCGGCAGTTCGCTCCGCGCGCGCAGCCTGGATTACGGTGTTCGGCATGGCCCTGTTCTCCCAGCCGGTGTACATCAACCTCCCCACCACGGACACCGAGCGCATCCGCTCCTTCTGGACCGCCGTCGGAGCGGGGATCGACGAGGACTTCTCGGACGAGAACTCCGTGTGCGTGGAGCTCACCGACTCCACCTTCGCGATGTACCTGAGCCCCGGCTTCTACACCGACTTCATCGGCGAGCGCGAGATCGCCGACTGCCTCACCACGAACTCGGCCCTGCTCCAGCTCACCGCCCCGGACCGCGGCGCCGTGGACCGTCTGGTGGCGTCGGCGGTCGAGGCCGGCGGCACCGAGGTCGAGCTGCCCGAGGACCTGCAGGAGGACATGTCCGCCTCCGGCGTCTTCTCCCGTCAGGTGATCGACCCGGACGGCCACCAGTGGGAGTTCATGGCGGCCTGAGCCGACCGTCCCCGGGACGGGCGAATCCACTGCACTTCTGACCCTTCTGGGGGCCGAATCCGCCCTCATTCGGGTCACAAGTGCAGTGGATTCGCCGGGGTGGGGTGGGGCGGAGCGGCCGGGGCCCGTTCACGACGCCGTCACCCGGGTCTGCCCCGCACGTCACCGGGGTGCGCCCTGGCGGTCACCCCCGGGGCCTAGCGTCGGGCCGTCCCCGACGCCCCTCCCCCCAGGAGTGCCTCATGGCCCGCTTCGCCCGCCTCTCCCTCGCCGCCGCCGCGGCCCTGACCGTCTCCCTCGGCGCGGCCGCCCCCGCCGTCGCCGCTCCGCCCGCCCACGCCGGCGCGCACGCGCAGGCGACCGCCGCCGTCGGGAAGGGGACGACGGCGGAGTCCTTCACCTTCGGCGTGATCGGCGACGTGCCCTACGGGGCCGCGCAGGTGGCCGCGTTCCCCGGGATGATCGACGAGCTCTCCGCGCAGGACGAGCTCTCCTTCGTGGCCCACGTCGGGGACATCAAGGCCGGCTCCGCGGTCTGCTCCGACGAGTACTTCGCGATGATCCGCGGGGAGTTCGACCGCCTGGCGCACCCGCTCGTGCTGACCCCGGGCGACAACGACTGGACGGACTGCCACCGGACCAACAACGGTGCCTACGACCCGCTCGAGCGCCTGGACGCGTTCCGGGAGGTCTTCTACCCGGTGGCCGACCGCACCCTGGGTGAGCCCATGAAGGTGGACGCTCAGGACGAGATCGGCCTGCCGGAGAACGCCCGGTTCACCGAGCGCCGCGTGGAGTTCGGCGTGGTCAACGTGCAGGGCTCGGCGAACTCCACCCAGCCGTGGACCGGCCTCGGCCTGACCGCGCCGACGCCCGAGCAGCTGGCCGAGGTGGAGACCCGCGACGCCGCCACCCACGCCCTCATCCGCGACCTGTTCGCCGACGCCGAGCGCCGGCACGCCCGCGGCGTGGTCATCATGATGCAGGCCGACATGTTCTACCCGGGCGCAGTGGTGGACGGGGAGATCTCGGACGAGGCCGCCGCGCAGCAGCAGGCCTACACGGAGACCGTGCAGCTCATCGCGGAGCTCTCCCGCGACTTCGACGGCCCGGTGTACCTGATCAACGGCGACTCCCACGAGTACACCGCGGACGCCCCGCTGACCGCCGGCTCCCCGTGGCTCGACGTGTACGGCGTGGCGCCCGTGGAGAACCTCGAGCGCATCACCGTGGAGGGCGCCGCGACGTCCAACGAGTGGACCCGCTTCTCCGTGGCCCCGATGAACGCCGGCAAGGGCAAGAACCCGGCGCAGGAGCTGCTGACCTGGGAGCGCGTGCCCTACACGTTCTGAGGCCCCTCGCCGAGGTGGCAGAACTTACACCCCGTTGCCCTGGGAGCGGGGCACCTCGGGCACCGCCGGCGGGGCGG
>NZ_JAUNHR010000115.1 GCF_030523875.1 Micrococcus sp. | reverse complement strand
GTCGGTTGTGCCGGGCCGGGGTGAACAGGCGCAGTGAGTTCCAGCGGGACCGCCAACTGTGCCCGAGGGCCGGGGCGCGGTCCACGAGCAGCGGGTGCAGTCCGGCCCGGTTCAGGTAGTGGCCCATGACCAGGCCGGCTTGGCCGGCGCCGATCACCAGGACGTCCGCGTCGGCCATGGTCGGAGAGTTCCTCGCTGCTGGGGGGATGGTGGTGGCGGGGGACTTAGTAGCCGGTGAAGGCGGGGAGGAACTGGACGAAGACAGAACCGGTGACGGTGACGTAGGCGACGGCGATGAGGGTGCCAGCCCAGCCGGTGGCGAACCGGACCACCCCGGGCGGGGCGGGAATCACGCCGTGGGCGAGGTTGCGGGCGGTGAGCAACAGGAACAGCGGAATCATGGCCGCCCAGACGATCATGCAGTACAGGCACAGGATGTAGATCTCGTACAGGGCCTGGAACCACAGCCAGGCCACGAACACCATCCCCAGGGTGACCCCGGCCTGTAGCCCGACCCAGTACCAGCGGCCGGGCTTCGCCCCGGAGAGCACCATCATCGCGGTGGCCAGCACCACGGCGAAGGCCACGACGCCGATCAGCGGGTTCGGGAAGCCGAACAGCTCGGATTGCCAGGTGCCCATCACCCGCCCGCAGGACACCCACGGGTTGATGTCACAGCTGGTGGTGTGGCCGGGGTCCTCGTACAGGGCCAGGCGCTCGAGGACTAGGATCGCCGAGGCCGTCCAGCCCACCACCCCGGTGACCAGCAGGATGAGACCGAACGGGCAGTGCCGGGCAAGAGCCGGCATCCCCGCCTTCTCGGCGGCCGGTCCGGCGCCGGCCAGCGGCTCGGCGGGGCGGTCGGCGATGGTCGTCTGTGTGGTCACCGGGGAGTCGGCGTCGGGGGCAGGGGTGCTCATGGGGCGGCTCAGTTGCTTGCGGCCGCGTCGAGTTCGGCGCGGAACTGCTCGAGGGTGTTCAGGGTGAGTATCTTTCCGTCCAGGAAGAAGGTCGGGGTGCCCTGCACGCCCAAGGCGATCCCGTCGGCCACGTCGGCCTCGATGCGAGCCTGGGTGGCCGGGTCGGCCACCGCGGCATCGTAGGCGGCCAGGTCCAGGCCCAGGTCCTCGGCGTAGCCGCGGAACACCAGGCTGCGGTCCTCGGCGGTGTGGCTCCACTGCTCCTGGGTGTCGAACATCCGCTGGTACATCGCCTCGTACTCACCTTGCTGGGCGGCGGCCTCCACCGCGACGGCGGCGGTCATCGAGTTCGGGTGCCCGGGCAGCGGGAAGTAGCGGTGCACGACGGTCACCGTGTCGGCGTACTCGGCGCGCAGTTCCTCCACGACCGGGTAGGCGGCCTTGCAGCCCTCGCACTCGAAGTCCAGGAACTCCACCAGCACGGCCTGCTCGTTCGGGGCCTGGGACAGCACCCGGCTGTCCGGGCGCACCACCGGAGCGGCCTGCGAGGCCGCGGTCTGCTCGGCCCCGGAGGATGCGGTCTGCCCGGCTCCCTGGGGGCCGGGATCACGGGCGCCGTTGACGGCCACCGCCCCGACGATGAGCCCGGCGATCACCACGGCGACCAGCACGAGCCAGACAATGATCTTGGCCCGGTGCGAGGTGGTGCCCGGGGTGGACGGGCCGGAGGGGGTGGGGCTGCGGGTGGGTGTGCTCACAAGGGGGGTCCAATCTGGTGGTGGCGGGATTCGGAGGCAGTTACGGGTCAGGGGTGGTGGGTCTCGGTGTGGCGGTGGGTGGCCGGTTCGATCTGGAAGGTGGAGTGCTCGATGGCCACGTGGAAGTCCTCGGCCACGCAGCGCTGCAGATCGGCCAGCACGGTGCCCAGGTGCCGCGCGGTCAGGCAGTCATCGCGCACGGTGACGTGCGCGGAGAGCACGGGGGTGTCGGAGTCGATGCGCGAGGCGTGCAGGTCGTGCACCTCGACCACGTGCGGCAGCTGACCCAGCCGGGTGCGGACCGCTTCCAGGTCCAGGCCTCGCGGGGTGGTCTCCATGAGCACCTCGATGGTGTCGCGCAGCAGGATCAGGGACCGGGGCACGATCAGCGCGGCGATCAGCAAGGACACCACCGCATCGGCCCGACTCCAGCCGGTGGTGGCGATCACGATTGCCGAGACGATGACCGCGACCGAGCCCAGGGCGTCGTTGAGCACCTCCAGGAACGCGGCCTTCATGTTCAGGTTCTGCCCCCGGGCCGAGGCCAGGATCGCCAGCCCGATGAGGTTGCCGGCCAGCCCGATCACCCCGAACCAGAACATGGTGGTGGATTCGACCTCGGGCGGGGTCAGGAGCCGGCGCACGCCCTCCACGGCCACGAAGCCGCCCACGGCCAGCAGCACCGCCGCCTGCGCGGCGGCGGCGAGGATCTCGGCCCGCTGGTACCCCCAGGTGCGCTTGTCCGTGGCCGGTCTCAGCGCCAGGGACGCCGCGATCAGGGCGATCAGCAACCCGGCGGAGTCGGTGAACATGTGCCCGGCATCGGCCAGCAGCGCCAGGCTGCCCGAGGCCAGCGCGCCGATGACCTCGGCGACCATGATCGTGGCGGTGATGCCGAAGACCACGGCCAGCCGGCCCCGCCGGCCAACCGCCGGCAGGGCATGGGAATGATCGTGTCCGCTCACACCAACTTCTCTTCCACTCGATGGATCATCAGCACACCGCCCCCCAGCCCGTCGGGAGGCACCGGCGGCGGGCGGGCTCAGTGGGTGCAGCAGGCGCAATCCGGCCCGCACCCGCCACAGCCGTCGCCGTCCGTGCCGCCCTCGTCGTCCTGGTTCCCGGCGATCAGCACGGAGGCGGGGGTGCAGCAGGCATCCCCGCGCCAGGCCTCCAGGCCCTCCTTGAGGGCGACGGCGGCGATCACCAGGGCGGCGACCGGGTCGGCCCAGGACCAGCCCAGGGCGCTGTTCAATACCAACCCGATCAGCAGCACCGCCGAGAGGTAGCTGCAGATCAGGGTCTGCTTGGAATCGGCCACCGCCGAGGCCGAGCCCAGTTCCCGTCCGGTGCGGCGCTCGACCCAGGACAGGGCCGGCATGATCGCCAGGCTCACCGCCGCCAGCACGATCCCCACCGGGGAGTGCTCGGGTTCGGCGGCCCCGGCCAGGGTGCGCACCGCGTCGACGGTGATGAACGCGGCCAGGCCGAAGAAGGAGAACGCGATCAACCGCAGCGCCGCCTTCTCCCTCTGGCGCGGGTCCGGGGCGGCGAACTGCCAGGCCACCGCCGCCGCGGAGAGGACCTCCACGATCGAGTCCAGACCGAAGCCGATCAGCGCCGCGGAAGAGGCCACCGTCCCGGCGGCCAGGGCGATGACCGCCTCGATCACGTTGTAGGTGATGGTGCCGGCCACGATCCACCGGATCCGGCGGTGCAACACCGCCCGACGCTCGGCCGTGAGGGGCTTAGGTGTCAGCAGTCTGGGGCTCAGGGACAGGGTGCTCATGCGCAGGTGCACCCTCCGGCGGAGCAGCAGTCCGGGTCGATGGCCACGGTCAACTCCAGCAGCTCCCCCAGCGCCTGACCCAACCGGTCATCGGCCAGAGTGTACCAGACATGGCGACCCTCGGCGGTGGCGGTCACCAGCCCGCAACCGCGCAGACAGGCCAACTGGTTAGACATCACCTGCTTGGACACCCCCAGATCCTGAGCCAGCTGCGAGGGCCGAACCGGCCCGGCGCGCAGGGTCAACAGGATCCGGGTCCGGGTGTCATCCGCCAGGGCATGGCCCAGCCGGGACAACGCCGAGGTGTGCGTGAGGCTCGCGGTGCTCATACCCAGAACGGTACAGCATCTCGTGTATCTTTGTCGGGATGCCGCCCGGCCAACGGGCAGTCCCCGCGCCCGATCCCAGGAGGTCCCCGTCACCGTGCCCGCCCCCGTTGTCCCGCCGCCCGCACCGCCCCGGTCCCGCCCCGCCCCGCCGGCGGATGGCCCCGGACGGAGGGCGGTGTGAACATCGGGAACTACTTCGCCGAGACCGTGAACTCCGGGGCGCTGCTCATCGCCGCCCCGCTGGCGATGATCGCCGGGATCGTCTCGTTTTTGTCCCCGTGCATCCTGCCGCTGGTGCCCGGTTATCTGGGCTACGTCTCCGGACTGTCCAACCCCACCCACCCCGACAACCGCCGCCGGGTGCTGACCGGGGTCGGGCTGTTCATCCTCGGCTTCGCCGCGGTCTTCACCCTCTACGGGGCCGCCTTCGGCACCATCGGACACTGGCTGGTGCGCTGGCAGGACCCGATGATCCGCGTCCTGGGCGTGCTGGTGATCGTCATGGGCCTGGTCATGGTCGGCAAGTTCTCCCTTTTCCAGCGCACGCTCAAGCCCACCCTGGCACCGCGGACCGGGCTGGCCGGGGCCCCACTGCTCGGGGTGGTGTTCGGCCTGGGCTGGACCCCCTGTATGGGCCCGACCCTCAGCGCCGTGCTGGCGCTGAGCACCACCACCGGGGACCCCTGGCGCGGGGCCCTGCTGGGCTTCCTCTACTGCCTGGGGCTGGGCATCCCCTTCCTGCTGGCCGCGGCCGGCATCAACTGGGTCACCACCGCCCTGAGCTACATCCGCCGCAACATCCGGGTCTTCAACATCATCGGCGGCTGTCTGCTCGTGCTCGTGGGCGTCTTGATGGTCTCCGGGCTGTGGATGCTGTGGATGTACCAGCTGCAGAACCTGGCCGGCACCTTCACCACCCCCGTCTAGGACCGAACGCACCCCGCCGGCCCGGTGGCCGTGTGGCGTCCGGGTCGGCGGGGTGCGGGCCTTCCGTGGCCGAGGGCGAACGCGGTCAGAGGCCGAAGGCCCCGCCGCTGATGAGGATGAAGACACCCAGGCCGATCAGCACGATGGGGAACAGGATGTGCTCCCAGCGCTCCAACACCTCGGCGATCGGGCGGCGGGTGGCGACGAACTTGGCCAGGCCCACCAGCCCCGCGACCAGCACCAGGAACACGACACAGTACGCGACCACGGCCCCCGGGCCCACGCTGAGGAAGACCGGGACGTAGACGCCGATGTTGTCCCCGCCGTTGGCGAAGGTCACCCCGGCCACGGTCCACACGCCGACCTTCTTGCCGGCAACCTTGGCCTCGTCGTCATCGTCGTCAT
>NZ_JAUNHR010000023.1:20808-32073 GCF_030523875.1 Micrococcus sp. | reverse complement strand
CGCGGTGTTCGACCTGACGCTGCCCCTGGAGCGCGCGGCCGAGGCCTACGCCGCCGTGGACGAGCGTCGGGCGGTCAAGGCGCTGCTGACCACCGCCTGACGGCCGGCCGCGGGCATGACGAAGGCCCAGTCCGTGCGGACCGGGCCTTCGTGCTTCCGTGGAGGTAAGGGGATTCGAACCCCTGACCTTCTGCATGCCATGCAGACGCGCTACCAACTGCGCCATACCCCCGAGAGCGGGTGTCCCTCCATCCGGCGGACCGGGCCGGAGCGACTCGAGAACACTAACTGAGCCGCACCCCCCGGCGCAAATCGCCCGGACGCCGCGGCGAGCCCGCCCCCGGCCGGCCGGCCGCGACGGACCGGCCGGGGCGGCCTCACGCCGTGTCGACCCGCGCGTCCAGGCGCTGCAGGCCCAGGCCCGGGCCCCCGGTGAGGCGGACGGTGCCGCCGGTCTGCTCGAAGCCGCCCTCGGGCGCCGTCGAGGCGAACCACAGGGGCGCGTCGAGGTCGACCATCGTGACGGCCGGGTGCGCCAGGGACAGGTGCACCGCGGCACCGATCGAGATCCTCGGCTCCATCATGGAGCCCACCATGCAGCCGATGCCGTGCTCGGCGGCCAGGTCCGCGATGCGCACCGCGTCCTCGAGCCCGCCGGTCTTGGCGAGCTTGATGTTGAACAGGTCCGCGGCGCCGGCGTCGATGAGCCGGCGGGCGTCCTCAGAGGACCACAGCGCCTCGTCCGCCATGATCGGCGTGGACACCGCGGCGCGCACGCGGGCCAGGCCCGCCACGTCCTCGGCGGCCACGGGCTGCTCCACGAGGTCCACGGGCAGGCCCTCGTCCTCCATTCCGGAGATGACGGCGATGGCGTCAGCCACGCTCCACCCCTGGTTCGCGTCCAGGCGCAGGCGCGCCTGGGGGGCCGCCGCGAGCACGGCGCGCAGCCGCGCGGCGTCCTCCTCGACGTCCCGGCCCAGCTTGATCTTCAGGATCCGGGTGCCGTCGGCCACGGCCTCGGTGGCGCGTGCCGCCATGGTGGCCGGGTCCTCGAGGGAGACGGTCATGTCGTTCTCGAGCTCGTCCTGCACCGTGGCCCCGGCCGGGGCCAGCAGCGCGGTGAGCGGGACGCCGGCGGCGCGGGCGACGGCGTCGTGCACGGCCACGTCCACCGCGGAGCGGGCGCTCGTGGCGCCCCGGCGCGGGGCCGGGAGCCGGCCCAGCAGCTCCGTGAGGGTGCCGGTGGCGCCCCGCAGCGCGGGGGCGAACTCGGCGGCCACGGAGCGCTCGATCGTCTCCGCGTCCTCCCCCGTCACGGCGCGGGTCTCCGCGGCGGAGCCCTGCCCGACGGTCCCGTCGGCCAGCTCCACCTCGACGACGACGTACTCGACGGCCTCGGTGCGCCGGGCCGCCGTGACGAACGGGTGCAGGAGCCGGGCCCGGTGACGGTGGTGGCGCACGGCCGCCACCGTCACCGGGGTCCCCGCCGGCTCGCCCGTCATCCGAGGAGCCTCATGACGGCGCCGCCGCCGAGGCCCGCGAAGGTGCCGATGAGCGAGCCCATCAGGGCGAACAGCACGCCCACGGGGACCAGCCGGCGGTCGTAGCTGGCCGCCACCACGGGGGCGGAGGCCAGGCCGCCGATGTTGGCGGTCGAGGCGACGGTGAGGGAGAACAGGTCGGCCTTCGCCGCCTTCGCGTACGCCACCATGATGGCGCCGTGGATCAGGACGATCAGCACGCCCATGAGCAGGTAGACGGGGGCCTCGGCGATGCCGGTGAAGTCCGAGCCCGTGGCGATCTGGCCGATGATCACGAAGAGCATGAGCGAGCCGACCTCGGTGGCGCCGGCGACGCGGCCCAGGGGCGTCTGCGCGGCGATCAGGCCGACGACGGAGACGAAGATGATCGTCCAGCCGGTGGCGTTGAGCACGTCGCCGCCCAGGCCCAGGTCCTTGGCCATCCAGGTGCCGAACCGCAGCGCGACGGCGCCGATCAGCAGGGAGGTGAAGACGTTCACCGCGAGCGAGGCACGGGTGATCGGGGCCTCGTCGACCGCGACGCGCTCCATGTGCTCCTCGAGGCGGGTGGAGTCGGCCCTGGTCCAGCGGTCGAAGCGGGAGGCCACGGCCACCGAGGAGAACATGACGATCAGCCACGCGGAGTAGACCACGGTGTCCGTGATGACCGCGAAGCCGAAGAGGTTCTCCGGGCCCTCGAGGATCTCGTTGACCGCCACCATGTTGGCGGAGCCGCCCGTCCAGGAGCCCAGCAGGGAGGCCATGGGGATCCAGGCCTCGGCGGAGAGGACGTCGGTGGACAGGATCGCGCGGAACAGGGCGAACACGCCGATGAACGCGGCCATGATGGACAGCACGGTGACGAAGAACGTCAGCAGCAGCTTGGGGCCGAGCTGCGCGATGCGGCGCAGGTCGCAGCCCAGCAGTAGGACGAAGATCATGGCGGGCAGCAGCAGGTCCTTGGTGGCCTTCAGCGCGTCGCGGGACCCCTCGGCGTCGCCGAGGATCCCGAAGGTGTTCAGCGCGGCGCAGCCCAGGTACATGAGGACGAAGGCCGGGACGTACTTGAAGACCTTCCAGCCGGTGTAGGACTCGAGCGCGATCAGCAGGCCCGCCAGGCCCACCACCACGCCGAGCACGAGCACGGGATCGTTGATCACGGGCGCCTCGATTCTGTGGAGACCGGTACGGGTGCGAGTGCGCCGCGGCCCGACCGGACGCGGCCGGTCACCACGCGCCCCCCGACTGCTCCCGCGGCACGTCCTCCACCCTAACGTGACGCGGGCCACGCCCCCGCCCGCGCGTCACGCGTGGCCCCCGTGGCGCACCCGGCCCCGGGCATGCGCGAAGGGCCGGGACATCATCCGATGTCCCGGCCCTTCTCACCGTGGAGGTAAGGGGATTCGAACCCCTGACCTTCTGCATGCCATGCAGACGCGCTACCAACTGCGCCATACCCCCGAGTGCGGGTGCCGCCCTCCGGTCCGGATCCCTCCGCCCCGTGCAGGCAACTCGACAAGTGTAGACCACGGCGGACCAGGGCGCAATTCGAGCCCCGAGAGGGGTGGGCGGACGCGCTCAGACGTCGTAGCCCGCCAGGGTCCAGCAGCCGGGGGCTCCCTCCACGCCCTCGGCAGGGAACGAGCCCTCCAGGACGGCGGCGCGGGCGTTGCCGATGCGCGGGATCGCGGCGAACTCCGCGCCCTCCCGTCCCAGGGCCAGGCCCACGGCCGCGCGGATGACGGCCCCGTGGGCCACCAGCAGCAGCGTGCGGGGGCCCTCGGCGGCGTCGCCGTGGGGCCCGGTCCCCCAGGCCGCCGCGGCGTGCCGGTCAGCGGCGGCCAGCACGCGCCGGCCGCCGTCGCGGAGGACCTCTCCCCCGACCGGGCCGGCGTCGAGGTCCGGCATGGTGCGCCACGCGTGGTGCTCGGCCGGCCACCGCTCGGCGATCGCGGACATCTCCATGCCCTCCCAGTCACCGCCGCCGAGCTCGCGCAGCTCGGGGTCCACCGCGAGGTCCCCGGCGCCGACGGCGTCCTCCAGGACGATCTGCGCGGTCCGCCGCGCGCGCAGCAGGGGGGAGGCGACGGCGACCAGGGCCGAGGCCTGCTGCAGCAGGTCCCCGACCGGGCCGGCGGCCGCGGCGCGCGCCTGCCGCTCCCCGGCGGCGTTCAGCTCGACGTCCGAGCCGCCCTGGTAGCGGTCCTGCGCGTTCCAGTCGGTCTGCCCGTGCCGGAGCAGGATCAGCCGCACGGCGCTCAGAGGCCCGCCGCGCCGGCGGTGTCCGGGTCCTCGGGGGCGGCGTCCGGCCGGCCGGCCTCCTCGGGCAGCCCCAGGTCGATCTGCGGGCTGTCCTTCCACAGGCGGTCCAGCGCGTAGAACTCGCGGTCCTCCTGGTGCTGGACGTGCACCACGAAGTGCCCGTAGTCCAGGAGCACCCAGTGGCCGTCCGAGCGGCCCTCGCGACGCAGCGGCTTGATCTGCTCCTCCACGAGCAGGCGCTCCTCGATCCCGTCCACGATGGCGTTGACCTGCCGCTCGGAGGCGCCGGAGGCGATCAGGAACGCGTCGGTGAGGCCGAGGCGCTCGGCCACGTCCACGGCGACGACGTGGGTGGCCACCTTCTCGACAGCCGCGGCGGCGGCGGTCCTGAGGGCGTCCAGGGTGGTCTGGGGAACGGTCACGGTGCTCCTAGGGGTGGGGGTGGAGAGGTCAGTTCAGGACGATCGCGAGGACGACCGCGATCAGGGCCAGGAGCACGAGGGCGCCCAGCAGCAGGGCGGTGCGCCGGCGTGCACCGTGCCCGGCCGGGTCGTCGGTCGGGACGGCGGCGTCCGTCGCGGGCGGGGCGGCCGGGTCGTCCTCCTCCCCCGCGCCGGGCCGGGGGCCGGTCGGCACGAGCGGGGCCACGTCGTCGTCCTGCGGGGAGTGCAGCCGCGTCCAGGGCGAGGCGGCCTCCACCTGCCGGATGGTCGCGGTGTCCGGTCCCGTGCGGGCCAGGCCCTCGGCCAGGGCGGACGGGGTCTCCTCATCCTCCTGCTCGAGCCGCAGCGTGGCACGCGTGCGGCGCTCGGCGGGCGCGGGCTCCGCGGCGGCGGGCGCGAGGGGTTCGGACTCCGGCGAGGCCGCGGGTGCGGGGGCCGCCGTCGCAGGCGCCGACTCCGACGCCGCCGGGCGCGCGACGGGCACAGAGGTCTCGTCCGGGGAGGCCGGGGTCGGCGCGGGGCGGGTCGTGGGCGCCGGGGTGCGCTCGGGCACGTCGCCCGCGTCCCCGATCGCGGCGCCCGGCGCGGAGGCCTCGGGGACGGCTCGGACGCGGTCGACCGCACCGTAGACGTCGTCCCCGCTGGGGCGCTCCTGCGGAGCCGGGGCCGCCGCCGTGCCGGAGCGCAGGCGGTCGCGGGCCACGGGGCTGATCGGGTCGCGCCGGCCGTGCTCCACCTCCTCCGCAGCATCCTCCTCCGCCAGGACGGCGCGCAGGAGCTCATCCTCGCGGTCGGTCCCCTGCGGGTCGTGGGGCGTGGTCATGGCCGGTCTCCCTCCGAGACGTACAGGTGGTGCTTGTTGATGTACTGGACCACCCCGTCGGGCACCAGGTACCAGACGGGCCGGCCCCGGGCCACGCGGTCCCGGCAGTCGGTGGAGGAGATGGCCATGGCCGGGATCTCCATGAGGGAGATGTCGTCCTCGAGGCCGAGGTCGGCGAGGGCGTAGCCGGGCCGGGTGACGCCCACGAAGTGGGCCAGGTCCCAGAGCTCCTCCACGTCCTTCCAGGTCAGGATCTGCCCGAGGGCGTCCGCGCCCGTGATGAAGAACAGCTCGGAGTCGGGGCGGCGGGCCCGGATGTCCCGGAGGGTGTCCACGGTGTACGTGTTGCCGGGACGGTCGATGTCCACCCGGGACACCGTGAAGCGGGGGTTCGAGGCCGTGGCCACCACCGTCATCAGGTAGCGGTGCTCGGCCGGGCTGACCTGCTTGTCCGACTTCTGCCAGGGCTGGCCGGTGGGGACGAACACCACCTCGTCCAGGTCGAACTCCGCGGCCACCTCGCTGGCCGCCACCAGGTGGCCGTGGTGGATCGGGTCGAAGGTGCCGCCCATGATCCCCAGGCGGTGGCGGCGAGGTGCGGCGCTGGCCTCGGAGGTGCGCGTGGCGACGGTCATGCGGGGACGGTCCGTTCCCTCGCGCGGGGCGCCGGGATGAAGCCCGCCCGCCCCGCACGGGGGATCAGTGGCCTGCGCTGTGCGAGCCGGTGCCGTGGGTGCCGGTGGGCCCGGTGCCGTGGTGCTGGACGGCCGTGGTGGGCGCGGGGTGACGCAGGCCCACGGAGCGCATGGACAGCACGGCCAGCAGGGACGCCATCAGGAGGGCGAAGGTGATCAGGCCGTACCATACGGGGTCGATGGGCAGGTGGTTGGCCGCCCTCGGCCGCGGCCAGGATCAGGGAGGTGTTCAGCATGGGGTGCTCCTCGGTGCGTGGGTGCGGGGGCCGGGCACGGTCCCGGCACGGATGGACTCGTGGACGAGTCTAGCGGGCGTCAGCGTCGGACCTGGCCCGTGCCGCGCAGGACCCACTTGGTGGTGGTGAGCTCCTCGAGCCCCATGGGGCCGCGGGCGTGCATGCGCTGCGTGGAGATGCCCACCTCCGCGCCGAGGCCGAGCTGGGCGCCGTCGGTGAAGCGGGTGGAGGCGTTGACGATCACCGCGGCGGCGTCCACCTCGGTGACGAACCGGTCCGCGTTCGCGAGGTCGTTCGTGACGATGGCCTCGGTGTGCCCGGTGGACCAGCGGCGGATGTGGTCCATGGCCTCGTCGATCGAGGCGACCGTGCGCACCGCCATCTCCAGGTCCAGGTACTCGCGGCCCCAGTCCTCGTCCGAGGCGTCGAGGGGCTCACGGGCGTCCGGGCCGCGGTCGTGCTCGGGGGGCAGCATCGCCCGGGCGCCGGCGTCGACGTGCAGCAGCACGCCCGCGCGCACCAGGGCCCGCAGGACCTCGCGGCCGGCCTCGGCGGCGTCCTCATGGATCAGGAGCGTCTCCGCCGCGTTGCACACGGAGGTGCGGTGGGTCTTGGCGTTGAGGGCGACGTCCACGGCCATCCCCACGGGGGCCGAGGCGTCCAGGAACAGGTGCACGTTGCCCTCGCCCGTCTCGATCACGGGCACGCGCGCCTCGCGGACCACGCGCTGGATCAGCTCGCGCCCGCCGCGGGGCACCAGCACGTCCACCGAGCCGCGGGTGGCCATCATCGCGGCGACGCCGGGCCGGCCCAGGTCGTCGACGCCCTGGATGAGGTTCGCGTCGAAGCCCTGGCCGCTGACCGCCTCGCGCAGGACCTGGATGAGGACGGTGTTCGTCCGCTCGGCCGCCGAGCCGCCCCGCAGGAGCACGGCGTTGCCCGACTTCAGGGCGATCCCGGCGATGTCCACGGTCACGTTCGGGCGGGCCTCGTAGATCGCGCCCACCACGCCCAGTGGCACGCGCAGCTGCGTCATGTGGATGCCGTTGGGCAGGTCGCCGCCGCGGACCACCGAGCCCACCGGGTCCGGCAGGCCGGCCAGGGACTCCAGGGCCTGGGCGAGGCCCTCGAGGCGGTCCTCGTCCAGCCGCAGGCGGTCCAGCATGGCCCCGGAGGTGCCCGCCTCCTCGCCGCGGGCCATGTCCTCGCGGTTGGCCTCCAGGATGGAGACGGACGCGGCGCGGACGGCGTCCGCCATGGCGTGCAGCGTGGCGTCCTTGCGCTCCCGGCCGGCCTGAGCCAGCTCCGGGGCGGCCGCGCGCGCCCAGGACGAGCGCTCGAGGATCTGGTCCACGACCTCCTGGGAGGGGGCGTCGGGCTGGGCGGTGTCCGTGCTCTCGGTGCTCATGCCGGCCACTCTATCCAGGCCGCCGGGCCGGGGTCAGAGGAAGGCCGAGTGGGTCGGGGCCAGCCGCACCCAGTCGTCCGCGTGGACCACCACGCCGTCGTACCCCTCCCCCAGATCCGCCTTCAGCTCGGAGGTCTTGCGCCCGAGCATGACCGGCAGCTGGGACGAGGAGTAGGCGGCCAGGCCGCGGGCCAGCACCCGGCCGCCGCCGTCGGCGATCTCCACCACGTCCCCGGCCGTGAAGTCGCCCGTGGCCTCCGTGATGCCCGCGGCCAGCAGGGAGCGGCCCCGGTCGATGGCCCCGGCCACCGCGCCGTCGTCGATCGTCAGGCGCCCGCGGACCTGCGCCGTCAGCCCCAGCCAGGCGGCCCGGGCCGAGCGGCGCCGGCCCGCCGCGGAGAACCAGGTGCCCACGTCCTCCCCCGCGAACGCGGCGGCGGCGCGGTCGGCCGAGGTGAGGAGGGTGGGGATGCCCGTGGTGGCGGCGATCCCGGCGGCGTCCACCTTGGTCACCATGCCGCCGGTGCCCACGCCCGCGGAGCCCGGGGTGCGGACGTCCACGCCGGCGAGGTCCGCATCCGAGGAGACCGTGCGGATCCGACGCGAGTCGGGCAGGGACGGGTGGCCGGTGTACAGCGCGTCCACGTCGGAGAGGAGGACCAGCAGGTCCGCCTTGACGAGGTTGGCGGTGAGGGCGGCCAGGCGGTCGTTGTCCCCGAAGCGGATCTCGCGCGTGGCCACCGCGTCGTTCTCGTTGACGATCGGCATCACGTCCAGCGTCAGCAGCCGGGCGAGGGCACGGTGCGCGTTGATGTACTGGCCCCGCCGCATCAGCTCCTCGGCGGTCAGGAGGACCTGCGCCACGGTGGTGTCGTAGCGGGCGAAGGACTGCGAGTAGTAGGAGATCAGGCGGTTCTGGCCCACGGCGGCGGAGGCCTGCTGCGTGGCCGTGTCCTTGGGCCGGCGGCTCAGACCCAGGGCGGGGAACCCCGCCGCGATCGCGCCGGAGGACACCAGCACCACCTGCATGCCGCGGGAGCGCAGGTCCGCGACGAGGTCCACGAGCGCGTCGATCGCCTCCGTGTGCAGGCCCTCCGGGGTCGTCAGGGACGAGGAGCCGATCTTGATCACCGCGCGCCGGGCGGACGCCAGGTCCTCCCGGCCCACCACGGGGTTGGCGCGGGGGTCGCCGGCGGCTCCGGAGGAGGGCGTGGCGTAGCGGAAGACGGTCGTGCGGCGCTCGGCCATGGGAGTGTCCCTCCTCGTCTGTCACGGATCGGGGCGGCGGCCCGCCCCTCCGGATCGGCGGGGCGACCCGCCGGCCCGGAGGTGTCGACGTCAATCGTCCCGCGGATCGTCCTCCGACGCATCCTCCGTGACGGTCCAGAGGCCCGAGCGGCGCTCGGCCTCCATCTCGGCCCGGGTGGCCGCACGGGCGGCGCGCCGCTGGTCCTGCTCCGCACGCTTCTCCGCGCGGGTGGCGCGGGTGCGCTCCTCCATGCGGACGTCCGTGCCGCGTGGGCCGGCCAGCAGCTCGGCGCCGGCGGAGAGCGTGGGCTCCCAGTCGAAGACCACGCCGGTCTCGTCGTCGCCGATCACCACGGCGTCCCCCGGCACGGCCCCGGCCTTGAACAGGCCGTCCTCCACGCCGGCGCGGTGCAGGCGGTCGGCCAGGTAGCCCACGGCCTCGTCGTTCTGGAAGTCGGTCTGGGCGACCCACTTCTCCGGCTTGTCGCCGCGCACACGGAACAGCGGGGCGAGGTTGCGCTCCTCCCGGCGGATCGTGAAGTCGGCGTCCTTGCCCCGACGACGACGGCGGGGCACCTCCACGGGCACGGGCGCTTCCTCGGCCTCGGGCTCGCGGGCGCGGGCCTCCTCGACCAGCCCGGCCATGGCGTACTTGAGGGCCTCCAGGCCCTCGTGGGCCAGCGCGGAGACGTCGAAGACCCGCAGGCCCCGCTCCTCCAGCTGGGCGCGCACCATGTCCGCCATGTCCCGGCCGTCGGGCAGGTCGGTCTTGTTCAGGGCCACCAGGCGCGGGCGCTCGTTGAGGGGCACCACGCCCTCGCCGCCCTGCGAGAAGACCGGCTCCACGGCGTAGGCCTCGAGCTCGGCCTCGATGGCCTCGAAGTCGGACAGCGGGTCCCGCTCCGGGTCGAGTGTGCCGCAGTCGAGCACGTGGACGAGGGCCGCGCAGCGCTCCACATGGCGCAGGAACTCCAGGCCCAGGCCCTTGCCCTCGGAGGCTCCGGGGATCAGACCGGGCACGTCCGCCACGGTGTAGCGCACGTCCCCGGCCTGCACCACGCCCAGGTTCGGCACGAGGGTGGTGAACGGGTAGTCGGCCACCTTGGGGCGCGCGGCGGAGATGGCCGCGATCAGCGAGGACTTGCCAGCCGAGGGGTAGCCCACCAGGGCGATGTCCGCCACGGTCTTGATCTCGAGGACCAGCTCGCGGCTCTCCCCCGGCAGGCCGAGCAGCGCGAAGCCGGGCGCCTTGCGCTTGACCGAGGACAGCGCGGCGTTGCCGAGCCCGCCCTGGCCGCCGGCGGCGGCGGTGAAGCTGGCGCCCTCCCCCACCAGGTCGGCCAGGATGTTGCCGTCCCGGTCCTTGACCACGGTGCCGTCCGGCACGGGCAGCACCAGGTGCTCGCCGTCCTTGCCGGCGCGGTGGTCGCCCATGCCGGGCTGGCCGTTCTCCGCGGAGCGGTGCGGGGCGTGGTGGTAGTTCAGCAGCGTGGTGGTCTGGTGGTCCACCACCAGGGTGACGTCGCCGCCGTCGCCGCCCTGGCCGCCGTCGGGGCCGCCCAGGGGCTTGAACTTCTCGCGCTTGACGGACACGCAGCCGTGCCCGCCGTCGCCGGCGGTGAGGTGGAGGACCACGCGGTCCACGAAGGCGGCCATGGGGGCTCCTGACGGGTGGGGCGGATGAGGAGGGGGAGACGACGACGGCGGGGGCGGGTCCTGATGAACAGTGACCCGCCCCCGCCGGAGCGTCAGATGAGGCCGCGGGCGTCCGCCGTGCGGACGGCCCGGGCGCTCACGCCGGGAGTGAGTGGATCACTCGGCGGCGGAGACGATGTCCACGACCTTGCGGCCGCGGCGCTGGCCGAAGGCCACGGTGCCCGCGGAGAGCGCGAACAGGGTGTCGTCCTTGCCGCGGCCGACGTTGCGGCCCGGGTGGAACTTGGTGCCGCGCTGGCGGACGATGATCTCGCCGGCGTTGACGTCCTCGCCGCCGTAGCGCTTGACGCCGAGGTACTGCGGGTTCGAGTCGCGGCCGTTCTTCGAGGAACTGCCGGCCTTCTTATGTGCCATTGCTGTTACCTGTCTTTCTGGATGCTGCGGGCGGTGCCGGTCGCGTCAGCGACTCAGGCGATCCCGGTGATCTTGACCGTGGACAGCTCAGAGCGGTGGCCCTGGCGCTTCTTGTAGCCGGTCTTGTTCTTGTACTTCTGGATGACGATCTTCTTGCCACGGGAGTGGGAGACGACCTCGGCGGTCACCTTCACCCCGGCGGCGTCGGCCCCGGCCTTGACCTCGGACCCGTCCACCAGCATCAGAGCGGGCAGCTCGACGGAGCCACCGGTCTCAGCGGGGACGCGGTCGAGGGTAACGAGGTCTCCGACGGAGACCTTCTCCTGGCGGCCGCCAGCGCGGACAATCGCGTACACCACTTGGGACTCACTTCTCTCGACGTTGCATGGATACGTGTTTCAGGTCCACTCGCCCGCACCTCGACCGCAGCGCGTCCGGGTCCGGCGGTCCCATGAGCGGGACATGCGGGAAGCCTGCGGGGTGGACACCGAGTGTCGATCATACTCGGTGGCCCACCTCCCGGCCAAACGAGGTGTGTCGGGCGAGCCGCCCGCGTCAGA
>NZ_JAUNHR010000023.1:20071-20798 GCF_030523875.1 Micrococcus sp. | reverse complement strand
CGGGGCGTCCGGCCCCGGGCGCGCCGCGGCCCCCCCCGCGCCGGGGCGCGCCGCCCCGTTCCGGCGGCGCGCCCCTCCCCTCACTCGCCGCGGACGATGTCCTCGGCCTTGACGCCCACCCCGAGCATGACGGGGGCGGGGCCGGCCTCCTGGGGACGCTCCGCGGGGGCTGCGGCCTGCGCGGTGAATCGCGAGCCCTGCGCCTCGCCCGCGGACTGGACGCTCACCTGCGCCCCGTCCGAGGACACCGCCCGCCGCGAGCGGCGACGGGCCGGCAGTGCCGGGGCAGCGGCGGTCTCCGCGGCCTCCGACGCCTCAGGGGCTGCGGGTCCCGGGGTCGGCTCGACGGTCTCCGGCTCCGCCGGCGTCGCGGCCGCGGGTGCGGACTCCTGCCGGTCGGTGCGGGGGGCCCCGCGGCCGTCGGAGGTGGCCCGGCGGGAACGGCGACGGCGCGGCGCGGACGCCTCCGCGGAGACGGCCTCGGCGGACGCGGTGCCGGTGGCCTCGGACTCCGGTGCCGGATCGTCGGCGCGGGCGGGCACGGCCTCCTCGGCCGGGGCCTCGCCGGACCGCTCCGGGGCGGCCTGCACCTCGGCCCGCGGCGGCGTCGACGCGGCGCCGGCGCCCTGGGGCGACTCGGCCCGACGACGGCGGCCACGGGTCCGGCGACCGACCGGCGCCTCCACCGGGGCCTCCTCGGCGACCTCGGCGACCTCCGGGGTCTCCG
>NZ_JAUNHR010000023.1:7874-20061 GCF_030523875.1 Micrococcus sp. | reverse complement strand
GGTGCGGCGTCCTCGACGGAGGCGTCCGCGTCCCGGTCGCCCTCGGCCTCGGACGGCTCGGCCCGGTCCGGCCCGGCGTCCTGGCCCGTCTCCTCGGCGGCCCGGCCGCGCCCGCGGCGGCGGCCGCGGCGCTTGCGGCGCCGACCGCCGGTCTCACCCGACTCGTCCTGCTCCGCGGGACCGTCCTCCGGCCCGGCGGACCGCGACGCCTCCGACTCCTCCTCGGCGGCGGGCACCGCCTCGACCGCGGCCTCCTCCGGACGGTCCGCCGCGCCCGGCTCGACGGGCTCGTCGGCGGCCTTGCCCGAGGCCTTGGCGATCGACATGAGCGCGGTGCGCGCGGCCGCCGCGCGCTCGGCGCGCTGCCGCTCCTCCTCTGCGGTCTCCTCGGGCGTGCCCTCGGCGGAGGCGCCGGCGTCGCCGTCGGAGGCACCCTTGCGGCGCTTGCCCCGGCGTCGGCCCTCGGCCTCGCCCCGGGGCTCGGCGGCCCACTTGGAGCGCTCCACGGGGGTGTCCTGGATGAGGATGCCGCGGCCGGCGCAGTGCTCGCAGACCTCGGAGAACACCTCCACCAGGCCGGTGCCCATGCGCTTGCGCGTCATCTGCACCAGGCCCAGCGAGGTCACCTCGGCCACCTGGTGCTTCGTCCGGTCCCGGCCCAGGCACTCCACGAGGCGGCGCAGCACGAGGTCCCGGTTGGACTCCAGCACCATGTCGATGAAGTCGATGACGATGATGCCGCCGATGTCCCGCAGGCGCAGCTGGCGGACGATCTCCTCCGCGGCCTCGAGGTTGTTCTTGGTGACGGTCTCCTCGAGGTTGCCGCCCGAGCCGGTGAACTTGCCGGTGTTGACGTCGACGACGGTCATCGCCTCGGTCCGGTCGATCACCAGAGAGCCGCCGGAGGGCAGGTACACCTTGCGCTCGAGCGCCTTGTGCAGCTGCTCGTCCACGCGGTGCGTGGCGTACAGGTCCTCGCCGTCGTGGTCCTCCGGCACCCAGTGGTGCAGGCGGTCCAGCAGGTGGGGGGCCACGTACGTGACGTAGGCCTCGATGTTGTCCCACGTGTCCTCGCCCTGCACGAGCATGGCGGAGAAGTCCTCGTTGAAGACGTCGCGGACGGTCTTGATGGTCAGGTCCGGCTCGGCGTAGAGCAGCTCGGGGGCGAGCGTCTTGGTGGAGCCGGCCCGCTCCTGGATGCCCTCCCACTGCACGCGCAGCCGGTTGATGTCGTTCTGCAGCTCCTGCTCCGAGGTGCCCTCGGCCGCGGTCCGCACGATCACGCCGGCGTCCTGGGGCAGGTGGTCCTTGAGGATCCGCTTCAGCCGGGCGCGCTCGACGTCGGGCAGCTTGCGGGAGATGCCCGTCATGGACCCGCCGGGGACGTACACGAGATACCGGCCCGGCAGGGAGATCTGGCTGGTCAGGCGGGCGCCCTTGTGGCCCACCGGGTCCTTGGTGACCTGCACCAGGACGGTGTCCCCGGACTTCAGGGCGTTCTCGATCTTCTTGGCCTTGCCGTCCAGCTGGGCGGAGTCCCAGTCCACCTCGCCGGCGTACAGCACGGCGTTGCGGCCGCGGCCGATGTCCACGAACGCGGCCTCCATGGAGGGCAGCACGTTCTGCACCTTGCCCACGTACACGTTGCCGATCATGGAGTCCTGGGTGGTGTGCGAGACGAAGTGCTCGGCAAGCACGCCGTCCTCCAGCACCGCGATCTGGATCCGCTGGTCCCGCTGGCGCACCAGCATCTTGCGGTCCACGGACTCGCGGCGGGCCAGGAACTCGGCCTCGGTGATCACGGTGCGCCGGCGCCCGCCGGAGCGGGAGTCCCGGCGGCGCTGGCGCTTGGCCTCCAGACGGGTGGAGCCCTTGACGCCCTGCACCGCCTCCGGGCCGGTGCTCAGCGACTGGCGCGGGGCGCGCACGCGGATGACGGTGCCCTCCGGGTCCCCGTCCTCCCCGCCGGCCAGCTCCATGTCCACCGCGCCGCGACGGCGACGGCGACGGCGCCGGGAGACGGCGGGGCGGTCCTCGTCCGTCTCGTCCTCGCCGTCACGGGCGTCCTCGGCCTCGGAGTCCTCGGGCTCGGCGGCCCGGCGGGACCGGCGCCGCGAGGATGCGGTCTCGGACTGCAGCAGGGTGAGGACCTCCTCCGGGACGGCGAACGGGTCCGCGGGGTCGAACCGCAGGCCGCCGGGGCCGGCCTCCTGGGGGTCCTCGTCGGCCTCCTCCGCCTCAGGGGCGGCGCCCTGCTCGGCGCCCTCGTCCTCGACCTCGGCCGGGTCGTCGGCCTCGCCGCGGGCCTCCGCGACGTCGGCCGCGGTCTGGTCGGGGGCGTCCGCCCCGGGGCGGAGC
This sequence comes from Micrococcus sp., assembly GCF_030523875.1. Taxonomy (GTDB): domain Bacteria; phylum Actinomycetota; class Actinomycetes; order Actinomycetales; family Micrococcaceae; genus Micrococcus. Next base: position 17,703 of record NZ_JAUNHR010000023.1, on the reverse strand, counting down.
GACTCCTCGGTCGTCGCCGCGTCCTGGGACGCCGTCGTGGTCTTCTCGTCCTTCTTCTCGGCCGCCATGGCAGCACCTCCCGCCGACCGGCCGGCCCACACCGCCGACCGTCCGGCGACTCGTGCCCGCCGCCGGCCGCGTTGCCCCACGGACGGCGAGCGTCCGGGGTGCGCCGGGAGACGGGCTCCGGGAAAGTCCTCGGGTGAACCGGGGCCGCCCCAGGGGCGGCCGCGCGGAACCGCTGCGACACGCCGTGTCGGGCCGGCTCATCGGATCCTCGCCGATCAGCGTCCGGGCCGGCCCGGGGTCTCCGGGCCCGGCGCCTTCCGGGCCCGTGCCCGGTCGGTCGCGTCGGCGGCGGCCTCCGTCGGGCGCGCAGCGGGCGGGGCCGCGGTGTGGGCGCGGCTCAGCCGAGGCCGATTCTCTCACACCCGCCCCCGCCCGGGGCGTGACCGGCGGCCCCGGGACCGCGGTCCTAGACTGCAGCCATGGATGCCACCGACACCCGGACCGTGCCCGCCCACGACACCGACGGCGCCTCCGCCGGCCGCGGTCCAGGGCAGGACCTGTCCTTCACCGCCCGGCCAGTCGGGACGGGCCTGATGCTGCTCGTCACCTCGCTGATCGCGATGGCCGCCACGATCATCATCATCATCGAGCGCTCGATCCTGACCGAGAACCCGGGCTACGTGACCAGCTGCGACATCAACCCGTGGCTCTCCTGCGGCCGTGTGATGCAGTCCTGGCAGGCCATGACGTTCGGCTTCCCGAACCCCTACATCGGCCTCGTCGCGTTCGCCTCGCTGATCACCGTGGGCGTGTCCCTGCTGGCCGGCGCGCGGTTCGCGCGCTGGTACTGGCTCCTGATGAACCTGGGGATCGTGGCGGGCCTCGCCTTCGCCGGGTGGCTCTGGTACGCGGCCGTCTACCAGATCGGCACCCTGTGCCTCTACTGCATGATCGTGTGGGCCATGGTGATCGTGCAGACCGTGCTGGTCACCTCCCGCAACCTGCAGACGGGTGCGCTGCCCGCCGGACCGCGGGCGGCCTCCCTCGCCCGGGACCTCGCCTGGCCCGCGATCGTCCTGCTGTGCGTCGGGGTCTTCGCCTCCATCCTGCTCGCGCGGGGCCTGGGGGTCATCGGCCTCGGCTGAGCCCTCCTCCCTCCCCCACGACGACGGCGGCCCCCGAGAGATCTCGGGGGTCGCCGTCGTCCTCCCGGCGCGGTGCCGGGAGATGAGGGGTCCTGGCTCAGCCGAACCAGAGCTGGAGCTCGCGCTCGGCGGAGAGCGTCGAGTCGGAGCCGTGCACCAGGTTCTTCTGCACGCCCTCGCCCCAGTCCCGGCCGAAGTCGCCGCGGATGGTGCCGGGGGCGGCGGTGGTGGGCTCGGTGGACCCGGCGAGGGAGCGGAAGCCCTCGACCACGCGGGAGCCGACGACGCGCAGGGCCACGACGGGGCCGGAGCCCATGAACTCCACGAGCGGCTCGAAGAACGGCTTGCCCTCGTGCTCCTCGTAGTGCTTGACCAGCAGGTCGCGCGACGGGGTGAACATGCGCAGGTCCACGATCTCGTAGCCCTTGCGCTCGATCCGGGCGATGATCTCGCCGGTCAGGCGGCGCTGCACGCCGTCCGGCTTGACGAGGACGAGGGTCTCTTCGGGGTGCTGGGTCACGACGCATCTCTCCTTGTGGTGGGGCGGTCCTGCTCCGACCACCCTAGTGCGCCACGCGGAACTGCTCAGCCCTCGGGGTGCGCCGCCTCCCACTCCTCCTGGGCGCGGGCGCGCTCGGCGACCTCCCGGTCGATCTGTCCGCCCTTGGTCACGGCGTACCACCAGGTCAGGGCGAAGAGCGGACCGATCAGGAACATCGAGTACTCCCACAGCCCGGACGCCACGAGCACGGCCTGGATCGCCCAGCCGATCGCGATGCCCACGGGCCGGCGCACGAGGGCGCAGGTCAGGACGGCCACCACGGCCAGGGCGGAGAACCCCACCACGATCCAGGGGGCGTGGGGCTCCGCCCGGTTCAGGCCGAACAGCGTCATGCCCAGGAAGAACAGCAGCACCGCCTCGAGGCACAGGACGGTGGAGGTGAACATGGCCCGCACGGAGCGGGCGCGCCTGCGCTGGCCCGGCCGCCATGCCCGCTGGGCGCGGGTCTCGCGGGCCGGGCGCCAGTCCTCGCGGCCGAAGCCGGGCGCGGCGTCCTCGCGGGGGTCGTGCTGCGGGGTGCTCATCGGCGGTCCTCTCCGGGGTCGTGGTCGTCCAGCAGCTCAAGGACTTCGGGGTCCACGGCGTCGTCGTCCTCGTCCGCCAGGCCGACGGCGGCCAGCAGGTCCTCGGGGTCGAGGCCGCGGGCGGCCACGGTGACGGGCCCGGCGTGGGCCGGCTCCCCCAGCAGGTCCCGGACCTCGGCGGCCAGGGTGATGGAGCCGAGGACGAGCACACCGCCGCCCGTGCCCGAGGCCAGCGCGTCGGCGCTGGTCTCCACGGCCTCCGCGCGGCCGACCGCCCACTCGAGGGCGTCGGGGACGGACTCGGTGGCGAAGACGTCGTCCTCGCCCCAGCCGGCGTCCACCGCGAGCGCGGCGAGGTCCCCGGCGGGGATCGCCCGCGGCGAGGCCGACTGTGTGAGGGCCACGTCCTCGACGTCGTCGCCGAACTCCCGGTAGAGGACCTCGAGCATGGTGCGGGCGTCCTTCTCCTGGAGCACGCCGACCACGAGCACCAGGCGGGTGAAGCCGAATGCCTCCTGGACGGCGCGCGCGGTGACGCGGACGCCCTCGGGGTTGTGGGCGGCGTCCACGATCACGGTGGGAGCGGTGCGCAGCACCTCGAGCCGTCCAGGCGAGGTGACCTGCGCCAGGCCCTCGCGGAGCAGCTCCTCGTCCAGGGGACGGGCGCCGCCGCCGAGGAACGCCTCGAGGGCCGCGACGGCCACGGCCAGGTTCTCGGCCTGGTGGGCGCCGTGCAGCGGCAGGAACAGGCCGGGGTAGTCGGCGGCGAGGCCGCGCACGTCGACCTGCTGGCCGCCGACGGCCAGACGCCGGTCCGCCACGCCGAACTCCACGCCCTCGAAGCGGAAGGGGACATCCGCGGCGCGGGCCGCGTCCAGGAGCACCTGGGCCGCGTCCGCGTCCTGCGCGGCGGAGACGAGGAAGCCGCCGGGCTTGACGATCCCTGCCTTCTCCTCGGCGATCTCCGCCTCGGTCTCCCCCAGGAGGTCCGTGTGGTCCAGGGAGATGGGGGTGACCACGGAGACCGCGCCGTCGGCCACGTTGGTGGCGTCCGTGATCCCGCCCAGGCCCACCTCGAGCACGACGACCTCGACCGGCTCGTCCGCGAAGACGGCGAAGCCCAGCGTGGTCACCGCCTCGAAGTACGTCAGGCGCGGCTCCCCGGCGGCCTCGAGCTCGGCGTCGACGACCTGCACCATGGGCAGGATCTCGCCCCAGATGCGCACGAACGTCTCGTCCGCCACGGGGGCGCCGTCGATGCTGATGCGCTCGGTCACCGAGCGCAGGTGCGGCGAGGTGTAGCGGCCGGTGCGCAGGCCGTACGCGCGCAGCACCGCCTCGATCATCCGGGCCGTGGAGGTCTTCCCGTTGGTGCCGGTGAGGTGGATCACCGGGGCGGCGTGCTGCGGGTCGCCGAGCAGCGCCAGGACCCGCCGCATCGGCTCCATGCGCGGCTCCATCCGGTTCTCCGGGGCACGGGCCAGCAGGTCCGCGTACACGTCGGCCACGGTGGCGGGGGCCCCGCCGGCGCCCGGGGCGCTCACGGGCCCGCTCACGCCTCGGCCCTCGTCACGGTCACGGTCACGGTCCGCATGGCGTCCTCCGCCGGGTCCGTGCGCGGGTCCGCCGCGCCGGAGTCCACGAGCTCGAGGTCCACGGTCAGGGTCTCCTCCGCCACGAGGTCACGGTGCACCTCGAGGGCGGCGACGACGGCGCCCGGGCCCTTGATGCGCGTGCGGACCCGGTCCGAGACGTCCAGGCCGGCGTCCTTGCGGGCCGCCTGCACGGCGCGCACCACGTCGCGCGCGGTGCCCTCGGCGGCCAGCTCGGCGGAGACCTCGGTCTCGAGGACCAGGAAGCCGGCGCCGGGCAGCACGCCCACGGCGGTGCCCTCGGGGGCGCCGGTGGAGACGGTGCGCAGCTCGTACAGCTCGGGGTCCAGGGTCACGGTCCCCCCGTCGGCGAGCGTCACGGCCAGGCCGTCCTCGGCCTCGGCGTAGGCGCCGGCGTCCACGGCCTTCTTGACCATCGGGACCTGCTTGCCGAACGCCTTGCCGAGGGCGCGGAAGTTCAGCTTCAGCTCGGTGCCGATGCCGTACTCCGCGATCGCCTCGTCCGTGAGCTCCACGAGCCGCACCTCCTTGAGGTTGAGCTCGTCCGCAACGATCCGCGCGTACGTGCCCTCGAGGGACGCGGCGTCCGGGACGACGACGGACATCGCCGCCAGCGGCAGGCGCACGCGGCGCTTGGCGCCCTTGCGCAGGGCCGAGCCGGCGGAGCTGATGCGGCGCACCGCGTCCATGCGGGCCACGAGCGTCTCCGCCTCGGGGCCGTGGGGGAACAGGTCGGCGTCCGGGTAGTCGGTCAGGTGCACCGAGCGCCCGCCGGTGAGGCCGCGCCAGATCTCCTCGGCCACGAGCGGCATGAGGGGGGCCGCGGCGCGCGTGAACGCCTCGAGCACCGTCCACAGCACGTCCATGGCCACGGCGTCCTCGGCGAAGAACCGCTCGCGCGAGCGCCGGATGTACCAGTTGGTGAGGGTGTCCATGAACGCGCGCAGGGCGTCCGTGGCGTCCGAGACCTCGTAGGCGTCCAGGGCCGTCTTGACCTCGCGCAGCATGCGCCCGGTGGCGGCCAGGACGTACTGATCCAGCGGGTCATCGGAGGCGTGCCGTGCCTGGGCGCGGTACCCCCCGGGGCGCGCGCCGCCGTCGTGCGCGGTGTTGGCGTACAGGGAGAAGAAGTGCCACGCGTTCCAGGCCGGCAGGATCACCTGGCGGGCGGCCTCGCGGATGCCCTCCTCCGTGACGATCAGGTTGCCGCCGCGGAGGATGGGGCTGGCCATCAGGAACCAGCGCATGGCGTCCGAGCCGTCCCGGTCCAGGACCTCGGTGACGTCCGGGTAGTTGCGCAGGGACTTGGACATCTTCTGCCCGTCCGAGCCGAGCACGATGCCGTGGGAGATCACGTTGGAGAAGGCCGGGCGGTCGAAGAGCGCCGTGGCGAGGATGTGCATGGTGTAGAACCAGCCGCGCGTCTGGCCGATGTACTCCACGATGAAGTCCGCCGGGTTGTGCGTGGGGAACCAGTCGGCGCGCTCGAAGGGGTAGTGCACCTGGGCGTAGGGCATGGAGCCGGAGTCGAACCAGACGTCCAGGACGTCCTCCACGCGGCGCATGGTCGCGCCCGCCGCTGCGGCCTCGGGGTCCGGGTGCGGGCGGGTGAGGTCGTCGATCCACGGGCGGTGCAGGTCCACCTCGCCCTCGGCGTTGCGCGGCAGGCGGCCGAAGGCCTCCTCGATCTCGGCGAGCGAGCCGTACACCTCCTGGCGCGGGAAGTCCGGGTGGTCCGACTCCCACACCGGGATGGGCGAGCCCCAGTAGCGGTTGCGGGAGATGGACCAGTCGCGGGCGTTGGCCACCCACGTGCCGAACTGGCCGTGCTTCACGTTGCCGGGGATCCAGGTGATCTCCTCGTTCAGCTCCAGCATGCGGTCCTTGACCTTCGTGACCGCGACGTACCAGGAGGTGATGGCCCGGTAGATCAGGGGCGTGCGGCAGCGCCAGCAGTGCGGGTAGGAGTGCTCGTAGGAGGCCTCGCGGGCCACGCGGCCCAGCGCGCGCAGGGCGCGGACGATCGTGGTGTTGGCCTCGAAGGCCTGCACACCGGCGATGTCCTTGAGGTCGCCGCGGCCCAGGCCGTTTCTCGCGAACAGCGGCAGGAAGCGGGCGCCCTCGTCCACGGACAGCAGCACGGGGATCCCGGCGGCCTCGCAGACGCGCTGGTCGTCCTCGCCGTAGGCCGGCGCCTGGTGGACCACGCCCGTGCCGCCCTCGGTGGAGACGTACTCGTCCACGAGGATCCGGTGGACGCCCTCCAGGGTCAGGGTGCGGGCGCCGACGGCGAACGTCTCCCCCGCGTGCGCCTCGAACAGGTCCGTGAACAGCGGCTCGTAGCGCAGCCCGCCCAGGCGCGCGCCGGGGATCGTCTCCGTGACGGCCGCACGGGCGGCGTCGGCGTCGGCGTAGCCCAGCTCCTTGGCGTGGGCGCCCACGAGGTCCCGCGCCAGCAGGAAGCGCTCGGCGTCCGGGACCGTGGCGCCCTCCGGACCGGCGGGGACGAGGGCGTACTCGATCTCCGGCCCGACGGCGAGGGCCGCGTTGGTCGGCAGGGTCCAGGGGGTGGTGGTCCAGGCCAGCACGTGCACGCCGGCCAGGTGCGCGGCCAGCTCGGCGTCCGCGCCGCCGTCGGGCACGAGGGCCGGGTCCTCGGGCAGGCCGAGGATCGGGAAGGACACCGTGACCGAGGGGTCCTGACGCACCTTGTAGACGTCATCGTCCATGCGCAGCTCGTGGTTGGACAGCGGCGTCTCATCGTGCCAGCAGTAGGGCAGCACGCGGAAGCCGCGGTAGGTCAGGCCCTTGCGGTGCAGCTCGGAGAACGCCCAGATCACGGACTCCATGAAGTCCGGGGTGAGGGTCTTGTAGTCGTTCTCGAAGTCCACCCAGCGGGCCTGGCGGGTGACGTACTCCTTCCACTCCTCCGTGTACGTCAGCACGGAGGCGCGGCAGGCGTCGTTGAACCGGTCGACGCCCATCTGCTCGATCTCGGACTTGTCCGTCATCCCCAGCTGCTTCATGGCCTCGAGCTCGGCGGGCAGGCCGTGCGTGTCCCAGCCGAAGCGGCGCTCCACGCGGCGGCCCTGCTGCGTCTGGTAGCGGGCCACGAGGTCCTTGACGTAGCCCGTGAGCAGGTGTCCGTAGTGCGGCAGGCCATTGGCGAAGGGCGGGCCGTCGTAGAAGACGAACTCGTTCTGCGAGCCGTCCGGGTTCTCGGCGGGACGGGCGTCGATCGAGGCCTGGAAGGTGCCGTCCTCAGCCCAGTAGCGCAGCACGCGCTCCTCGAGCTCGGGCAGGCGCGGCGAGGCGGGCGTGCTATGGGAGGGGTCGGACGAGGCGAGGGGGTACACGGAGGTCCTTTGCGGTCCAGGGGGCGTTCCGTGCAAGGACGCAGCCGGGGCCGTGGGGGCCTGCGGCGGCGCGGTACCACCTTGCTTGCCGCCGTCGTGCCGGGGTCCGGCGCGGCGTCGACCGCTTCGTGAGGGCTGTGACGGGCCTGCCCGTCCGGGTCTAGTGGGACGCTCCGCCGACGGCCCGCGGGCCGGGGCGCGGAGGACGCCCGTTCTTCCGGAGGCTCGCCGGTGATGGCCGGGTCGACGCCTGTGCCGCCCAGTCTAGCGGCTGGGCGGCACGGTCCGCCTCCCAGCGCCCGGGCGACATTCCAGCGCGGCCGGGCCGCTGGAATGTCGCCGCGGCGCTGGGGTCAACGCGCGAGGGGGACACCCCCGGGCACGAGGACGGCCGCCAGGGTCTGCGGGGACGCGAGCTCGCGCCACGTCCAGTGGACGACGTCGCGCAGGTGCCGGCGCAGCCGCACCTCCCGGTCCTGCTCGCGGCGGATCGACCGGCGCCGCTCGGCCTCGCCCGCGTGCAGGTCGAGGTCGTATTTGCCGGCGCCGTCGAACTCCCCCGCGACGCCTGTCCGCTCCCACCAGAAGTCCGTCCGCCCCAGGAACTCGCCCGAGGGCCCGTGGTGCTCCCGCTGGACCGTGGGCCGGGCGATCCCGGCCTCCCACATCAGGGCCCTGCTCAACGACTCCCCGGCGGACTCCGAGTCCGGCTCCACGAGATCCCACGTCCGCAGGAACCGGCGGCTCGTGCTGGCCGAGGGCAGCGTGTCGGCCGCGGCGCGCTCCACCTCCTCGCGCAGCAGGGGCGACGCGCGGAGGGCGCCGTCGAGGGGCGGCAGGGCGTCGGCGGGAGGCAGGCACGCGGCGAGGGTCAGGGCCACGGTGGCCGGCGCGTCGACCAGCACCCGCCCCCACACCTGACCGGACGAGGTCACCGCCATCCGCCACTCCGGGTCCGAGACGGCAGGCGGGTGGGCCTGCGTCGGTCGGATGACGGGCGGCCCGGGCAGGGCGGTGGACATCCGCCGATGAGCCGCCGCGCTGGCGAACGGCCTGCAGGGCTGTGCGCGTCCCCGGTGGCCCTCGTCCCGCCGTACGGCCAGCGCTGCGGGCGTCCGCGCCACCGGAAGTCCGCTCAGCAGCGCCGCCGTCAGTCCCGTGTAGACCGGGGGCCGCGGCCGGGACCGTGAGGCGGCCGCCGCGGTCACGATGTGCCGGTCCCACACCGGCAGACCGGCCCAGTGCAGGGTGTCGACGTAGACGCCGGGCGCCACCCGGAGCACGTCGCCGCGATGCCATGCCCGCTGGAGCCACCGGGCCAGGCCGGGTTCGGTGGCCTTGGCCGCGGACAGCAGCGGGCCGGAGTGCCCCGCAAGTTCTTCGACGGTGATCGGCATGCCCCGACCCTCCCGGCCCCCGTCCCCGGGGGACAGTCCGTGCGTCGGTCCTGTGGACGCGACCGGGCCGGCGGCGGGCTGTGCAGGAACCCCGCGCTCTCCGGCGCCTGCCCGCCGACACTTTCCAGCCACCGGGCGACATTCCAGCGCGGCCGGGCCGCTGGAATGTCGCCGCGGGGCTGGATGGGGTCCGGCGCCCCGCGCGGGCCGCGGCAGGGAGGGCGGGAGGGCGGAGCGCTCGCCGGCTCAGATCAGGAGAGCCCGGACGACTCAGATGGCGGCGCGGCGGACGGAGTCGAGGTCACCCTCCACCGTCACGTGGACGGCCTCGCGGCCGTAGGCCCACAGCAGCAGCTCGCCGGCCTCGCCGGAGACGGTCACGGGCGGGCGGGAGGCCACGGCACCACGGCTCACGACGACGGGCGCGCGCCCCGGTGCCTGCAGCACCACCGGCGCCTCAGAACGGCGCAGCATCATCGGGGCCATGCGGCGCACCAGGCGGTACAGCTCCTCCTGGTCCGCGGCGGAGAGCTCGCGCGGGGCGGGGACGGCGCCGCCCTGCGCGGCCTCGCCGCGGCGGACGTCCTCGAGATGCACGAAGTGCTCGACGGCGTTGACCTGGGCGTCGGCCAGGCGCATCGGGTTCAGGGCGGGGGCGCCGTCGGCCCACGCGCGGACGAGCTCGGCGTAGTCGCGGCCCTTGGTCTGGGCGGTCAGGGAGTCCAGGTGGCCCTGGAGGGGCTTCACGAACATGCCGGCCATGGCGTCCGGCCGGTGCTCGCGCAGCCACAGGTGCGCGGCCATGTCGCGGGTGCTCCACCCCTCGCAGAGCGTGGGGGCGTGAGGGCCCTTGTCGAGGAGGAGCTGGGCCAGGCGGGCGCGTTCGTCGGAGGCGAAGGTCATGCCCGCCACGCTAGTCAGGACCGGGCCGCGGGCGCGAGGTCCGGTACGCGGCTCCGGGCAGGACTCCCGGGCGCGTCCGCCTCCTGCTCCCCGCGTCTCGTGCCAGCCCTCGGCCGCCGTGACGCCCCCCGCCACCACCGCGGCCAGCAGGCGCGGACGCCTCACCCCGCGACGTCGCAGCCAGGCCTCCGTCGCCGCATCGACCGCCAGGCTCACCCCCAGGCTCGCCGCCGCGGTGGCCCCTCCGAGCAGTCCCCCGACCGCGAGCGCCGTCGCGCGTCGGGGCAGGCGGCTCGTGGGGATGAGCACACCGAGGCCGA
>NZ_JAUNHR010000023.1:0-7774 GCF_030523875.1 Micrococcus sp. | reverse complement strand
GCGCACCGCCGAGCCGACGTCGTCCGTCACCTCGGGCCGGCGCCCGGCCGTCCGCGCCATCGCCGCCGTCGTCGGCCTCAGACCCCACGCCGGATCACCTTGTGCTGGGCGGCCTGGGCCACGGGGCGCAGCACGACCTGGTCCAGGTTGACGTGGTGCGGGACCTCCACGGCGTACGCGCACACGTCCGCCACGTCCTCGGCGGTGAGCGGCTTCTCGACGCCCGCGTACACCTTCTCCGCGGCGGCCGCGTCCCCGTCGAAGCGGGTCAGGGCGAACTCGTCCGTGCGCACCATGCCGGGCAGCACCTCGACCACGCGCACGTTGTGCTCGGCCTCCTCCAGGCGCAGCGCCCCCACCATGCCGTGCTCGGCGAACTTGGCCGCGTTGTACCCGGCGCCGCCCTCGTAGGACACCAGGCCCGCGGTGGAGGACAGGACCAGGACGGTGCCCTCGCCATGGGCGCGCAGCATCGGCAGGAACGCCCGGGTGAGCTTGAGCGTGGCCATGACGTTCACCCGGAACATCCACTCCCAGTCCTCGTCCCTGCCCTCGGCCACGGGGTCGGCACCGTGGGCACCGCCGGCGATGTTGACGAGGGTGTCCACCCCGCCGGCGGCCTCGGCGGCGGCGAGGACGCGGGCGACGTCGTCGTCCCGGGTCAGGTCCGCGGCCACGCCCGTGACGTCGCCGGGCAGGCCGGCGGCCTCGGTCGCGAGCGCCTCCAGGCGCTCGGCGCGGCGGGCGACGGCGATGACGGACCAGCCGGCGCGGGCCAGGCGCAGGGCCGTGGCGCGGCCGATGCCGCTGGAGGCGCCGGTGACGACGGCGGACCGGCCGGCGTGCGGGGCGTCGGCGGTGGACGGGACGGTGGCGCGGGGGTTCTCGGTCATGGCGTCAGACAACCACAGCACCCGCCGGGCCCGCACCCGATGCCGGGTGGGTACGTCGGGGGGCACGGCGGCCCCGATGGGCGGCGACGACCGGTCCTGGCTGGGCGTCCCCGCGCTGGCTAGGGTCGGAGCACATCCCGGCGTCCCGCGACGCCGGCCCGTCATCGACACCCGGCGGCCCCGGGCAGGAGGAGGCACCCCATGACCCGACGCGATCGCCCGAACATCCTGGTGCTGTGCATGGACCAGTGGGACGTGCACATGGACCTGCCCGCCGGGGTGAGCCTGCCGGCGATCGAGCGGCTCGTCGGGGCCGGCGTGAGCATGGAGTCGCACCACTGCACCACACCCCAGTGCACCCCCTCCCGCTCGGCGATGTGGACCGGCCAGCACGCCAAGACCATCGACATGTGGGACAACACCAACTTCGCCTGGACGGGGGCCCTGGACACCGAGGTCCCCACGATCGGGACGATGCTCCGCGAGCAGGGGTACTACACGGCCTTCAAGGGCAAGTGGCACCTGTCCCCCGTGGCGGACGACCCGGACGCGCTGGAGGAGTACGGCTTCTCCGACTACCAGCAGTGGGGCGACAACTGGGGCGGCCCGATGCAGGGCGAGAAGCTGGACTCGACCGTGGCGTTCGAGACCGTCGACTGGCTGCGTCACACCCGCCCCACGGACCAGCCGTGGTTCCTGGTCTCCTCCATGGTCAACCCCCACGACGTCATGTTCCTCCGGGCCGGCGACGACGAGGTCCCCCACGAGCGCGGCATGGTCGCGGAGCTGGCGCACCGCCAGCAGCGCCTCGGGTTCTTCCAGGACTTCGACGTGGACCTGCCCGCCAACTTCCACGACGACCTCGCCGACCAGCCCTACGGCGTGCAGTCCTACCACCGCAACATCGCGTGGAACTACGGCGCCATCCCGCAGGACCGCGAGGACCTCTGGAAGGTGCGACGCAACTACCTCATCAACTGCCTGCGCATGGTGGACGCCGAGTTCCAGAGGATCCTGGACGAGCTGGACCGCCAGGACCTGTGGAAGGACACCGTGGTCCTGCTGACCTCCGACCACGGGGAGATGAACGGCGGCCACGGTCTGGCGCAGAAGGGCGCCATCCCGTTCCAGGAGGCGGCCCTGGTCAACATGACGGTGGTGTCCCCGGACGGACGCCGCGGCGAGCTCTCCGACGCCGTGGGCTCCCACGTGGACCTGGCGACGACGTTCCTCGGCTGGGCCGGTCTGGAGGGCGACGCCCTGCGCGAACGGTACCCGCGACTGGTGGGCCGGGACCTGCGGCCCGTGTTCGAGGGCCCGTCCGGCGAGGCGGGCCCGCGCGGCTCCTCCTCCCAGCCGGGCGACGGCGCGCTGGTCATGTGGGACGGACTGAACATGCAGGACCCCGAGTGGAACATGACGGGCGCGCTCGGCGCCGTGACCCAGCTCGGCGACGGCCCGGCCAAGACGGCGGAGGACATCCGGGCGGCCGGTGAGGAGTTCGGCGCGCCGGACCTGACCAAGCGCACGTTCTTCCGGGCGGTCTCCGACGGCCGCCACAAGCTCGTCCGGTGGTTCTCCCCCACCGAGTACGGCATCCCCCGGACGGTCGAGGCGCTGCACGCGACCTCCGACGTCGCCCTGTACGACCTCGAGGCGGACCCGGGCGAGCTGCGCAACCTCGGCGACCCGGACCGCGAGGGCTACGACCGGGAGACGGTGGCCCGGATGCTCGAGAAGCTGGTCGCCCTGGTGGAGGCGGAGCTCGGCGAGGACGAGGCGCCGTTCGACCTGGACATGTTCGGCACCCGCGAGGTGCGGTACACCGCCGACGACGTCGCGCGCGGGCTGCCGGGGTTCGCACCCTGGCCGTCGGTGCCGGGCGAGGACTCGCCGTCGGGCCGCTCCACCACCGCGTGCGGCCGCTCGGACGCGGGGACGTCCGCCCGGTGACCGGCCCCCGCGCCGACGGCGGCGCCGCGGTCCCAGAGGGCATGGTCCTCGTGCCCTCGGGGTCGTTCACCGCCGGCTCCGACGATTTCTACCCCGAGGAGCGCCCGGCGCACCGCGCCGCCGTCGGGGCCTTCGCCCTGGACCGCGCTCCGGTGACGGTGGCGCAGTTCGCCCGGTTCGTCGCCGAGACCGGCCATGTCACCGTGGCCGAGCGGCCGGTCGACCCGGCGGACTACCCCGGCACGGACGTCTCCGGGATCCAGCCGGGCGCCCTCGTGTTCACGGGCACCGCCGGACCCGTGCCGCTGCACGACCCCGCCCGATGGTGGCGCTGGGTGCCCGGTGCCAGCTGGCGGCACCCGGAGGGCCCCGGCTCCGACGCGCTGGCCGACCGCGCCGACCATCCTGTGGTGCAGGTCTGCCTCGAGGACGCCGAGGCGTACGCGACGTGGGCGGGACGTCGGCTGCCCACCGAGCGGGAGCTGGAGTACGCGGCCCGGGGCGGACGCGACGGCACCGAGCCCTACGCCTGGGGGTCCGAGCGGTCCCCCGGGGGGCGTCACCCGGCGAACACCTGGCAGGGGGCGTTCCCGTACGTGAACACCCGCGACGACGGCTGGGCCCGCACCTCCCCGGTCGGGACCTATCCGGAGAACGGCTTCGGCCTGGTGGACACCATCGGCAACGTGTGGGAGTGGACCTCCACCCCCTGGTCCGACGACCATCGCGCCGCCGCGGAGGGGGCCCCCGCGCAGGCGGCGACGCCCTCCCCGTGCTGCGCGCCCGCCCGCACCGGGGCGCACGCGCCGGCCCGTCCGCGGGACGGGTTCGTGGTCAAGGGCGGCTCGCACCTGTGCGCTCCCGAGTACTGCCTGCGCTACCGTCCGCCGGCCCGCCAGCGGCAGGAGCGCGACTCCGCGACGGGACACCTCGGCTTCCGCACGGCCGCCGACCTCTGAGCCGCCCGGGTCGGCCGGGGCGCCGGTCGCCCGTGCATGGGAGGATGGGGGCATGGCTGAGAACACGCAGGGCACAGACACGCCCACCGACGCATCGACCGCTCCGAGCACCGCCGCCGTGACGGTCCCCGACAAGCCGGCCCTGGAGGGCCTCGAGGAGAAGCTGACCGCCCGCTGGGCCGAGGAGGGCGTGTACGCCTTCGACGCGGACACCACGCGCGAGCAGGTCTACTCGATCGACACTCCCCCGCCCACGGCCTCCGGCTCCCTGCACGTGGGCCACGTGTTCTCCTACACGCAGACGGACGTGCTGGCCCGCTTCCAGCGCATGACCGGCAAGAACGTGTTCTACCCGATGGGCTGGGACGACAACGGCCTGCCCACCGAGCGCCGCGTCCAGAACTACTACGGCGTGCGCTGCGACCCCACCAAGCCGTACATCGAGGGCTACCGCCCGCCGGAGAAGCCCGCCAAGAACCAGCGCGACTGGGACGTCGTCTCCCGCCGCAACTTCATCGAGCTCTGCGAGGAGCTCGCGGTGCAGGACGAGAAGGTCTTCGAGGACCTCTTCACCCGCCTGGGCCTGTCCGTGGACTGGTCCATGACCTACCGGACCATCGACGACGTCTCCCGCGCCGTCTCCCAGCGCGCCTTCCTGGAGAACTTCGCCGACGGCGACGCGTACCTCTCCGAGGCCCCCACCATGTGGGACGTCACCTTCCGCACCGCCGTGGCCCAGGCCGAGCTCGAGGACCGCGAGGTCCCCGGCGCCTACCACCGCTACGCGTTCACCGCCGCGGACGGCGAGCAGGTCTTCATCGAGACCACCCGCCCCGAGCTGCTGGCCTCCTGCTCCGGCCTCGTGGCCCACCCCGACGACGAGCGCTACCAGCACCTGTTCGGGAAGACCGTCACCTCCCCGCTGTACGGCGTGGAGGTGGAGGTGTTCCCGCACGCCCTGGCCAAGCCAGACAAGGGCTCGGGCATCGCCATGGTCTGCACCTTCGGCGACCTCAACGACGTCACCTGGTGGCGCGAGCTGCAGCTGCCGACCCGCACGCTGATCGGCCGCGACGGCCGGTTCGCCGCGGACGTGCCCGAGTGGATCACCTCGGAGGAAGGCCGGAGGGCCTATGAGGAGACCGTGGCCGGCAAGACCGTCTTCTCCGCCAAGCAGGGCGTGGTGGACGCGCTCGTGGCCGCCGACCTGCTGGACGGGGAGCCCAAGAAGATCATGCACGCCGTGAACTTCTACGAGAAGGGCGACAAGCCCCTCGAAGTCGTCACCTCCCGCCAGTGGTACATCCGCAACGGCGGCCGCGACGCCGACCGCCGCGAGGGCCTGATCGCCCGCGGCCGGGAGCTGTCCTGGCACCCGGAGCACATGCGCCACCGCTACGAGAACTGGGTGGAGGGCCTCAACGGCGACTGGCTGGTCTCCCGCCAGCGCTTCTTCGGCGTGCCGATCCCGGTGTGGTACCCGCTCGACGACGAGGGCGAGCCCGTCTACGACTCACCCATCGTCCCCGCGGACGACGCCCTGCCGGTGGACCCGATTGCCGAGGCCGCCCCCGGCTACGCCGAGGACCAGCGCGACGTCCCCGGCGGCTTCACGGGCGACCCGGACGTGCTGGACACGTGGGCCACCTCCTCGCTGACCCCGCAGATCGTGGGCCGGTGGAGCCGGGACGAGCAGTTCTTCCGGAACGTCTTCCCGTTCGACCTGCGCCCGCAGGGCCACGACATCATCCGCACGTGGCTCTTCTCCACCGTGGTCCGCGCTGATGCCCTCAACGGCGCCGTCCCGTGGACGGACACCGCCCTGTCCGGCTGGATCCTGGACCCGGACCGCAAGAAGATGTCCAAGTCCAAGGGCAACGTGGTGGTCCCCACGGACATCCTGGACGAGTTCGGCGCCGACGCCGTCCGCTACTGGGCCTCCTCGGCCCGCCTCGGCGCGGACACCGCCTACGAGGTCGCGCAGATGAAGATCGGCCGCCGCCTGGCCATCAAGCTGCTCAACGCCGCGAAGTTCGTGCTCAACCTGGGCGCCACCCAGGACGCCGTGGTGCGCTCGGCCGAGGACGCCGCCGTCGTGGTGAACCGTCTGGACCGCGCCCTGCTGGCGCGCCTGACGGAGACCGTCCGCCAGGCCACCGCCGCGTTCGAGGGCTACGACTACGCCCGCGCGCTGAACGTGACCGAGTCCTTCTTCTGGCAGTTCACGGACGACTACGTGGAGCTGATCAAGGACCGCGCCTACGGCGGCCACGGCGAGGCCGAGCAGGCCTCCGTGGTGGCCACCCTGGCCACCACCCTGGACGCCCTGCTGCGCCTGCTGGCCCCGTTCCAGCCGTTCGCCACCGAGGAGGTCTGGAGCTGGTGGCGCACCGGCTCGGTCCACCGTGCCCCGTGGCCCGGCCTGGCCGAGGAGCTCGCCGCCCTGGAGGCCGCGTCAGCGGAGGGCGACCCGCTCGTGCTGTCCGTCGTGGCCCAGGCCCTGGGCGGCGTGCGCAAGTCCAAGTCCGAGGCGAAGGTCAAGCAGCGCACCGCCGTGCGCACCGCCACGGTCACCGCGCCCGCGGCCCAGCTCGAGGCCCTGCGCGGCGGCGTGGAGGACCTCAAGGCCGCCGGCAACGTCGCCGAGCTGACCCTGGCCGAGGGCGGCGAGGAGCTCGTCGTCTCCGACGTCGAGCTCGCCCCCGCCGAGGAGGCCTGAGGCCCCGCCTCCCCGATGACGACGGCCCCTCACCCGCGCGGGTGAGGGGCCGTCGCCCACGTCGTCAGCGTGCGGGGGCCGGGCCGCCACAGCAGCAGCCGGTCGGCCACGATCCGACGGGGTTGCAGGGGCGCCACCGCGGCGAGCACCCCGCCCAGGTCCGACCGCGGGACCCGGCGGGCCAGGCTGACGTGCGGGATCCAGGGGCGGAAGACGGCGGGATCGCGGTTCGCCGCGTGCCGCTCCACGGCGAGGGCGAGGTCCGCGGGCGGCTCCTCCGGGATCACCCCGTCCGGCCCGGAGCCGGCCGTCAGCGTGATGTGCGGGGCGTTGGACGGGGAGCGGTGGTCGGCCTGGGAGGGCAGCCCGGCGTCCCTCAGCGCGTCCCAGACGCCGCGCACCAGGGCCTCGTCCGGGACGGACAGGCGCAGCTCCAGGGCGTCGACGGGCATGCCGGGCACCCTATCCCGCACCGACGGCCCGGCTCGGGACGACGGGCCCCCGGATGAGGCCGCCCTCACCAAGGAATGCCGTTCCTCACCTCACATGACGTGAATTTTTCCGGGATGGAATCCAGGTTCCTCGCACCCGACCCGCACCTTCCGGTCATACTCTTCCGGCCATGACATCCCTTCCGCTGCACCCGCTCCTGGTGCACATCCCCGTGGTCCTCGTCCCCCTCGTGCTCCTCATGGCCCTGCCCTCGTTGCTCTCCCGGCGGTGGTTCCAGTGGACGGCCCCGATCACCCTGGCCCTGTCCTTCGTGGCCGCCGTGGGCGGCGTGCTGGCCACCTGGTCCGGCGAGGACCTGGAGCACACGCTGGGCGAGGAGTCGGCACTGCTGGAGCGCCACGCCCAGCTCGGCGAGCTCACCCGCACCCTGGCCGTCCTGCTCTTCCTGGTGCTCCTGGTGCAGGTCGCCCTGTTCTGGCACCGTTCCCCCGCCGCCACCCGGCGGTACGGTGAGCGCTGGCCCGCGCTCTTCCTGGTGCTCGGCCTCGCGGTGGCGGGCCTGGGGATCGCGGACACCGTGGCCGCCGTGCAGGCCGGACACGCCGGCGCCCAGCTGGTGTGGCAGGACGCCGCGGGCGGATCGGGCGCGCCCGCCTCGGACCCCGCGGCCCCGCCGGCCGGCGACGGGGACGGCGACGCCGACTGAGCCTCCCGTCCCGCGGACGACGGCGGCCCCTCACCTGCGAGCGGGTTCTAGCGGTCCTCGCAACACCCTGGATTCCAGGAGGTTGCGAGGA